>JADLHW010000058.1 GCA_020848615.1 Thermoleophilia bacterium
ATCGTGGGCCGTGCCCTGTACGAGGGACGGTTCAGCGTGCCCGACGCGATCGCGGTGCTGGGCGCCGAGCCGGCGAACCCCCGCGGGAAGGCCCGGCGGTGATCCGCGTCATCCCGTGCCTGGACGTGAACGCCGGCCGGGTGGTGAAGGGCGTGAACTTCGTGGGGCTGCGCGACGCCGGGGACCCCGTGGAGCTGGCGGCCCGCTACGACGCCGAGGGCGCCGACGAGCTGGTGTTCCTGGACATCACCGCGAGCCACGAGGAGCGCGGCACGATCGTCGGGCTGGCCGAGCGGACCGCGGAGCAGGTGTTCATCCCGTTCACCATCGGCGGCGGGATCCGCAGCGAGGACGACATGTACGCGGTGCTCGCGGCGGGGGCCGACAAGGTGTCGGTGAACTCCGCGGCGGTGCGCTACCCGGACCTCATCGGCCGCGGCGCCGCCCGGTTCGGCAGCCAGTGCATCGTGGTCGCCATCGACGCCAAGCGCCGTACCGGCGGCGACGGCTGGGAGGTCCACCTCAACGGCGGCCGCACGCCCACCGGCATCGAGGCCGTGGCATGGGCCGCGGAGGCCGCGGACCGCGGTGCGGGGGAGATCCTGCTGACCAGCATGGACCGCGACGGCACCAAGGACGGCTTCGACACGGAGCTGCTGCGGGCCGTGACGGGCGCGGCGCACATCCCGGTGATCGCCTCCGGCGGCGCCGGGACGCTGGGGCACTTCGCCGCGGCGGTGACCGACGGGCACGCGGACGCGGTCCTGGCGGCCTCGGTGTTCCACGACGGCGTGTACTCGATCGAGGAGGTCAAGCGGGCCATGGCGGATGCGGGCGTGGCGGTGCGGCGGTGAGCGGTCACATCGAGCCGGTGCGGACGGAGGCGGCCCCCGCCCCCGTGATCGGGGCGCCCTACAGCCAGGGCATGTCCGCCCCGTGCGGGCGGATGGTGTTCGTGTCCGGCCAGCTGCCGCTGGACCCGGCGACGGGCGAGCTCGACGGGCGGGACATGACCTCCCAGGCCAGGCGGTCGCTCGCGAACGTGCTGGCGATCCTCCGGGCGGCCGGCGCGGGGATGGGCGACGTGGTGAAGACCACCGTGTTCCTCACCGACATGGCCGACTTCCCGGCGATGAACGCGGTCTATGCCGAGGCGTTCGCCGGCCACGCGCCGGCGCGGGCCACCGTGGGCGTGGCGGCGCTGCCACTCGGGGCGATCGTCGAGATCGAGGCGATCGCCGTGCTCCCGGCGGGCTGAGCCCGGCCTACTCGGCCCAGGTCCGCCACTCCCGGAGGGAGTCGATCGCGATGCGATCCCGGTATTGCGGGGCGTCCTGGAAGCGCCGGCCCGCGTTCTCGGGGGCGTCCACCCACGCCCGGAACTCCTCGTTGACGCGTATCCACGCCTCCTCCAGCTCGGGCACCGTGAGGTGCTCGTACCGGGCGATCGCCGCGATCAGCTCGTGGTCGCGCAGGGGCGAGTGCATCGCCAGCTTCTTGGATACTGGGTCGGAGCTCACCCGATGAACGCTACCAACCTCACGGCCGCCCTCCGCGGCCACCCGCTGCTCGCACGCGTCGCGCCGCACCTCGACGGCTCCGTCGCGGTGGTCGGCGGCGCGGTCCGGGACGCGCTCCTCGGGCGGCCCCACCTCCACGACCTCGACCTGGTCGTGGAGGGCGACGCCCTGCCCGTGGCCGCCCGGGTCGCGCACGCCCTGGGCGTGCGCGCCGTGATGCACGGCCGGTTCGGCACGGCGGCCCTGGAGATGCCGCACGGGGAGGGCCACGTGGACCTCATCACGGCACGCCGGGAGCGCTACCCCGCACCGGGCGCCCTGCCGGAGGTGGAGCCCGGCAGCCTCGCCGACGACCTCGCCCGCCGGGACTTCTCGGTGAACGCCATGGCCGTGTGGGTGAGCGGACCGCGCGAGGGCGTCCTCGAGGACCCGCACGGCGGCGCGGCCGACCTGGCGGCGGGCGTGATCCGCTCCCTCCGCGACGACGCGTTCCCGGAGGACCCCAGCCGGGTGGTCCGCGCCGCCCGCTACGCGGGGCGGCTCGGCTTCGCCCTGGCGCCCGCCACGCGGGCCGCGGCGGCCCGGGAGGCGCCGCGGCTGGACTGGGCGGCGTTCCGGGTCGCGGAGGAGCTGCGGCGGCTGCTGGAGGAGCCCGAGCCCGCCCCGGGCGTGGCGATCCTGCGCGAGCTGGGCGCCCCCGGCCTGCGCCCCGGCGCGCACGAGGCCCTCGCGGACCTCGCCGCGGCGCTGCGCGCCGACGGTGCCCCGGAACCCCCGGTGTGGGCGCTGCGCCTGGGGGCGGTGCTCGATCCCGCGGCCCTCGGGGTCGTGGCGCTGCCCGGGTGGGCGGCGGCGCTGGGCCGGGAGCTGCAGGCGGGCGCGGCCCTGGCGGGCAGGCTCCGCGACGCGCCCGCCCCGTCGGCGGTGGACGCGCTGCTGCGCGACGTCCCGCCGGCCACGGCCCTGGGCGCGCTCGCCGCCGGCGCCGCGCAGGTGGAGGGGTGGTGGCGCACCGCGCGCGGCCTGGAGCTCGCGGTGGACGGCGCGGACCTGGTGTCCGCGGGCGTCGCGCCCGGCCCGGCGATCGGCCGGGCCCTGGCCGCGGTGCGCGCCGCGGTGCTGGACGGCGAGGTGGACGGCCGCGACGGGCAGCTCGCGCTCGCGCTGCGGGTCGCCCGGGACGGCGCGTGAACGGCCCGGTGATCGTGCGGCCCCCGGTGGACGGCCCCGCCGGGGCGGCGGTCACCACGCGGGCCGGCGGGGTGAGCACCGGGCCGTTCACCGCCTGCAACCTCGGGTGGGGGCAGGGCGACGCGGCGGACGCCGTGCTGGCGAACCGCCGGGCGGTGTGCGCCGCGCTGGGCCTCGACCCGGCACGGGTGTCGGTGGGCCGGCAGGTGCACGGCACCGTGGTGCGGGCCACGGGGCCCCCGCCGGTGCCCGGCGGGTTCGGCGGCGCGCTCGAGGGCTGGCCGGATGGGGACGGCCTCACCACCGCGGCGCCGGGCGCCGGCCTGGCGGTGCTGGGCGCCGACTGCCTGCCGATCCTGCTGTGGCGGCGCGACGTGCCGCGCGTGGCCGCCGTCCACTCCGGGTGGCGGGGACTGGCGTTCGGCATCGTGGAGAACGCGGTCGCCGCGCTCGGGGACCCGTCGCGCACCGGGGCCGCGATCGGCCCCGGGGTGGGGCCATGCTGCTACGAGGTGGGCGACGATGTCCGCGGCCGGTTCACAGCCCGCTTCGGGCCGTCGCCGGTGCGGGGCCGCCACCTGGACCTCGCCGGCGCCGCCCGCGCGGCCCTCACGCAGGCCGGCGTGCCCGCCGAGGCCGTGTGGCTGCTCGAGACCTGCACGCGCTGCGACGGCGGGCGGTGGTTCAGCTATCGGCGGGACGGGGCCGCCACGGGCCGGCAGGCGGGGATCGTGTGGCCCGCTGTGTCAGCATCCGGGGCGTGAGCGCACTCGACCCCGACCGGCTGCGCGCCGCCATCGCCGAGACGCGGGAGCGCCTGGACGAGGCCGCCGTCCGCGGCGGGCGGACCCCGGGCGCGGTCGAGCTGCTCGTCGCCGGGAAGTACCTGCCCGCCGACGAGGTGCCGGCGCTGCTCGCCGCGGGGGTCACGCGCCTGGGCGAGAACCGCCTGCAGGACCTGCTGGCCAAGCGCGCCGCGGCCGGCGGCGCCCTGTCGTTCGACTTCATCGGGCACCTGCAGCGGCGCAAGGTGCGCGAGGTCCTGCCGGCGGTCCGGCTCATCCACAGCGTCGACTCCGCGGCGCTCGCCGCGGAGATCGCGAAACGGGCAGAAGGTGACATCCGAGTGCTCGTCGAAGTGAACATCGATGAGGAACCGACCAAGGCCGGCATCACCCCCGCGCGCCTCCGCGCGTTCGTCGACGAGATCTCGGAGCACCCGAACCTCGTGATCGGGGGTCTCATGGTCATGCCCGCACCAGCCGCCGCACCCGGGGACAGCCGGGCCGCCTTCGCGCGCGCCCGGGAGCTCTCGGCCGCCCTCGCGGCGGAGTGGCGCGGCCGCCACGACATGCGTGACCTGTCCATGGGGACCAGCCAGGACCATGTGGTCGCCGCCGAAGAGGGAGCAACCATCGTGCGCGTTGGACGTGGACTGATCGAGCGGGGGCGTGCCTGATGGCGCTCGGCGACATGTGGCGCCGTACCCTGGTCTACTTCGGGATGGCCGACGACCCCGACGACGACTACTACGACGACGTCGACGAGGAGCCGCCCACGCGGGCGCCCCGCGGGTCGTCCTCGGCGTCGTCCCGCCGGAGCGCCCCCGTCGAGGAGATGGAGCGCGGCTACCGCGAGCGGCCGAACGTGCGCCGGCTGGGCGGCAGCCGCCGGTCCGAGGACTACGACGACCCGTACGCCGACGAGCGGCCGTCGCGGCCGGTGATGCGCGCCGTCGAGTCCCGCCCGCAGCCCGCCGAGGTGCACCTGGTGGTCCCGAAGAACTTCAACGACGCCCAGCAGATCGCCGACAAGTTCAAGAACGGCGTGCCGGTGATCCTGAACCTGCAGAGCGCCGAGACGGACCTCGCCAAGCGCCTCATCGACTTCTCCAGCGGGCTCACGTACGCCCTGGACGGCGGCATGCAGCGCGTCGCCGACAAGGTGTTCATGCTCACCCCGCGCAACGTCGAGGTCTCCGCCGAGGAGCGGGCCCGGTTGCTGGAGAAGGGCTTCTTCAACCAGTACTAGGACGGGTGATGGCCGAGCACGAGGGCGGCACCGGGGACTGGCCCCGCGGCATCGGGCTGGTCGGCGCCGGCGCGATGGGCCGGGCCATGCTCGCCGGACTGCTCCTCGGACGGCCCGGGCTGGGGCCCGCCGCCGTCGTGGCGGACGCGATCCCCGGGGCCGCGGAGGCGGGTGCCGCCGAGTGCGGCGGCCGCACCGGCGGCGTCGCCGATGCCGCCGCCCAGGACCTGGTGATCGTGGCGGTGAAGCCGAAGGACGCCCCGGCGGCCCTGCGGGACGTCGCGGCCGGCACCGCCGCCGGCACCGTCGTGCTGTCGGTGATGGCCGGCTGGGACCTCGCGCGGCTGCGGGAGGCCGTCCCGGACGCCGGCCTGGTGCGGACCATGCCGAACCTCGCGGTGCGCATGGGCGCCGGGATCGTGGCCCTGGCCGCCGACGGCGTCGCCGCGGGCCGCACGGCCGCGCTGGTCGAGCTGCTGCGGCCCTCGGGGGCCGTCGTCGAGCTGCCCGAGCGGCTGTTCCCCGCCGCCACGGCGCTCGCCGGGTCGGGCCCCGGGCTGCTGGCGCTGGTCGTGGAGGCGCTGGAGGAGGGCGGGGTGGGCGCGGGCCTGTCCCGCGACCAGGCGCGCACCATGGCCTGCGGGGTCGTGGCGGGCACCGCGGCCCTGTTGTCGGACGGCGTGGACCCGGCGGTGTTGCGCCAGCGGGTAAGCTCGCCTGCGGGAACCACCGTCGCCGGCGTCGCCGTGCTGGAGCGCGGCGCGGTGCGGGCCCACGTCGCGGACGCCGTGCTCGCGGCGGCCCGCCGCGCGGCGGAACTGTAGGAGCACGGCGATCGGTCGTCGGAACATGGAGCCCGGGTGGATCAGCTGAGAACGTACGTGAGCGCCCTGTTCGTGGTGTTCACGCTGCTCATCCTGGTCAGGATCCTGTTCTCGTTCTTCCCGTCCCGGCCCGTCGCCGGGGTCGCCCGCTCCGCGTACGACTTCGTGTGCCAGAGCGTGGACTGGTACCTCAACATCTTCCGCCGGTTCATCCCCCCGCTCGGCATGATCGACATCTCCCCGATCGTGGCCCTCCTGGTGCTGTGGATCGTGGAGCAGCTCGTGCTGGGCCTCCTCGGTGGCGGCTGATCCGCCCGTCTGGATCACGGCCGCGGACGGCGGCGTGGTGGTCGCGGTGAAGGCGGTCCCGCGGTCCCGGCGCACCCTGGCCGTGGGCCTGCAGGACGGGGCGGTGCGCATCCAGATCGCCGCGGCCCCCCACAAGGGGCAGAGCAACGCCGCCCTGTGCGCCTACCTGGCCGGTGCGGCGGGCGTGCGGCCGTCCGCGGTGCGCGTGCGCCGCGGCTCGTCCGGTGCCCGCAAGCTCATCGAGGTGGACGGCGACCCCGCGGCCCTGTCACGGAACCTCGCGGCCCGGCTGGAGGCCGACATGGCCGGCGCCGCATGAGCCGGGACCGCGGCGGCAGGCTGAGCCACACGCAGGTGATGGCCGCCGCCCAGCGCCGGGAGCGCCGGGAGCGCCGGTCGCGGTGGACGTTCATGGCGGTGCTGGCGGTGCTGGTGTTCGCCGCCGACCAGGCCCTCAAGATCACGATCCGCGCCGTGTACGCGGAGGGCGAGGGCACCGACCTCACGGGGTGGCTCCGCATCGACCGCACCACGAACGAGGGCATCGCCTTCGGCCTGTTCCCGGGCCGGCAGGGCGTGGTCGCCACCGTCACCGTCCTGGCGCTGTGCGGCATCGCCGTGGCCCTGGCGGGGCTGGTGCGGCGCAACCCGTGGGCGGCCGCCGGCGCCGGGTTCCTGGTGGGCGGCAGCCTCGGCAACCTCCTGGACCGGGTGTTCCACTCCGGCGTCACCGACTACATCGACCTGTCCCGCTGGCCGGCGTTCAACCTCGCCGACATCGCCATCGGCGTGGGGGCGGTGCTCATCGTGATGGGCCTGCTGGAGGCCTCCGAGGAGGACGCGGAGGACACGGCGACCTGAGCCCCGCCGAGCCACCGGTGCGGCTCGTGCGGGTGGATCCCGCCTCGGCGGGATCGCGCCTCGACGTGTTCGTGGCGGCCCTGGAGGACGTGGGGAGCCGGGCCGAGGCCCAGCGCCTCATCGCCGAGGACCGGGTCACGCTCAACGGGCGGCCGGCGAGGAAGCGCGACGCCCTGGCCTCCGGCGACGAGGTGGAGGTGCGGCCCCGCGCCGCGCCCAGCACCGAGCTGGTGCCCGAGGCCGGCGTCCCCTTCAGCGTCGCATACGAGGACGAGCACCTGCTGGTCATCGACAAGCCGGCCGGCGTGGTGGTCCACCCCGCGCGCGGCCACGACACCGGCACCCTCGTGCACGGCCTCATCGCCCTCGACGCGGCGGGCGGCGACGACCCCACCCGGCCGGGGATCGTCCACCGGCTGGACCGCGACACCAGCGGCCTGCTGGTGGTCGCGAGGTCCCCGCGGGCCCACCGGCGCCTGCAGCGCATGCTGCGGGACCGCGCGATCGACCGCCGCTACCTGGCCCTGGTGCACGGCGAGCCGCCCCCGGCGATGAGCATCGACCGGCCGCTGGCGCGCCACCCGCGCGACCGGACGCGCATGGCGGTCGTGCCCGGGGGCCGGGAGGCCGTGACGCACGTGAAGGTGCGGGAGCGGTTCCCGGGGCTCGCCCTCTGCGAGGTGCGGCTCGAGACGGGCCGCACCCACCAGATCCGCGTGCACCTGGAGACCGTGAACCACCCCGTGGTGGGCGACCCCGTGTACGGGCGGGGCCGCGGGACGCTCGGCCTGCCGCGGCAGTTCCTGCACGCCTGGCGGCTCACGTTCCCGCATCCGGAGCGGGAGGGGGAGACCGTGGACGCCGAATCACCCCTGCCGGACGACCTCGCCGAGGTACTCGACCGCCTGAGGCGGTAAACTGCTCGGCCGAAGTTCTGTTCACCACACGACCCGGCATGCGGTCGTCCGCGTGGACGGTGCCCTCGCGCCGCCGATCGGCGAGGGGGTCCCATGCGGATGCGTGCCGGCGCGCACAACGAAAACCACTGCACAAGGAGCGCTTTCGTGTCCACGGTCACGATGAAGCAGCTGCTGGAGTCGGGCGTCCACTTCGGACACCAGACCCGCCGCTGGAACCCGAAGATGAAGCGCTACATCTTCGGTGAGCGCGGCGGTATCTACATCATCGACCTGCAGCAGACCATCGTGCTGCTCGAGCGGGCGCAGGACATCTGCCGCGCGATCGCCGAGCGGGGCGGCACCATCATGTTCGTCGGCACCAAGAAGCAGTGCCAGGACGCCATCCGCGACCACGCCGTGCGCTGCAACATGCCGTACGTGTCGCACCGCTGGCTGGGCGGGCTGCTCACCAACTGGGGCACGATCAGCAGCCGCATCAAGCAGCTCCACCAGCTCCGCGTCCAGAAGCGCGAGAACCAGCTGGAGCTCCTGCCGACCCGCGAGCGGCTCTCCAAGCTCGCCGAGCTGGAGAAGCTCGAGACGAACCTGGGCGGCGTCGCCGACATGCAGCGGCTCCCGGACGCCATCGTGATCGTCGACCTGAAGAAGGAGGCGATCGGCGTGCGCGAGGCGAACCGCCTCGGCATCCCGGTGATCGGCCTGGTCGACACCAACTGCGACCCGGACGAGGCGACCTACGTCATCCCGGGCAACGACGACGCGATCCGCGCGTGCAACCTGGTGCTCGGCGCCCTCGCGGACGCCGTGCTGGAGGGCAAGGGCCTCCCCACGGGCGCCGCCGCGGCCCCGGCCCCCACCCAGATCGTCGTGGAGGCCACCGAGATCCCCGCCGCCCCGGCTCCGGCGGCCCCGGCTCCGGAGGCCGCGCCCGCCGCGGAGGCGGCTCCCGCACCCGCCGCCGAGGCCGCGCCCGCCGCGGAGGCCCCGGCTCCGGAGGCCCCCGCCGCCGACCCCGCCCCGGAGGCCCCCGCCGCCGAGGCCGCCCCGCAGGAGACCGCGACCCCGACGCCCGACCCCCCCGGCGACGCGCCGGCCGCGGGCTGACGCATCCCCACCCAACCGAACCGCACGAGGAGACGCACCGAGTGAGCACCGCCATCTCGGCTCAGCAGGTGAAGGCGCTCCGCGACCAGACGGGCGCGGGGATGATGGACTGCAAGAAGGCGCTTGCGGAGACGAACGGCGACGTGGAGGCCGCCGTCACGCTGCTGCGCAAGAAGGGCATCGCGTCGGCCGAGAAGCGCGCCGGCCGCGAGGCCAACGAGGGCATGGTCGACAGCTACATCCACATGAACGGCCGCGTCGGCGTGCTGCTCGAGGTGAACTGCGAGACCGACTTCGTCGCCCGCAGCGAGAGGTTCACGGAGTTCGTCCACGACCTGGCGCTGCACATCGCCGCGATGCGGCCGCGCTTCGTGAGCGCGGACGAGGTCCCGGCGGAGTTCATCGCCAAGGAGCGCGAGATCGCGACCGAGCAGTCCGCGAACGTGCCGGAGCAGGCGCGCGAGCGGGCCGTGGAGGGGCGCGTCGCGAAGATCCTCAAGGAGATCTGCCTCCTGGACCAGGAGTTCGTGAAGGACCAGGCCGAGAAGAAGCCGCGCACCATCGAGGAGCTCCGCGCGGCCCTCTCGGGCGAGGTGGGCGAGAACATCACCGTCCGGCGTTTCGCGCGCTTCGAGCTCGGTGGGCAGTAGCACCCCAGACGGGTCCGGTCCGGCCGGGGCGGACTCCGCCCCGGCCTTCGACCGCGTCGTCCTGAAGCTCTCCGGTGAGGCCCTGGTCGGCGAGGACGGGTACGGCATCGACCCCGACCGCATCACCGCCATCGCCCGCCAGGTGCGGGACGCCGTCCTGCGCGGCGTGGAGGTCGCCATCGTCGTGGGCGCCGGGAACATCTTCCGCGGCGTGAGCGGCACGGCGGCGGGCATGGACCGGGCGACCGCCGACTACATGGGGATGATCGCCACCGTCCTGAACGCCCTCGCGATCCAGGACGCCACGGAGAAGCTGGGGCTCGCGACCCGCGTGCAGTCCGCGATCGCGATGCAGGAGGTCGCGGAGCCGTACATCCGGCGGCGGGCCATCCGGCACCTGGAGAAGAAGCGGGTGGTGATCTTCGCGGGGGGCACCGGCAACCCGTTCTTCACCACCGACACCACCGCCGCGCTGCGCGCCCTCGAGATCGGCGCGGAGTGCATCCTGATGGCGAAGAACAACGTGGAGGGCGTGCTCGACGCCGATCCGCGCGAGGTGCCCGACGCCCGGTTGCTGCCGGTCATCAGCCACATGGAGGCCATCGAGCGGGGCCTGAGGGTCATGGACACGACGGCGCTGACGCTGTGCATGGACAACCGCCTGCCGATCCTCGTGTTCAACATGGCGGACGAGTCCAACATCGGCCGCATCCTGTCGGGCGAGCACGTCGGCACACGCGTGGTCACCGAATGAGGGGGGAGTCGTGAAGGACCGCCTGAACGACGCGAAACGCCGCATGGAGGGCGCGGTGAAGGCGTTCGCCAACGAGATCGGCTCGGTCCGGACGGGCCGTGCGAGCACGCACCTGCTGGACCGCATCCAGGTGGACGCCTACGGGCAGAAGACGCCGCTCAACCAGATCGCCCAGATCAGCGCGCCGGAGGCCCGGCTCCTCACCGTGGCGCCGTACGACCGGTCGCTGTTCGGCGCCGTCGAGAAGGCGATCCTGGAGTCCGACCTGGGGCTCACGCCGAACAACGACGGGCAGATCATCCGCATCGGGGTCCCGCAGCTGTCGGAGGAGCGCCGCAAGGAGCTCCAGCGCCTGGTGGGGAAGATGGCGGAGGAGCAGCGCGTCGCCATCCGCAACGTGCGCCGCGACATCCTCAACGAGGCCAAGCGGGCGGAGAAGGAGGGCGACCTCACCAAGAACGACATCGGCCGCCTCCAGGACGACATCCAGAAGATCACGGATGCCGAGATCAAGTCGATCGACGAGATGCTCCACCGCAAGGAAGCCGAGATCATGGAGGTGTGACGGCGCCTCCGCGCCGTCACCGGACCGCCGTCATGACCATCGCAACCCGCCTGCGGGCGGCCCGCACGATCCTGGGCCTCGGCCGGCTCGCGCGGTCAAGCCCGCGCGTGCCGCTGGGCCGCGTGCCCGCCTCGATCGCCATCATCATGGACGGCAACGGGCGATGGGCGCGGACGCGGAGCATGCCCGTGGGGGCGGGCCACCGGGCCGGCGCCCGGGCGCTGAAGCGTGTGGTGCGGCACGCCTCCGACATGGGGGTGCGGCACCTCACCGTCTACAGCTTCTCCACGGAGAACTGGCGGCGGCCGCAGGAGGAGGTCGACGAGCTGATGGACCTGTTCGTGGACCTCATCGACCGGGAGGTGCCGGAGCTCCTGGAGGAACGGGTGCGGATGCGGTTCATCGGTCGCCGCGAGGCGCTCAAGCCGGAGCTGCGTGAGCGCATCGCCCGCTCCGAGGCCCAGACCGCGCACTGCACGGGGCTCAACCTGTTCATCGCCATGAACTACGGCGGCCGCCAGGAGATCCTGGACGCCGCCGCGCGCCTCGCGGCCGAGGGCGTGACCGCCCCCACCGAGGAGCAGTTCCGCCACGCCCTGTACGGCCCGGAGATGACCGACCCGGAGCTGGTCATCCGCACCAGCGGCGAGCAGCGCCTGTCGAACTTCCTGCTGTGGCAGTCCGCGTACTCCGAGCTGTTCTTCTCCCCCAAGCTGTGGCCGGACTTCGGCCCGGAGGACCTGGAGTCCGCGATCGCCGACTACGCGGCGCGCGAGCGCAGGTTCGGCGGCCGGTGAGGGACCTCCGCAGGCGGTTCGGGCGGGGCGGCGGCTCCGGTGATCCGGGCGAGGAGGGGGAGACGCACGCGTCGCGGCCCCTGCCCGCCGAGGTGGCCGCCACCGGGCCGGAGGGGCCGGGCGACGAGCCGCCGGAGGAGCGGGGCCCGCCGGGCCCGTCGCTGCGCGAGCGGCTGTCGGCCGGCGGGGGGCTGGCCTCCCGCGTGCTGGTGGCCGTGCCGGGCATCGCGGTCGCGATCGCCGTGGTGGCCCGGGGCGGGCTGGTGTTCGCCGCCGCGGTCGGCCTGATCGCCGTGATGGCCCTGTTCGAGTTCTACAACCTCACGGCCGCCTGGCGGCCGCTGCGGTGGGCCGGGTACCTCGGCGTCATCGCCTCCGTGCTGCTGGCGTACGTCCTCGCCGACTCCGAGCGCGGGGTCCTCATCGGGGCGGGCGCCGGCATGGGCCTCGTGGCGATCGCCGGCCTCATCCTGGGGCGCAAGGACGACGTGACCGGCCGCATGGGCATCACGGCGTTCGGGCTGCTGTACGTGGGCGTGCCGTTCGGGATGCTGGTCGCCACGCGGGACCTGCCCCACGGCGCCGCGGCCGTCGCGAACGTGCTGGTGGGGACGTGGGTGTTCGACACCGCGTCCTTCGCCGGCGGCAAGCTGTGGGGCAGCCGGAGGATCGCCCCGAAGACCTCCCCCGGCAAGACCCTGGAGGGCCTCATCACCGGTGTGGCGGTGGGGACGCTGTCCGTGGGGGTCGCCGGCCTGTACATGGACTGGATCTCCGGTGGGCAGTCGCTCATCCTGGGCGCCTGCATCTGCGTCGCCGGGTTCGTGGGCGACCTGTTCGAGTCGATGCTCAAGCGCGACGTCGGCGCGAAGGACTCGGGCCGCATCCTCGCCGGCCACGGCGGCATCCTCGACCGCTTCGACGCCCTGATGTTCGCCACGGTGACGGCGTACTTCGTGACGGTGGCGCTGACCGCCTGACGACATCCCCGGGGGGTGGGGCGGCCGGTGATCAGCGTCCGAAGGTCACGAGTGGCTCCGCCGACTCGATGCGACCGTCGGACATGCAGCCCTGCCGTTTGTGGCACGACCGCAACGTGCCGCGCACGCGCAGCAGCCGCGCGCCACGCTGCAGCACCTGAACCTCGTAGCCGCCCCTGCCCCTGAAGCGCGGGAGGTTGCCGAGGACGATCCGTGCGATGTCGTTCCTGTCGTCGGCGCGGGAGGCGAACGCGAACAGCTCGCCGGAGAGGCGCAGCCGAGCGGCGGTGCCCAGGAGCCTCGGCGCGCCGCCGATGCCGAGGAGCCGCACCACCGCCACCCGGAAGGGACCGGCCGGGTGGGCGGCCCTGCCGCGGCGGACGCGCCAGCGGACCGTCACGTCGCCGAAGTCGGACCGCCGGCCCGCGATCACGTCGATGGAGAGGCTCACGATCTGGCCCGTGAACCCCCGTCGCGTGCGGACGTAGCCGCCGAAGTCGGCGACGCCGCCGGACACCGAGAGCCGGAGCGGCCGCGGCGCGACGAACGTGAACGTCGTCGCCGCCGAACCCGAGCAGCGCCGGATCTCCTCGCCCACGAGGACCTCCTGCTCCCAGTCCGCGCGGATCTCGGCCGGTCCGGGACCGGTGGCGACGAAGACCGGCTTGCCGTCCTCCTCCCGCAGCCCGGGCGTCGCCGAGGAGAACCGGATGCTCTCCCGGTCGACGGATCCGGACGCCGCGCCCTCCCCGAAGTCCAGCGCGAGCAGGGCGGAATGCGTGGCGACCAGCGTCGGGTCCCCGAACGCGGCGAACCGGTCCACCGCCGTGAGCGTCGCCGGCGCCGTGACCGCCGCGTCGCACGGCGGGACCTGCGCGCGCGCGGGCACGGCGCACCAACCGATCGTCAGGAACGCGACTGCGAGCGCACGCCTCATGCAACGATCCACCCGTCCGCAGGTGCCCGCCGGTCACCGGAACGACGCGCCCGGCGTCCGTACTCTCGGGGCGGCGGGCCGCATGCGTCAAGGCGGGCTTGACGGCGGGCCGATGCGGGAGAGAGGGTGGATCGCGCACGGAGACCGCCGCCCCCCGCCGCGGGCCCGAGGATCGACGGAGAGGCGGGTGATGGCGGGCCGCTGGCACCTGATCGTCCTTGCGGGAGTCCTGGCGGTCCCGGCCGCCTCCCCGGCGCTGGTCGCCGCGCCGCGGGCACCGGCGCCGCCGGCCTCCGACCGGGCGACCTTCGACGTGGTGGTGGAGGGAACGGGCAGGGCGACCCGCACCGTCACGCTGAACGGGCAGGTCGGGGTGTGCACGATCGCCTCGAGGACGCGGAGCACCGAGACCTACGAGTACGGCCGGGGTCGCGGGCTGCGCGTCGAGTTCGTGCGCCTGGGGAGCGGACGCGGGAGCGTCGTCCTCATCCGGCGGGTGGGCAGGTCGCCGTTCGCCCCGACCGTCTTCAACGTCCGGGCCACCATCGCGAACGTGGCCGCCGGTCAGGCCGAGCGGGCCGGGCCCCCCGAGGTGTGCGACCCGGTCGTCGAGCGGGTCGGCGACGAGGAGCTGTGCGGGCGACGCGGCGGGGCGGAGAACTTCGCCCTCCAGTACCGGGGCGGCAGGCTGTCGCTGCGGTTGTGGGGCGACCCGCTGCCCCCGCTGCCGTCCCCGAGGCTGTGCGGGGTGAACGGCGTCGAGACCGCGTCGGGACCGCCGACGCGGGGGTTCGCCGAGCCGGCGGACCTTCGGCCCGCGCCGCTGTCGCCGGGGAGGATCTTCGGCACGGCCCGTGCCTTCCGGGTCCCGCTCGCGTCCCCCGGTGTCCTCAGCAGGGATGACGCTCCCATCCCGGGCCTGGTGGGATCGCGCGTCGATGCGGCGTCCCACCGGGCGGTCGTGCGGTTCATCCGGGTGCGGCCGGGCTGAGCGACCGCGCGTCTCCCCGGTCCGGGCGCACGCGCCTCAGCGCCGTGCTCAGGCGTCCGCCGAGACCGCCACCGCCACCGGTCGCGCGCGGCGCCCCGAGATGAGGAACGCCGTGCCGGCGCCCACGACGGCGCCGGCGACGCTCACCCAGAAGGCGATCGTGAAGCCGCGCTCGGCCGGCACCGGGCCGCCGTTCACGTGGTGGGCGGCCACCAGCACGGCGGCGATCTGGGCGCCGACGACCCCGCCGACGGTGCGGATGACGTTGTTCATGCCCGTCGCCACGGCGGTCTCGGTGGGCGCCACGGCACCCACGATGAGGCGCGGCATCGCGGCGAACGAGAAGCCGATCCCCAGGCCGGCCACCAGGAAGCTCACGGCGACGGGGGTGGGGGAGCCGTGCCACAGCGCGATGCCGGCGCAGCCCGCCGCGAGCAGCAGCATCCCGGCGGCCAGCGGCAGGCGCGCGCCGAAGCGGCGGCCCAGCAGGCCCCCGACGGGTCCGGCGACGATGATCGCGCAGGACGTGGGGAGCATCCACAGGCCGGCGACGGTCACGGAGGTGCCGAACCCGTAGTCCGCCAGCGGCCGGAGCTCCGCGGGGAGGTTGGCCGGCAGCTGGAAGAACGTGGGCAGCAGCACCCAGGTGGCGTACAGCGCGAAGCCGGACATCAGCGCCGTGAGGTTGGTGAACAGCACCGTGCGCCGGGCGAGCATGCGCAGATCCACCATCGGCTGGGCGATGCGGGACTCGGCGACGCCCCACGCGGCCAGGAGCACCGCGGAGGCGGCGAACAGGCCGATGATGGCGGGCGACCCCCAGCCCTGCGGCTCGCCCTCGGTGAGCGCCACCAGCAGGCAGACCAGGCCGCCGGACAGCAGGAGCGCGCCGGGCACGTCCACCCGGGACGGGGAGCGCACCGGGGACTCCGGGATGAAGCGCCACACCAGCACCAGCGCGAGCAGGCCGACCACCGCCGACAGCGCGAACAGCCACCGCCACGACGCGTTGTCGACGATCACGCCCGCCGCGACGATCCCGATGCCGCCGCCCACGCCGAGGGTGGCGGACACGACGCCCATCGCGACGCTCCAGTCGCGCTCCGGGAACTCGTCGCGGATGATCGCGTACGCCAGGGGGAACACGGCCGCCCCGACGCCCTGCACGCCGCGGGCGACCACCAGGGACGCCACGTCCCACGACACCAGCGCGCCGAGCGACCCCACCAGGAACACGCCGAGGCTGATCACCGCCATCCGGACCTTGCCGTACTGGTCACCCAGGCGGCCGAAGATCGGCGTGACCACCGAGCCCGTGAGCAGGTAGACGGTGATCGTCCAGGTGATCCACTCCTGGGAGGTCCCGAGCTCGCGCTGCAGCACGGGCAGCGCGGGGATGAGGAGCGTCTGCATGAGGGCGAACGCCAGGGCGCTGGTGACCAGCCCGGCGAGGGTGAGCCGGGTGGAGGTCGGGCGGCTCACGGGCGTCCCGGGGTGAGGTGGCGGTGCGGCATCCTGACACACTTGCACACTGCAAACTTCAGTGGGGCCGGGACGGCGTGCGGTGTACCGTGCCCGGCATGAACCTCGAACTCCTCACCGAGCTGTGCAGGACCCCCGGCGCCCCGGGCCGGGAGGATGAGATCCGCGCCGTCGCGCGCCGCGAGCTGGAGCCCCTGGTGGACGAGGTGTGGGTGGACCCCATGGGGTCGCTCGTCGCCCGGCGCGCAGGTGACGGCCCTCGCCTCATGCTCTGCGCGCACATGGACGAGATCGCGTTCATGGTGCGCCACGTGGAGGACTCCGGCTACATCCGGATCCTGCCGCTGGGCGGGTTCGACGCGAAGACCCTCACCGCGCAGCGCGTGATCGTGCACGGCAGGGAGGACCTGCTGGGGGTGATGGGCAGCAAGGCCATCCACCTCATGAGCGCCGAGGAGCGCAAGCGCACGGTGAAGCTCGAGGACTTCTACGTGGACGTGGGCCTGCCCGGCGACCGCGTGAAGGAGCTCGTGCGGCCCGGGGACGTGGTCACCCGTGAGCGCGAGATCACGAGGATGGGCGACCTGGTGACCGGCAAGAGCCTGGACAACCGCGCCGGCCTGTACGTGATGATCGAGGCCATGCGGGCCCTGGGCGACACCGCCTGCGAGGTGTTCGCGGTGGCCGCGGTGCAGGAGGAGGTGGGCCTGCGCGGCGCGCGTGTCGCCGCGGCGCGCATCCGCCCCGAGGTGGCCCTGGCGATCGACATCACCCTCGCCAACGACGGGCCCGACACCAAGCCGCACGAGCGCGTCTCGGATGTCGGCGGCGGCGCCGCCGTCAAGGTGTACGACACCTCGGCCATCGTCCCGCGGGCCATCGTGGAGCACCTGGTGCGGGTCGCGGAGGAGCGGGACATCCCGCACCAGCTGGAGGTCATGCCGGCGGGCGGCACCGACACGCGCGAGCTGCAGCTCTCCGGTGACGGGGCACCCGCGGGGTGCGTGTCGATCCCCACGCGATACGTCCACCAGTCGGTGGAGACGTGCCATCCCGACGACCTGGACGCCTGCGTCGCCCTGGTCGCCGCCTTCTGCGAGACCGCGGAGACGCTCGTCCCCGGACGGTGACCCCCGATGCGCTGATGGCGGCGGCCGGGGCCGCGTTCCGCGGCGCCGCCGACCCGGCGCGTGCGGCCGCCATGTCGGCGTACATGCGCGGCCGGTTCCCGTTCCTGGGGATCCCGCGCCCGGAGCGGGCGCGCCTCGAGCGGCCGCTGCTCGCCGGCCTGCGGATGCGGGAGGACGACCTGGCGCGCGCCGTGGACGCCTGCTGGGCGCTCCCGGAGCGGGAGTTCCAGTACCTCGGCTGCGTCCTGCTGCAGCGCCACGCCGGGCGCCTGCCGGCGGGCGCCATCGGGGTGGTGGAGCGGTGCATCACCGCGAGGTCGTGGTGGGACACCGTGGACCACCTGGCATCCCGGGTGGTGGGCCCCATGGTCCGTGCGCACCCGGGGCTCGCCGATGTGATGGACGACTGGGCGGGCCGGGACGACGTGTGGCTCGCCCGCACGGCGATCATCCACCAGCTGGGCGCCAGACAGGCCACCGACGCGGACCGGCTGTTCGGGTACTGCGCCCTGCGGGCCGGCGACACGGACGTCTTCATCCGCAAGGGCATCGGGTGGGCCCTGCGGCAGTACGCGCGCACCGACCCGGACGCGGTGCGGGCGTTCGTCGCCGCACACCGGGACGTCCTGTCGCCCCTGTCGGTCCGCGAGGCGACGAAGCACCTCTAACATGGGCGGCCGTGCGCCGCGTCCTCATCCTCGGGTCAACGGGCTCCATCGGGGTCCAGGCCCTCGACGTCATCCGCGCCGCCGACGACCTGGCCGCCGTGGGCCTGGCCTGCGGGTGCCGGGCCGGCGCGATGGCCGCCCAGGCCGCCGAGCACGACGTGACCCACACCGTGTGCGCCGCCGGCGGCGGGACGATGACGGCCGGCGAGGACCTCGCGGAGCTCATCGAGGCGACCGCCCCGGACATCGTCCTGAACGCCCTGGTGGGCGCGGCGGGCCTGCGGCCCACCCTGGCCGCCCTCGAGCGCGGCATCCCCGTCGCCCTCGCGAACAAGGAGACGCTGGTCGCCGGCGGCGAGGTCGTCGCGGCCGTGCGGGCGCGCACCGGCGCGATGCTGGTGCCGGTCGACAGCGAGCACTCCGCGCTGTTCCAGCTGGTGGCGGGCGTCCCGGAGGAGCGCATCCGGGCGCTGGTGCTCACCGCCTCCGGCGGCCCGTTCCGCGGCCGCACCGCCGCGGACCTGGCCGGGGTGACCGCCGCGGAGGCCCTGGCGCACCCCACCTGGACGATGGGCGCGAAGATCACGATCGACTCCGCCACGCTCATGAACAAGGGCCTGGAGGTCATCGAGGCCCACCACCTGTTCGGCACCCCGTACGCGCGGATCGAGGTGGTCGTGCACCCCCAGTCCGCGGTGCACGGGATGGTGCGGGTCGAGGACGGCTCGGTGCTCGCCCACCTGGGGCCGCCGGACATGCGCGTGCCCATCGGCTACGCCCTGCGCTGGCCGGCCCCGCCACCGGAGCGGGTGGCGATGGACCTGATGGGGCGTACCCTGGAGTTCATGCCCCCCGACGAGCAGACCTTCCGCTGCCTCGCCCTGGCGCGGGCCGCCGGCGAGCGCGGCGGCACCGCGCCCGCGGTCCTGAACGCCGCGAACGAGGTCGCCGTGGCCGCGTTCCTCGACGGCCGCATCGGGTTCCTGGACATCCCCGCCCTGGTGGAGCGCGCCCTGGAGGCCGTCCCCGGTGGCCCCGGTGACGATCTGGACGCCGTCATGGCGGCCGACGCGCGGGCCCGGGCCGCCACCGGCGCGGTCCTCGCGGGGGCCGGCGCGTGAGCCTCGCGGTCCACCTCGCCCAGTTCGTCCTCATCCTCATGTTCCTCGTGCTGGTGCACGAGGCCGGCCACATGGTGGTGGCCAAGCGGTGCGGCATGCGCGTGGAGCGCTTCTCGATCTTCTTCGGGCGGCCCGTCGCGTCGTTCACCCGCGGCGACACCGAGTACGCCATCGGCTGGCTGCCGCTGGGCGGCTACGTGAAGATCAGCGGGATGACCCCCGACGAGGAGGTCCCCTCCGAGCACGCCCACCGCACCTACCACCGGGCGGCGACGTGGCGGAAGGTGGCGACCATCGCCGCGGGGCCCGCCGTGAACATCCTGCTGGCGGTCGTCGCGTTCACCGCGATGTTCTGGGTGGGGATCCCCACGGCCAAGCTCACCACGACGGTGGCGCAGGTGGAGGTGGGCGCGCCGGCCGACGTCATCGGCCTGAAGCCCGGCGACCGCATCGTCGCCGTGGACGGCACCGCGGTGACCGACCCCCAGAAGCTGCGCGACATCATCGAGGCGCGGCCGGGCGAGCGGGTCGCGGTGACCTACGTGCACGACGGCACGCGGGTGACGCGGACGGCGACCCTGCGCTCCGTGCAGGTCGACGGCAAGCCGGTGGGACGCCTGGGCTTCGGCTTCGGCGTGGAGCGCGGACCGGACGAGCAATACGGGTTCACGCGCGGCATCGGCGAGGGCCTGGACTACAGCTGGTTCGTCGTCTCGGAGTCCGGCAAGCAGCTGGGCCGGGTGTTCACGTCCGAGCAGGCGCGGGAGGACATCCAGAGCGTCGTGGGCGTCGGGGCCGTCTACAACGAGATCGCCGATGAGGGGATCCCCACGATCCTGCAGTTCATCGGCGTGCTGAGCCTCGCCCTGGCGATCTTCAACCTCATCCCGTTCCCGCCGCTCGACGGGGGCCACATCCTGTTCGCGTTCATCGAGAAGCTGCGCGGCTCGCCGCTGCCGCGGGCGGTGTTCGAGCGGGCGAGCATGGTGGGCCTCGCCCTGATGCTCCTCATGATGGTCTTCGTGGTGCAGAACGACATCATCGACATCAGCAACGGCACGGTCCTGGGGCCGCGCTAGCCTGGCGGCGGGATGAGCACAGCCCGGAACAGCGTCGGCTGCGTCGTGGGCGGCGTCACCGTGGGCGGCGGCGCCCCGGTGGTGGTCCAGTCCATGACCAACACCGACACCGCGGACGCCCCCGGGACCGCGCGGCAGGTGGCCGAGCTGGCCGCCGCCGGGTCGGAGATCGTCCGCATCACCGTGAACAACCGGGCCGCCGCCGCGAAGGTGGCCGAGATCCGGGCCCGGCTGCGCGACGACCACGGCGTGAGCGTGCCCCTGGTGGGCGACTTCCACTACAACGGCCACACGCTGCTCGCCGAGTTCCCGGACGCCGCGGAGGCGCTCGACAAGTACCGCATCAACCCGGGCAACGTGGGCCGCGGGGCGCGGCACGACGCCAACTTCGCCGCGATCGTGCAGGCCGCGATCGACCATGGCAAGCCGGTGCGGATCGGCGTGAACGCGGGGTCCCTGGACCCCGAGCTCGTGGACGCCCTCATGGACGAGAACGCCCGGCGGCCCGAGCCCGTGAGCGGCGACGCGGTGATCCGGGAGGCGATGATCCGCAGCGCGCTC
>JADLHW010000059.1 GCA_020848615.1 Thermoleophilia bacterium
GCCAGCCCCTCCGGCGCCTTCTCAGCGAGGGTCCGCAGTCCGGGCAGCGTCAGCGGGTGAGGCATGAGTCGATAGTGCCCGGAGCCGTCGAGGCCGCGCAGACTCCGTCGCTCGCCGCGGACGTGGTTTTCTCAGGGCCTGCCGAGCGCCCGTCGGGGACAGGTCGGGGGCGTCCTGGGACGGCATCCCCGACACATGGAAGAGCCCTGCAAATTCAGAGCGGGAGACGGGACTCGAACCCGCGACCCTCAGCTTGGAAGGCTGACGCTCTAGCCAACTGAGCTACTCCCGCGTCAGGCCCTGACCCTAGCAAGCCCTCCCCGGCGCCCGCAGCGGGGGCGCCGGGGAGGGGTGGGATCATCGGAGCGCGACGGAGGTGCGGGCCGAGAACCCCGTCCCCGTGACCTTGACGACGGCCGTCCTCGGGCGGAAGGCGCCGTTCCGCAGGCGGACGGTGGTCGTCCCGGCGGGCAGGGCGATGGTCCTGCGGGCGAGCTGATGGGCCCTCGTGACCAAGCGCCGGCCGACACGGACCCGCCGGGTCTGGGTGACCGGGGCCCGACCCCCGCCCTCATCGCACCCGCAGCAGGCACGCCGCCCACGCCGGGTCCCCGCGTCCGGGGACCTCGGCGCGCAGCACGATGGGTCCGTCCGGGACCACCACGTTCCAGTCGACCCGTGGTTTGGGGTCGAGCTCGGTGACGGTGGTGCCGTCACCCGTGGTGAGCGTGAGGGAGGTCACCTCACCGAACGGCAGCACGAAGGTGAGCTCGTCACCGGCGAAGGCGGGGATGTCCGGCAGGGACGCACTGGGGCATTCCGGCCACACCGGGTCGCCGCAGGACGTCATGCCGTCCTCGCTCCAGCACCCGCCGTAGCCCACCATCTCGGTCTCGCCGGTCTCGCCGATCACGCGCACCGGCGGCGGCCCCCCGGGTGCGGTGGTCGTCGCGGGGCCCGCGGTGGTCGCCTGCGTGGGCGTCACCTGCGCCGCGTCGTCCCCGCAGCCCGCGGCGCCCGCGAGCAGCAGCACGGCGGCGGCGGCGGCGACGCGGCTAGTACAGCGCGTTGACGGCCAGCGCATCGCCCCTCCCCAGGCGCCGGTAGATGGTGCTCCCGGCACGGACGAACGGGTACATCACGTTCCCCGTGTCCCGCACATGCTCAAGCCCCAGGGTGTGCCCGGTTTCGTGCACCAGGACGCTCTGCAGGTCGATGCGGCGCCCCGGGCGGCCGCCGGCCGCGTACCCCCGCCGGTGGTTCTTGTCGACGCGGATGTCGCTCTCGGTGGAGCGGCGCCCCGTCGACCACGTGAACGTGCACGCGACGGCGCCCACGCAGGCCCCGCCGAGCTCGTTCGTCTCGCCGAACCCGATGGTGTTGATGCCGTTCTTGCCGATCCCGCGGGTGGTGATCCCCCGGTACCGGAACGTCACCCGGGACGCGTCGCGCACGCCGCACCGGTTCCGGTTGCGCGCCCACGTGGCGCGGGCCGCCTTCGCCGCGGTGAGCACCCGCGACGCACCCGGGCGGCGCGGCACGGACCGGGCGTTCAGCCGCCACGGGATGGGCATCGACGTCCACCGCTGCCCGCTGCGGTTCTGCACGTTGCGGCAGCCGCCGCGCCCCGCCTGGGACGCGCCCACGGGGCTGCCCGGCGGCAGGGCATCCACCCGGTCGACCGACAGCTCCAGGTCGCCGGAGGCGTCGTAGTACTCCACGCCGCGGTACCTGCCGGACGCGTCGATCTCCGCGGTGGCGTACATCGTGCCGTCCGGGCGGGTGAGCTCCACCACCGTGCCGTCCGCCACGTCCCGCACGACGGCGTCCCCGCCGGCGGGGACGCCGAAGTCCTCCGGCACCCCGGCGACCGGTCCCCACTCCGGCAGCGCCGGCACGCCGGCCGGCAGCGGTTCGGTGGACGCCGCCGTCGGTGGCGCGGTGCCGGTGGATGCGCCGCCCCCACCGCCCCGCGAGCCGATCACGACGACCGCCACCACCGCGGCCGCGGTGACGACGGCGGCCACGGCGATCGCGGCGCGCCTGGGGCGGGATGGCATCGGGGAATCCACTCCGCGGGCCAACCTAACAGCGCCGCCCCGCCGCGCGCAGCGTCCCCGGGGATCCGCCGCCCGCGGGCGGTCGCGCCGGCCCGGCGTGCTCGGCCGGTCAGGACGCCCAGGCGGCCCGCGGGCCCCGCGCCAGGCGGGCCATCACCCGCGCGGCGGGCTCCCAGAACTGCGCGCCGGCGCACCGCTCCAGCTCCGCGATCGCGTCGCTCACGGGGCGCACCGTGCCGTAGTGCCGGGCCCGGATCATCACGTCCCACGCGTCGGCGACGGCGATGAGGCGCGCGCCCTCCGGGATCGCCTCGCCGGCGAGGCCGTCGGGGTACCCGCCGCCGTCCCAGTGCTCGTGGTGATGCCGGATCCACCGGCACTGCTCCGCCGTGAGCGCATCGGCGGTGATCTCCGCGCCGAGGGCCGCGTGCCGCTTCACCACCTCGTACTCGGACGGCTCCAGACCGCCGGGCTTGAACAGCACCGCGTCGGGCACGCCGAGCTTGCCCACGTCGTGCAGCAGCGCCGCGTCCCGCAGCACCGCCGCCCGCTCCGGGCTCCACCCGATCGCCAGGGCCAGGCGGCGGGACAGGCTCGCCACCCGCTCGGAATGCGCCTTGGTGGAGGCGTCCTTGGCGTCCACGGCCCGGGCGAGGGACCGCAGCGCCACCAGGGTCTGGGTGCGCTCCAGCCGGTTCGCGCGCTCTTCGATCGACAGGGAGTCGACGACCTCCGGGGAGTACAGGCACACCTGGTTGCGGCCGTTGGCCTTCGCCCAGTACAGGGCGCCGTCGGCCAGGCGGTACAGCTCACCGGCGTCACGGGCACGCGACAGGTCCGACACGCCCGCCGACACGGTGATCCGCTCGCCCTGCCACAGCGGCGCCCCGCCGATGGCCGCCCGGGTGCGCTCGAGGGCCTGCATCGCGGTGAGGCCGTCGGTCTCCGGGAGGATCCACGCGAACTCCTCACCGCCCACGCGGGCCATCAGCTCGCTGGCGCGGGCGTTGCCCTCCAGCATGCGGGCGAGGGCCGCGAGCACCGCGTCGCCGGCCTGGTGGCCGTGCAGGTCGTTCAGCCGCTTGAAGTGGTCGATGTCGATGAGCGCCAGGCTCAGCGGCCGCCCGTACCGCTGGGCGCGGGCCACCTCGGTGCGCAGTCGCTCGTGGAACGCCCGGTGGTTCGCCAGCCCGGTGAGGGGGTCCTCCAGCGCCTGCTCGCGCAGCTGCTCCCGCTGCTCGTGGGCGACGAGGGCCACCGACACCAGCTCCGCGAACCGCTCCAGGCGGGCCTCCGCGCCGGCGGGCACCGACCCGCCGGGCCGTCCCACCGCGACGGCCGCTCCCCACAGGGCCTCGTCCACGCGCACCGGCGCCGCGACGGCCGACACCATCGCCGAGTGGCCGCCGGGTGACTCCAGCGGCGCCGCGGCCCGTGAGGTGCGGCCGCTGTCGCGCAGCGCCGCCAGGGCCGTGCCGTCGGCGACCAGCACCCGGTCGTCGGGCCGCCACGGCAGTCGCGGGGAGGCGGCCACCACGGTGGCGTGCGCGTCGTCGTGGTCGAAGCGCAGCACCATGCCGCCGTCGACCTCCAGCAGGCGGGGGATCTCCTCGGCCACCATCCCCAGCACGGGGCCCGGCTCGGTCTGGTTCGCCACCGCCATCGCCACGCGCCGCAATGCCGCCTGCTCGGCGGCCTGCAGCTCCGAGCGCTCCGCCCGGTCGCTGGCCTCCCGCTCGGCGGCGAGGCGGGCCGTGGCGTCGCGCGACACCCAGATGAGCGCCGACAGCTCCCCGTCGTCGTCGTGGATCGGGCGGATGCTGGTGTCCAGCCACACGGAGCTGCCGTCGGGACGCACCACCCGGTAGGTGAGCGTCTCGATGAACGCCCGGCCCTCCCGCAGGCGCCGCAGGCCGGCCCGCAGGCGCTCCCGGTCGTCGGTGTGCACGTACTCGACGGGGCTGGTGCCCACCAGTTCGTCCGGGGCCCGGCCCAGCAGCGCCCGGCTCGCCTCGCTGACGGTCCGGAAGCCGCCGTCCAGGTCGTGCGCCGAGATCATGTCGCCGGCGTGGCGGGCGACGAAGCCCAGCTCCTCGGCCATCTTGCGGCTGCGTTCCTCCACGGCCCGGCGGGCGGTGACGTCCCGGGCGGAGGACTGCGCCTCGATGAGCCGGCCGTCCTCGTCGCGCAGGGCGTGGGACACGGCCTCCACCCACAGCCACTGCCCGTCGCGGTGCCGGATGCGGAACGTCGCGGTGGCGCTGTCCGCCCCGCGGCTCAGCCGGAGGTGCTCGCGCACCACGGTGTGCCAGTCGTCGGGGTGGACGAAGTCCTCCAGGCGCGCGCCGCTGATCTCGGCCAGGGCGTACCCCAGCACGCGCTCCACCGACGGCGACAGGTACAGGAACCGCAGGCTGCTGGACACCCGCACCACGATGTCGGTGGAGTTGTCGGCCAGCAGCTCATGGGTGCGGCGGGCCTCCTGCCAGGCCTCCTCGATCAGCAGCCGCTCGGTGACGTCCTCCACGGTCACCACCACGCCCAGCGTGCGGCCGGCGCCGTCACGGGCCGCGTCCCAGGTCACGCGGGCCACCAGGTTCGTGCCGTCGCTGCGCAACAGCGTGCACTCGCCCTCCACCGGTGGGGCGCCGGCCCACAGCGCGCGGATGTCGCCGAGCAGGGCGTCGGCGGCCTCCGGCGGCCACCACGGCGGCGGGAGGGCCGTGCCCTCCAGCACCCCGGGATCGAAGCCGGTGAGGTCACCCAGGCGGGCGTTCATCGCGGCCATCCGCCCCTCGGCGTCGTACACCGCGACGCCCTCGCCGACGGCCTGCAGCAGGGCGTCCGCGGTCCACCCGGAGGGAAACGGCGGGGGAGGGGAGGTGAGCCGCGCGCTGGGCGCGCCGGATGCGGGCGTCACGTCGATGGGCGCGATTGTTGCGCGTTTCGGCGCGGTTTCCGAACGCCGCGCGGAATGCCGCCTCGGCGGTTCTGGCGGTTACTGCGGGAGGGCGATCACCACGAGCTTCGGCTCGGTCATGGACCGCACCGCGTACCGCGGCCCCTCCCGGGTGTTGCCGGAGTCCTTGACGCCGCCGTAGGGCTGCTGGTCGGCGCGGAAGGTGGGGGTCGCGTTGATCACCACCCCCCCGAACTCCAGGCGCCGCGCCCAGGCGACGGCGTGGTCCACGCGGGCGGTGAAGATGCCGGCCTGCAGGCCGTACGGCGAGGCGTTCGCCAACGCCACGGCCTCGTCCACGGTGTCGTACCCCGCCACCCCGACCACCGGCCCGAAGACCTCCTCGCAGCTCACCCGCATGCCGGGGGTGATGCCGTCCAGGACGGTGGGGTGGATGAGGCGGCCCTCCTCGGTGCCGCCGGTGAGGATCCGCGCGCCCGCGGCCTGCGCCTGGCGGATCCAGTCCATCACCCGGCGCTGGGCGGCCTCGGTGATCACGGGCCCCACCTGGGTGGCCTCGTCGGCGGGGTCGCCCACCACCAGCGCCTCCACCCGCGGCACCAGGGCCTCCAGGAACGCCGCGTGCACCGACCGGTGCGCGTACACGCGCTGCACGCTGATGCACGACTGCCCGGCGTGGGCGAACCCGGAGGCCGCGACCGCGGCGGCCGCCGCCTCCACGTCCGCGTCCTCGGCGACGATCACCGGCGTGGCGTTCCCGAGCTCCAGCGCCACGTGCTTGCGGGGGGCCCGCTCCCGGATCCCCCAGCCCACCCCGGGCGAGCCGGTGAACGAGATCATCGCGACGTCCGGGTGGTCCACCAGGGCGTTGCCCACCACCGCGCCGGCGCCGATGACCACCTGCAGTGCGTCCTCGGGGAGGCCCGCCTCATGGAGGATCCCCGCGAGCGCGAGGCCCGACAGGGGGGTGGTCTCGGCGGGCTTCAGCACCACCGGGCAGCCCGCGGCGATCGCCGGGGCGACCTTGTGCGCCACCAGGTTCAGGGGGAAGTTGAACGGTGCGATCGCCCCGATCACCCCGATGGGCTCACGCACGACGTAGGCGAGCTTCCCCTCCCCGGCGGCGGTCCCGTGCATCGGGACCATCTCACCCGTCAGCGTCCGTGCCTCGATGGCCGAGTACAGGAGGGTGTCGTGGCACCGGGCGACCTCCCCCCGGGCCTGGGCGATGGGCTTGGCGGCCTCCTCGCAGATCGTGCGTGCGAGCCGCTCCGCCCGCTCGGTCACCAGCCGCGCGGCGCGCTCCAGGATCTCGGCGCGCTCGGCGGCGGGGGCCGGCGGCAGGCACGCCCGGGCGCGGTCCACCGCCCGGTCCGCGGCGTCGGCGCCGACCTCCTCCAGGGTGGCGATGACCTCGCCGGTGAAGGGATTGGTGACCTCGAGCGTCGGCACGGCGCGGCTCCTACCCCTGGCCCCGGAGGGCCAGACCCTCTTCCCGGAACCGCCGGGCCCGGTCCATGTTCTCCGCGTCGGGGCCGTTGCCGTCGACGCCGGGCACCTCCAGCACCACCGGCAGGTCCTGCAGGGCGGGGCACCCCAGGATGCGGCGCATCCCGTCCTCGCCGATCAGCCCGTCGCCGAGGTTCTCGTGGCGGTCGCGGTTCGACCCGAAGGCCGTCATCGAGTCGTTGAGGTGCAGGCACCGCAGCCGCTCGACGCCCACCACCCGGTCGAACTCCTCCAGCACCCGGTCGATGCCGCCGTCCTCGTGCACCGGGTAGCCGCTGGCGAACAGGTGCTGGGTGTCGAGGCAGAACCCCAGGCGGGTGGGGTGGTCGACGGCGTCGGCGACGCGGCGCAGCTGCTCGAAGGTGCGGCCGATGGTGTCGCCCGCCCCGGCGGTGTTCTCCAGGTACACGCAGCAGCCGCCGGGCACGGCGTCCAGGGCGTGGGCGATGCCGGTCCCGATGCGGTCGATCGCCTCGGGTTCGGTGGATCCCTTGCTGCTGCCCACGTGCAGCACGACCCCCGCCAGCCCCAGCCGCTCACCCACCTCCAGGTGCTGCATCAGGCTCTCCACCGAGCTGCGGTGGATGTTCCGGGTCGCGGTGGCGGGCTTGCCGGGCGGCCCGGTGGGGACCTCCTTGTCGGGTGCCCCCAGGTTGATGAGGTACAGCCCGTGGCTCACCAGGGGCCCCATGCCGGCGGCCGCCGCCTTCTGCCGGAACAGCGCGACCTGCTCGTCGGTGTGGGTGATGGGCCGCCAGGTGCGCGGGTTGTGGGTGAACACCTGCAGGCTCTCGCAGCCGATCGCCAGGCCGCGGTCCACCGCGTTGCTGATGCCGCCGGACGAGGAGACGTGCGCGCCGAATCGCATGCGCCGATCCTACGCGTCGCCGGTGGCGGCGCCCGGCGGGTCGTCCGCCGGTGGCCCGGTGAACGGCGGCGCGTCCCACAGCCGCTCCAGGGCGTCCACGTCGACCGGCGGCGGCGGGCCCTCCTCGGCCTGCGCGGCGACCTCCGCCAGCACCGTGAGGGCCTCCGCTCGGGCGTGCTCCCACCACACCTCGTATCCGGGCGGCGGCGAGGCCGGGCGTGCGAGCCACCCCTCGATCGCCGCGACCCGCCGGTCGGGTTCCGGCCGGGCATCGCGGATGCAGGCGATCACCCCGCGGTGCCACAAGCGCGGCGGGAGCGCCATGAGGGCCAGCAGATGCGGGTCCACGACGTCCAGCTGGAAGTGCAGGAGGCGCATGAGCGGCTCCTGGGGCCTCAGGCCGCGGCCGGTCCAGAACGCGGTGCGCAGCTCCCGCAGGGCGAGGGCGGCCTCGTGCACGGTGAGCTGCTCGGCCGGCTGGGCGGCGGCGCCGGCGTGCAGCATCGTCCAGGCCGCCAGGGCGGGGATGGCGCCCAGGGCGTCGGCGCCGTGCCGGCGCAGGCCGGACACCGCCGCCCGGCTCTCGATCCACCGGTGGGGGCGCAGCGCACCGGCGAGGGTGCCCACCACGCCCGCCGCTCCGCCGCAGCCGTGCACGCCGATCGCCAGGCCGGCGCGGCCGTCGGCGGGGAACGCGCGGGCCACCAGGTCGGCGCCCGGGTAGTGGTCGTCCGGCGGGGGCATGGCGGGGCCAGCGTATGCCGGGCGGGGCCTGCGGCGCACGTCCTGGCGGCGTGCCCGGCGGGGCGGGGCGCGGCGTCGCCGCGTCGGTATCCTTGCCGGGTGGCTCCTCCTCAGCGTCGTGACATCACCGGGCCCGCGCGCGTCCGGTTCGCACCCAGCCCCACCGGCAACCTCCATGTGGGCTCCGCGCGCACCGCCCTGTTCAACTGGCTCGTGGCCCGCCACACCGGCGGCACGTTCATCCTCCGGCTGGAGGACACCGACCGGGAGCGCTCCACGCCCGAGAGCGAGGCGCAGATCCTGCGCGCGATGGCGTGGCTCGGCCTGGACTGGGACGAGGGCCCGTACCGGCAGAGCGAACGCGACGAGGTGTACCGCGCCGCCATCGAGCGGCTCAAGGCGTCCGGTGCCGTCTATGCCGCGTGGGAGTCGGAGGAGGAGCTGGAGGCACAGCGGGCCGCCGCCCGCGCCGACAAGCGCGCCCCCGTGGTGCGGGGCCGCCGCGACTGGAGCGAGGCGGACATCGCCCGGTTCCAGGCGGAGGGCCGCAGGCCCGCCTGGCGGTTCGCCGTGGAGCTCGACGGGCGCACGGTCATCGACGACTACGTCCGCGGCGAGGTCGCGTTCGAGCACGGCGCCATCGAGGACTTCGTGGTGGCCCGGTCCGACGGCACGCCCACCTACAACCTGGCGGCCGCCGTCGACGACCTGGAGATGGGCATCACCCACGTGGTGCGCGGCGAGGACCACATCTCCAACACGCCCAAGCAGATGATGGTCATCCGCGCGCTGGACGGCACCCCGCCGCAGTACGCGCACATCCCGCTCATCCTGGGACCCGACAAGAAACGCCTGTCCAAGCGCCACGGGGCGGCGTCGGTGGAGGACCTGCAGGAGGCCGGCTACATCCCTGCGGCGGTCATCAACGCCCTGGCCCTGCTGGGCTGGAGCTTCGACGACAAGACCACGATGTTCACCGTGCCGGAGCTCGTCGAGCGGTTCTCCGTCGCCCGCATCAGCAAGAGCCCGGCGGTGTTCGACCTCAAGAAGCTGCAGGTCATCAACGGCCGGTACCTGCGGATGATGGACGACGCCACGTTCACCGCCACCCTCATGGAGCACCTGGTGCGCACCGGCTATGTCACCACGCCGGAGCAGGAGGCCCTGGCCGCGCGGGTGGCGCCGTCGGTGAAGCGCAAGCTGTCCACCCTCGGGGAGTTCGACATCCTCGCGGGCTGGCTGTTCCGGCCCCTGGAGATGGACCCGGAGGCGTGGGCGCAGCTCACCGCCGACGTGCGGCGGTCGATCCAGGTGGTGGGGGCGGGCCTCGGGCGCCTGGAGCAGCTGGAGGACTGGACCGCCGAGGCCATCAAGGAGGTCCTCCAGGATCAGCTGCACGTCCTGGGGGAGGACGCCCGCGGGTTCCTGGAGCCGCAGCGCGTCGCGATCACCGGGCAGCGGGTGTCCACCGGCATCTACGAGAGCATGGTGCTGCTGGGCCGCGAGCAGACCCTCGCCCGCCTGCGGGACACGCTGGCCAAGCTCGCGGAGATCTGGGTGGCCTGATGCGGCGGTTCCTGGACATGCCGGTCGCTCGCGCGCTCTCGCTGGGCGCCGCGGTCATGTTCGGCGTGTTCTTCATCGCCGCGGCGGTGGCCACCGGGTACTACGGGCGCGAGGGGGCGTCGGTGGTCGCCGGGGTCCTGTCGTACGTGTACCTCATGTTCGCGGTGGTGATCGTGGGCCACTGGTTCGTCACCCGGCCCCGGGGCGCGGAGCGGGCCGTGAAGGCCTACCTGGTGCACCACCCCACCATGGCGTCGTGGATCGGCGAGCCCCTGCGCGTGGAGGCGCCGCCCATGCCCGGCAGCGACGGGCCGGGCACGGCGTCGGTGACCCTGCAGGTGTCGGGGCCGGTGGGCAGCGGCACGGTGGAGATGAACCTCGCCCGGCTCGGCCGGGACTGGGAGGTGCTCGACGCGGTGCTCCTCACCGACGGCGAGCGCGTCCCCCTGGCGGCGCCCGGGCGGTAGGCCCCCGGGCGGTCGGGGCGTCCGCTCACCCGGCGCCCGGCCGCGGGATGGATTCCCCGGGTCCTGCGGGTGGGATCGGCGCGCGGCTCAAGCCGCGGTGACGGGTGCCGAACCAACCGGGGTCCGGTCCTTCGGCCCGCCCCGCGGGGTCACCCCAGCCGAAACGGAACGCCCCTCATGCAGGAACATCACCCAACCTCCGAGGCGGAGAGCGCGGTCGGCCGGGCGGTCGACGCCCTCGGCAGCCTCCCGGTGCTGTCGGGCACCGTCCTGCGGGTCATCGGCCTCGCCGAGGACCCGGAGTCGTCCACCGGCGACCTGGTCGCGGCGATGGAGTCCGACGAGGCGTTCGCGGCGAACCTGCTGCGGTTCGCCAACAGCGCCCACAACGCCCGCCCCATCCGCGCGAGCACGGTGCGGCAGGCGGTGACCCTCATCGGCCGCACGGCGGTGAAGCGCCTGGCGCTGGAGGCCGCGACCTACCGGTTCCTGGAGCACGTCCCGGGCAACGGCCGCCCGTCGCGCGGGCACATGCACATCCACGCGGTCGCGGTGGGCAGCACCGCCGCCGTGATCGCCGAGCGTGCCGGGGTGGGCGTGGACGCGCCGCACCTGGGCGGCCTGCTGCACGACGTCGGCAAGCTGGTGATGCCCATGGCGTTCGGCGAGGCCGCCGTGGAGGACCTCGCGGGCCGTTGCGCCGGCGGGGCGGAGCGCGTGATCGCCGAACGGGAGCGGTTCGGCACCGACCATGCCCTCGCGGGCGGCGTGCTGGCGGCGCGCTGGGGCCTTCCCGCCGACGTGGCGGAGGCCGTGCGCCTGCACCACGGCAGCCCCGACGCCGCCGCCGCCCCCACCAGGGAGGCCGCCTGCGTGCAGCTCGCCAACGCCGTGGTGGAGCTCATCGACGGGAACGTCCCCGACACCGCGCTGCTGTCACGTGCCCTCACGCGCCTGGGCCTGGAGGCGGAGGACCTGGACCAGATCGCCGAGCAGGCCCTCGCCGGGCACGGCGTCGCCCAGGGCAGCGGCATCGGGGAGCGGGTCGCGCGGCTGGAGGAGCAGGCCCGCGTGGACGACCTCACCGGGGTCCTGAACCGCCGGGCGTTCCTGCAGCACCTGAGAGAGCGCCTCGCCGACGGCGGCGGCGGGGCCGTCCTGCTCGCCGACGTCGACGACTTCAAGCGGGTCAACGACACGCACGGCCACCGTGTGGGGGACCTCCTGCTGGTGGAGGTCGCCCGCGTGCTGGCCCGCTTCGGCACCGCCGGCCGCCTGGGCGGCGACGAGTTCGGCTGCTGGGTCGCGGGGTCCGTCGGCGACGTCGAGCGCGCATCGGCCGGGCTGCGCGAGGCCCTCCGGACGTCCCTGTCGGGCTCCGCCGCCCTCGAGGGGGTGTCGGTGTCGCTGGGTCTCGCCGCAGGCCGGCCGGACGTGGACGTCATCGAGCTGCTCGAGATGGCCGACGGGCAGCTGTACCGCCGCAAGGACGGTTGAGGGGTCCGCCATCCGGACGTCCGCTACGGTTCCCCGGCAGGTTCGGGACGTGGCGCAGTCTGGTAGCGCACCGGCTTTGGGTGCCGGGGGTCGGCGGTTCGAATCCGCCCGTCCCGATCGCGATGGACATGGGTTCCGGCGTCTGGCGCGGAGGCCTCCGGGCGGCACGACGGTCCCGGTTGATACCAAGTCGGGCTCTCCCCTGGGGCGAAGGACGGCGACGGGGGGTTCCGGCCGGTTGGCCCGGCGGAGGGGTGATGGGCAGCCGAACGACGTGTCAGGTGACCGCGACCCGCAGCGAGCGGTGGTGGGCCCTGGAGACCGAAGGGGCCCCGGGCGCCCCGTCCCAGGCGAGGCGCCTCGACCAGGCCGACGCGATGATCCGGGGGGCGCTCTCCATGGTCCTGGATGTGCCGGAGGACGGCTTGGACGTGCGGATCACGCCGTCCTGGACGGTGATCTGACCGAGGAGTCGACGCCGAGTGCACGCCCGAACGGCGCCGGGCGCGCGGGTCCGGGCCCTCAGCCGGGGGTGAGGAGCCCCCGCACCTCGCCGTCGCTGACCTGGTGGAAGTCGTCGTACCAGCGCGAGACGGCCACCATGTTGCGGGGGACCAGGGCGCACACCACCTCGTCGGCCTCCCCGCGGAGGGCGCGCAGTGTGTCGGCGGGCCCCACCGGGACGGCGACCACGACACGTCGGCAGCCGGCGCCCCGCACCGACCGGGCGGCGGCGACCATGGTGGCGCCCGTCGCGAGGCCGTCGTCCACGAGCACCACGTCCCGGCCGGCCACCGGGTGGGGCGGGCGCCCGTCCCGCAGGCGCCGCTCCATGGCGGCGGCGTCCGCGGCGGCCCGCTCGGCGACCGCCTCGATGCCCGGCACCGCCTGCCGCAGGTACCGGGTGCCGTCGGCGGTCACGGCGCCCAGGGCGTACTCGGGCTGCTGGGGGTGCCCCACCTTGCGCACCACCAGCACGTCCAGCCGCCCGCCGAGCGCGGCGGCCACCTCCGCGGCGACCGGGACGCCGCCGCGCGCCAGTCCCAGCACCAGCGGATCCGTGAGGGCGGTGCCGGCGAGCGCACGGGCCACGGCCCGTCCGGCGTCCGCGCGGTCCCGAAAGGCGGTCACCGTGGTCTCCCGTGTCCCGCGGAGGGTGTACCGTGGCCGCAGTTCCCGGGGACCAGGCGATGCCACAGCACTCCACGACACGGCGACGGACGGCGGCTCGCAGGGCGGCCACGCCATCCGCGCGCCTCAGGGACGCCCGCAGCGCCCTGGGCCTGGAGGGATGCATGCTGGTGCGCATCGCCGAGTCCGGGCCGCCGGAGATCCACACCGGCACGCGGCGCCGTCCCCCGGAGCCCACCGCCGCCGCCGTGCGTGCCCTGGAATCGGTTGCCCGCGGCCGCCGCGGACTCGGGGTGTGGCGCGTGGGGTCCGCCCGGCACGAGGCCGTGATGGGCCTGTGGGGCGCCCACCGCCCCGCCGCGCACGGCACGGCGTTCGCGGCCCGGCTCACCCCCGCCTCCGAACCCGTCACCGAGCTGCTGGTGGGCGTGCACGCCGCCCCGGACCTGCCCGCCGAGACCCTCGCGCAGCGGCTCTCCGACCTGCGGGCCCGCAACACGGCCCCGCCGCCCGTGGTGCCGCCGCACGCCGACGCCCGCACCGGCGAGCTCCTGGAGACCGGCATCCGCCTCGCCGCGGAGCCATCCCTGGAGGAGATCCTCAAGACGCTCCTGGAGAGCGCCCGGCGCCTGCTGGACTCCCCCTACGCGGCGCTGGGCGTGCTCGACCCGTCCGGCACCGGCATCGAGCGGTTCCTCACCGCCGGGCTCGACCCGTCCACCGCCCGGCAGGTGGGGGAGCCCCCCACCGGCCGCGGCGTTCTCGGTGTCCTGCTGAGCGACCGCCACACCCTCCGACTGGACCGCATCGCCGAGGACCCGCGGTCCTGCGGGTTCCCGCCCGGCCACCCCGTGATGACCTCGTTCCTCGGCGCCCCCATCATCCACCGCGGCCGCGTGTTCGGGAACGTGTACCTCGCCGACAAGGCCTCCGGGCCGTACACCGAGGAGGACGAACGGGTCCTGGAGATCCTCGCCGCGCAGGCCGCCGCCGCCATCTCCACGGCGCGGCGCCTGCAGGAGGAGCACCTGCGCGTCGTGGAGCTCGAGCAGCTGCAGGGCACCGTGCGGGAGCTCCAGGACGTGCTCGCCCGCGGGATGAGCGAGGAACGGAGCCTCGAGGAGCTCCTGCCCTCGGTGGTGGGCCACGCCCTCATGGTGCGCGGCGTCGAGTACGCGTGCATCGCGGTCGCCGAGGACGGCGAGCTGGTGGTGCGCGTCGCCGAGGGCCCGTCGCGTCGCGCCCTCGCGGTGGGTGACCGCACCGCCGAGGACCTGGAGGTGTTCGCGGCCGCCCTGCGCCGCGCCGCCCGCTGCCCCGTCGAGGTCGTCGCACTGCGCGTCGCCGGCGAGCTGGTGGGTGCCCTGGGCGCCGCCGGCGAGGAGGTCGCCGAGGACGGCGTGCGGGCGATGCTGTCGGCGGTGGGCAACCAGCTGGCCCTGGCGGTCGCCAACGGCCGGGCCATCGACGCCGAACGCGAACGCGCCCACGCCGCCGTCGCCCTGCAGCTCGCCCGCGCGAACGAGCGGGCCACCGCCGAGGGGTTCCGCCGGGCGATCCAGGCGCAGGAGGCCGAGCGGGCCCGCATCGCCCGCGAGCTCCACGACGAGGCCGGCCAGGTGCTCACCGCGGTGTCCCTGCATCTGCGGGTCCTGGAGGACGTGGACGTCGACCCCGCGCACCGGGAGCTGCTCACCGACCTGCGCAAGGAGGTGGTGGAGGCCGCGAACCACCTGCACGACCTCATCACCGACCTGCGCCCCGCCGCCCTGCGCGAGCACGGCCTGGCGTCGGCGATCGCCCAGCAGGCCATGCGGACCTCCGGCGGCACCGGCATCCACGCCGACGTGAGCGTCGACGCCCTCCCGGACGGGCTGCCGGAGGAGACCGAGGTCGCGATCTTCCGGGTGGTGCAGGAGGCCCTCACCAACATCGCCCGCCACAGCGGGGCCGCCACGTTCAGCGTGACCGCCGCCACCGAGGGTGATCTGCTGCGCGTGGTGATCGAGGACGACGGCCGCGGCTTCGACCCGGAGGCCGTCACCAGCCGCCACGGCCTGTCCGGCATCAGCGAACGGGTGTCGCTGCTCGGCGGCCGTCTGCACGTCGATTCCTCCCCGGGACGCGGCGCCGCCGTGATCGTCGAGCTGGACCTGTCCCGCCTGTGAAACGGTGGTGCCGAGCTGGCCCCCGCGCCGGCCCGGCACCGCTCACATAGTGCGGGTTTCCCGGCGGGGTCAGATCCGGAAACCCCCGGTTCCTGCTGGGGCGTGCACCGGATGTCCCTCACACCGTGAACCGCCTCACCCGGGCCGACCCGGATGCGGGACCGGCCGGCACGGTGGGAACGTCACCGCACGGCCGTCCTCAACGCGGCCGTTCGCACCGCCCCGCCCGCCGAAGGTCCGCGGCCTGTCCGACGGGGGCTGCCGATGGATTGCGGGCGGGGACGGTGCACGGGCGCCGCGACTCCGGGCGGTCCCGGGGGCAGGTGCCGGGTGAACCGGGGGCACCGATCCGTCCGGCCGCTCATGAACCGCGCGCCGCGGGAGGCGACCCTTCCGTCATGGCGACGACGACGGCCGAGATCCGGGTGCTGGTGGTCGATCCCCGCGCCCTGGTGCGACGCGGCCTGCGGCTGGTGGTGAACCGCGAGCAGCGGATGGCCGTGGTCGCGGAGGCCGGGACCCTCGACGACGCGGTGGCCGCCGCGGACGCGCACCCCGACGTGGCGGTGCTGGACGGCGACCTGCTGGGCCGTTCCGGTGCCTCCGCGGTCGCCGCGATGCGGGCGGCGGTGCCCGGCGTGCGGCTGCTGGTCCTCACCGGCGGCGCGGCATCCGAGCGGCAGGCGCTGCGCGCCGGCGCCGACGCGGTGCTGCCCAAGCGACGTGCGTCGGAGGACGTAACCGGGGCGATCCGCGCCCTGTCGGACGCCGAGACCCGCGCCGCGGAGCGGCCCCACCGCGTGCGGGGCGCCGTCGCGGCGGTCGCGGCCCTGGGCCCGGCCGACCGGGAGGTGCTGCGCCTGGTGGCGCTGGGCCACAGCACGGCGGCCATCGCCCGCCACCTGGGCTGCGCGGCCGCCGAGGTGGATCGCCGCCGCCGGGCGGTCACCGCGGCGGTGGGGGCGGCGTCCCGGGCGGATCTCGTACGCCTGGCCGGTGAGGCGGGGCTCACCGGCCAGGGGGCCTGAGGCGCAGGGCCCGGCGGCGGCGATCGGGGTTCCCGTCCCGATGGCCGCCGCCGGGGCGTGAGCGCCGGGTGCCCCTCCGGCCCTCTCGCACTTTCCCCGGGTGCCCTCCGGGGATGGAACGAGTGTGCTCCGGCGCGCGGCCCGTGTCATGGGTGCGGCGAGGGAATGCCCAGCGGGGGGAGGGGGTCGCCTCGGCCACTGCGGGAGGGGTAGGCTGGCGCATCATCACACCCCCGCCCGAAAGGGAAACGCACCTCATGCTCGCCGACTTCAAGAAGTTCCTGCTGCAGGGCAACCTGCTGGAGCTGGCCGTCGCGTTCGTCATCGGCGCCGCGTTCGCCGCCGTGGTGACCGCCCTGGTCGACAACCTCATCATGCCGATCCTCGCCGCTTTCGGCGGGAAGCCGAACTTCAACGACCTCACGTTCAGCATCAACGACTCGGTGTTCAAGTACGGCGCGTTCATCACGGCCGTGATCACCTTCATCTTCATCGCCGCGGCGGTGTTCTTCTTCGTGGTGAGGCCCGTCACGAAGATCATGGAGCGCAACAAGACGGCCGAGGATGAGGGTCCGTCCCAGGAGGAGCTCCTGGGCGAGATCAAGGCCCTGCTCGAGCGGCAGAACCAGCTGCTCGCCAAGTAGGACGCACGCCGGCCGCTGGCCGGGCGCCCCGCGCCCGGTCAGCCGGCGGGCTGCTCCCTGGCGTCGCCCGGTGCACGGCCCAGCAGGCTCGCCGCGTCCCGGGTCGCCACGCCCTCCCCGTACAGGGGACCCTCCGCGTTGCGGCAGCCCAGCGCCCGCAGGCGCGCCGCCGCGCCCTCGTCCGCCACGCCTGACGCGAACGGCACCAGCCCCAGATGACGCGCCACCGACATCGCGGTCTGGATGACCGCCCAGTCCCCCGTGGCCACCAGGTCCGCGTCGATCACCACGCCGTCCACCGGCAGGGTCCGCAGGGCCTCCAGGGCCGTGGACCCGCCGCCGAACCGCTCCAGCACGGTGCGCACCCCGGCGCGTCGCAGCGCGCCGAGCGCCTCACGGGCGGCCTCACCGCCGCCGGCGGCCTCCGCCTCCGGGATCCGCAGCCACAGGCGGCTGCGCGGCGCGCCCGCCCGGCGCACGACGGCCTCCACGAACGGCGGGAGCCCGCCGTCGGCGATCGCGCCGGGTGCGGACACCATCACGAACGGCTGCTCGCTGGCGTGACGGCCGGCGCTCCAGTCGGCGAGGGCACCCGCGGCACGGGCGATGAGGCGCTGCAGGGCGGGCCCGGTCACGGCGCCGCCGTCGGCGGGGATCGCCACGACGCCGGCGGTGCGGCCGCTGGCGAGGTCCACCACCGGCAGGTAGGCGACGTTCAGGGTCTGGCTGCTCACGGGGGCGGCGGTCGAGCCGGAGCGGCGCAGGCGCCGGCCGGTGACCATGTCCTCGGCCTCCTCGATGATCACCAGGAAGGCGGGGGTGTCGTCCCACGCCACGGCGGTGGTGCGCACCTCGATGCGGCGCGTGCCGCTCGCCACCCGGACCACGGCGGCGAGGCCGTCGGTGAGCGGCGGGTCGCCCTCCAGGGGCAGCACCCCGCCCGGCTCGCAGTCCGGCACCAGGGCGCAGGCGACGGGGTTCGCGGCCAGCACCCGGCGGTCCTCCGCGACCACGGCGATGCCGATGGGGAGGGCGTCGATCACCGACTGCAGGCGCTTCTCGCTGCGGTCCAGGGCGTCCCGGAGCGTGGTGATGCGCTCCTCGGTGGCGTCCAGCAGGCGCGCGATCTCGGCGGCTGGGCCGAAGGCAGGCTCGTGTTCGGAAGCGTCCATTGCGGGGGGATCGGTGGGTTCGTCCTCGGCCATGTGACCTCAGCGCCCCGGTGGGCGCACGTGAGAGCCTTTCGGCGTCTCATGCGACGTCGAGCCCAAAGCTCCTCCTTTTTCACCGCCATCGCAATCACCGCCGCGGGCCTGCCCGGGGTGGCGTGCGGCGCCGGGCAGCCCCCGCCGGGTCCCGCGCAGCTCGCGGGGCAGCGGGTGGTGTACCCGTTCGCCGGCACCTCCGTGCCCGCCTGGCTGCGAGACCGCATCCGCCGCGGCGAGGCGGGGGCCGTGCTGCTGTTCGCGGGCAACGGCACCGACGCCGCCGCGGTGCGGCGCCTCACCGACGCGCTGCAGGCGATCCCCCGGCCGGCGGCGTTCGACGCGCCGTTGCTGGTGATGACCGACCAGGAGGGCGGCCCCGTGCGGCGCCTCACCGGCGCGCCCGCGGCGGGTGCCGGGCTGCTGGGGTCCCGGCCCGTGGCGGCGTCGCGGGCGGCGGGCGACGGGGCCGGCCGCCTGCTGTGCCGCGCCGGGGTGAATGTGGACCTGGCGCCGGTGGTGGACCTGGCCCGGCCCGGGTCGGTCATCGCCGCGCAGGGCCGCAGCTTCGGCCGTTCCCCCGCGGAGGTCGCGCGCCGGGCGGTGGCGTTCGCCCGCGGCATGGCGCCGTGGGGGGTGCTCGCCGCGCCCAAGCACTTCCCGGGGCTGGGCCCCGCCACCCGCACCACCGATGACGTCGCGGTCACGATCGTCACCTCGCGGGCCGAGCTGCAGCGCGCCGACGAGCGGCCGTACCGGGCGCTGATCCGGCAGGGCGTGCCCCTGGTGATGGTCGGCACCGCCGGGTACCGGGCGTTCGGGGCGCGCCCCGCGGCCCTCAGCCCGCGGGTGGTGGAGGGCGAGCTGCGGGAGCGGCTCGGCTTCGACGGGGTGGTCGTGAGCGACGCCCTGGACACGCCCGCCCTGGCGGCCTCCGGTGACCACGGCACGGTCGCCGCGCTGGCCGCCGGCGCCGGAGTCGACCTGCTGCTCTACGCGGATCCCGCGGCCGCCCGCGCCGCGGCCGACGGCATCGCGGTGGGTCTGCGGGACGGCACGGTGTCGCGGGCTCGCGCCCGGGAGTCGCTGGAGCGGGTGCTCAGCCTGCGCCGGGGGCTGGCGGGTTCGGGACCGCCCCCGTCCGGTCCCCTCGGAGCGCGGCCGCGCGCGCCAGGTCGTCCGGCGTGTTGACGTTCATCAGCTCGTCCGCGGTCGCCGGGACCGCCACGGGGTCCAGGGTGCCGGCCAGGCGCATCATGCGCGGCACGCCGGCGGCCAGCAGCCCCTCCGCCACCGTCAGCGTTCCCGCCACCGGATAACGGGCGCACAGCGGTTGTCGATGGCCATGCGGGTCCACGGCCATCGCCGCGCCGTCACCGGGGGCCGCCAGCAGGCGTGCCAGCACCGGCCCGGCGAGCGGCAGATCGCACGCCAGCACGAGCACCGACGGGGTGCGGGCCGCCGCCAGGCCGGTTGCGAGGCCCGTGATGGGGGCGTCCGGGCCGGGGCGGTCCAGCAGCACCTCGGCGGGCAGCCCCGGCAACGCGATGCCGGGCCGGGTGACCACCACCACGCGCTCGCAGTGGACGGCGAGGGCGGCGACCGCGATCTCCACCAGGGTCCGGCCGCCCAGCTCGGCGACGGCCTTGGGGCCCCCGAGCCGCCGCCCGCCGCCACCGGCGATGACGATGCCGCCAATGCCCCTCTCCCGCATTCCCATCTCCCGCATTCTGTACTGCGGAAAAGGCGCGTGCCGGTTCCCGGCCCCAACGGATTCGCGCCGCACGGCCCCCGGGACAGAGTGACCCATGGCGGCACCTGACGAATCCCACCCCACCGGCTCGGTCACCGGGGCCGGGCTCGCCCAGGTCCAGCGGCTGTGCGCCGACCTGGCGAGGAGCGAGGAGAACGAGCTCATGCGCAGCGGGTCGCTGCGCGAGGACCCGTGCAGGTCGCTGGCGGGCGCGGCGGAGTCCGCCGTGGCGATTGCGATCGAGGCGGGCGCGACGCTGGACGACGTGCACCGCGCGGTGCTCTCCGAGGCCGGGATCCTGGCCCGCCGGCGCGCCGCCGGCCGGCTGGCCTGCGACGCCGCGACGCTGTCGTTCGTGGAGGACAACCTCATGGTGCGGTCCGAGGGCGAGATGCCCGTGGGGCACGTGAGCCGCCTCCGGCAGGTCCTCACCGCGGCACGCCGGGAGTTCGACGACTCGGTGCGGCGGGCCCTGGTGGGCGGGATGTCCGCGGAGGAGATCATCGCGGTGGCGGCCGACGCCGGCATCGAGCTCGCCACCCTGGACCTGGTGCTCGCCTTCTCCGTCGCGGGTGCGGCCTGACAGGCCCTCGGGCGGGATGACAGCATGTCGGTCATTCCGGGCGAACGGGACATCACCTTCGAACGCGCGCTGGAGCTCGCCCGCGAGCACGCGGTGCGGCTCGGCAGCGAACCGGTCGAGCTGCGGCTCGCCGAGGGCCGGACCCTGGCCGAGGACGTCCACGTGCTGGCCGACCACCCGCCGTTCACGAACGCGGCGATGGACGGCTTCGCGGTGCGGGCCGGGGACACCCCCGGCCTCCTGCGGGTGGTGGGAGAGAGCGCCGCCGGGGAGCCGTGGACCGGGCGCCTGGCCGCCGGGCAGGCGCTGCGGATCTCCACGGGGGCGGCGGTGCCGGACGGCGCCGACGCGGTGGTGCGGCGGGAGGTCGCCGACGACGAGGGCCTGCAGGTGCAGGTGCCGGCGGCCCGCGCCGGGGAGTCGGTGCGCGGCCGCGGTGAGGACGCCCGGGCCGGGGACCTGCTGCTGCGCTCCGGCGACCGGCTCGCGGCGCACCAGCTCGGGGCGATCGCGGGGGCCGGGCACCCGTTCGTCTCCTGCCTGCGGCGGCCGCGGGTGGCGGTGCTGGTGAGCGGCGGCGAGGTGGTGCCGGTGGGCGCCCCGCTGGCGCCCGGGCAGGTGTGGGACGTCAACGGCACCGCCATCCCGGCGCTGGTCGCCGCGGCGGGGGCGGAGGTGGTGCTGTGCACCTACGTCCCGGACGACCACGCCGCGACTCGCGACGCCCTGGCCGAGGCCCTCGGTGCCGCGGACGTCGTGCTGTCGACGGGCGGCGCGTCGGTGGGCGACCACGACCACCTGCGTCCCGCGCTCGCGGACCTGGGTGTGCGGGAGGTGTTCTGGGGCGTGGAGATCCGGCCGGGGCACCCGTTGTGGCTGGGCCGCGGGGAGGAGGCCGTGATGATGGCCCTGCCGGGGAACCCGGTGTCCGCGGTGGTGTGCTTCTCGGTGTTCGGCCGGGCGCTGCTGGGCTGCGCGGACCGGTGGGCGCCGGCGCCGCTGGCCGTGGCGTACCGCAGCCCGACGCCGCGCACGGACCTCATCCGCTGCGCGATGACCGCCGACGGCCTGGTGCCGGCGGCGTTGCAGGCGTCGCACAACATCACCTCGCTCGCGGTGGCGACGCACATCGCGGCGGTGCCGGCCGGGGCCGGTGAGGTGGCGGCGGGGCGGTCCCTGCCGGCCGTCGCCCTCAGGGCATGAGCCCGCGGCCGCCCGGGCACCCGATGGTGCCGGGCGTGCCGCGGACGCGGGTCATGCGGCGGAGTCCTCGGTGGACTCGGCGGCCTGCGCCTGGGGGGACTCGCCCTCGGCGCCGAGGCCGAGCGCGGAGCGCCAGTCCTTCGGGAGCTCCTTGTCCCAGGGGGTGAGCTTCTTGCCATGGTTCGGGATCGCCTGAGGGTTCGATCCGAACCAGCGGTTGGGGTACTTGGAATCGACCATGTGCGGGAGCCTAGCGAAGCACCGGGTCGATCTCGCTGCCCCGGCGCCCGTTTCCTTCAGGCCGTCGGGCCGGTGGTGAGGGTCACGCGTGCGCTGCGCGTCGCGCCCGTCTGGTCCGTCCACGTCACGGTCACCACGTCGCCGGGGCGGTGACGGCCGATGAGGCCCGCCAGGCCCGCGCCGGACGCCACGCGCGTGCCGTCCAGGGCGGTGACGGTGTCGCCGGCCCGCAGGCCCGCCTCCGCGGCCGGGGACCCGGCCAGGACGCCCGCCAGGACGGCGCCGTCGCCACCCGACACGCCCGTCACGAGCCGTACCCCGAGGAAGGCGGTGGGGCCGATGTGCACCGTCGCCGAGTCCTTGCCGGAGCGCACCTGCCGCACCACGGCGAGCGCCCGGTTGATGGGGATCGCGAAGCCCCGCGCCACCGTGAACGACGCCGCGGCGGTCATCCCCACCACGCGTCCCGCCGCGTTGTACAGGGGGCCGCCGGACTCCCCGGGTGCCAGGGGCGTGGTGGTCTGGATGACGCCGGTGAGGCGCTCCATCTCCCCCAGGGCGCCCTCCACGTTGATCGACCGGTTCAGGCGGCTCACCACCCCGTGGCTCACCTCGGCCCGGCCTCCTGAGCCGTTGGCGTTGCCGACGGCGATGACGGGGTCGCCCACCCGCACCTTCGCGGAGTTCCCGAGGCGCGCCGTCCGGATGCTCACCCCGCGCTTGGTGATCCGCAGGACCGCGACGTCGCCGGTCACGTCGTACCCCAGCACCTCCGCCGACCACCTGCGGTTGGTGCGCACGTCCCGCACCCGGATGCGGGTGGAGCCCTTCACCACGTGGTTGTTCGTGAGGATGACCCCGTCGGTGCCCACCACGATCCCGGTGCCCGCGGCGGCCCCGCCGCCGGACTCCGAGACCTCGATGTCCACGATCCCGCGTTCCAGCTGGGCCTGCGTGGGGGCACCGAGGCCGGCGGCCGGGGCCGCCGTGCACACGACGCCCACCGCGATCGCGGCGGCCCAGGCCTTCGGGCCACGCATCGCGCGGGGGGAGGGGGAGACGCTCACACCTGAAGCCTGCCGCATCCGGCGCAGGTCGTCGCGTCGGGCGGGTCCGGCGGGTTCCTGCGCGCGGCGGCGCGTTGGTACCGTGGGGTCACCCGCCGGAGTAGCTCAGTTGGTAGAGCACCTGTCTTGTAAACAGGTGGTCAGGGGTTCGAGTCCCCTCTCCGGCTCTCACCGTCCATGCGGGTTTCGGGTCGGGTCATGGTCCCTCGATTCCGGAAGGTGGCTCACGTGGCGGCCGGTGGCCGGCCGTTCAGCCGGTGGTGACGCGCCTGGACCGTGGGGTTCCCGTGCCCTTCGTTGCCCTCGCCTGACCGGGCTGGTCGCTCCCTGCAACAGGGGCGGCAGCGGTACCGGCACCCTCGTCGCCGGGGGCGGTGGACCTCACGGCCGAGCACCTCCGCGCGGCCTGCGCGCGTCCTCGCGTCGTGCGGCGTGGGCTGGCATCGGCCAGGAGCACCGCGATCCGCTGGAACGACGGACCGACCAGGGCCCCGATGTCACGCATCTGCGGGCCTTCATCCCGCAGCTGCCGGGCTGCGCATCGCTTCTCGGTCCGGCCGGCGCCCGAGTGACCGTGGCGCCGCCCCGCCGTCACTAGGCTCACGAAGGACCCGAACCCGACCGACCCTGGGGGACCGATGGCGAACGACTTCGAGGTGGGCGTCGACGTGGCGGTGCCGCCCGCCGCCGCGTGGGAGCTGGCCGGTGATCCCGCCCGCATCGGCGAGTGGTTCACGCCCGTGGCCGACCTCACGATGGACGGCGACGTGCGCCGCGTGACGATGCGGCACGGCGCGCGGCTGGTGGAGCGCATCACCGAGCGCGACGCCGCCGCACGCAGCTACTCCTACACCGTGGAGGAGGGCATCCCCGGCCTCGCCAGCCACCACGCCACCATCCGCGTGGAGGACGCCCCCGGCGGCTGCCGCGTGGTGTGGCGCCAGCACGCCGCCCACCAGGACCCCGCGTACGACATCGAGGCGCGCCTGTCGGGCGTGATGGCGAAGGGCCTGGCGTCGCTGAAGGACCGGCTGGAGGGCGCCACGCCCGCCTGACATGCCGGCGGCGGGTGCGGAGCGGACCGCCGCACCCCCGGGCCGGTCAGAAGCCGTCCTCCAGGAACCGCGGCGCCGGCATGGGGTGGCCGGCCCGGTCGGCCGCGCGCAGGAACGCCAGGCCCACCACGATCCCGAGGGCGTCGCCCGCCAGGTCGAGCGCCGTGTCGGCCGCCGACGGCGCGTACGAGGTGCCGGCCACCAGGTCCACGAGGTACTCGAGGGCCTCCCACTCCAGCCCCACCGCCATGCCCAGGCCGGTGAGCAGCAGCATCCCCGGGAGGCGCAGCGGCGGCAGCATCGCGCCCAGCGCGATGGCGATGAGGGCCGCCACCAGCACGTGGAACGTCGTGTCCCACACGGCGACCCGTGCCGGCAGCCCCGCCGCCGACCCCAGGGCCTGCGCTGCGAGCACCAGGGTCGTGGCCAGGTCCACCCCCGGCGTGGCGAACTCCCGCATGAGCAGCGACACGCCCACGGCCAGGGCGATCCCGAAGGCGGTCTGCAGGTGCCCGGCGGCGCCCACGCCGACCGCCAACACCGCCGTGCCGAACCGAAGGAGGCCGGCGGGCGCCAGGTGGACGCGGACCTGCGGGCGGCTCGTGGTCATGTGGGGGCGGTCCTCCGGGGCGTGCACCCGTCCGGCGAGCGGAACGCACGGGTGCGCCGAGTGCCGAGTATCGGTCCTTCCACCCGCGGGGCGCCACACCTCCCCGGGCCGGGCAGCCCGCACCCCCCGCCGGTACCGTTGGGCGATTCCCGCCACCCGGCCCGACACCTCACCCGTCCGCGACGCGGCGGTCCTGCTGCTGTACGGCTGCCTGGCGATGTACGGGTTCCTGCTCTACGGGTTCGGCCCGGCGCTGGACGCGCTGCGGGAGGAACTCGATGTGAGCCGTGCGGCGATCGGCACGGCCGGGTCGGCAATGGCGGCCGGCGGGATCGCGGCGTCGCTGGTGGCCCGCCGCACCCTCGCCGTGGCGGGAGCCGCGAACGCCCTGCGCGCATGCCTGGCGCTCATGGTGGTGGGGGCGGGGGTGCTGATCATCGCGTCGCACGCGGTGCTGGCGGCCGTCGCGGGGGCGTGCATCGGCGCGGGCGGCGGGCTGCTGCTGGTCACGGTGCCGGTGCTGGTGGAGCGCCGTCAGCCGCTCGCCCGCGCCGCGGTGCTGGCGGAGGCCAACGCCGCGGCGGCCACCGCGGGTGTCGCGGCGCCCCTGGCCGTGGGCGGCGCCACCCTCGCGGGGCTGGGGTGGGAGACCGGGATCGCGGTGGGGATCCCCGCCGCCCTCGTGCTGGCCCTGCTGGTGGGGCGCACCGGCCTGGGGCGGGGGACGACCGGTGAGGAACCGCACCATGCGTCGGCGGGCGGCCTGCCCGCCACGTACTTCCGGTGGGTCGCGACCCTCGTGACCGTGGTGGGCATCGAGTTCTGCATCGTGTTCTGGGCGCCCGACTACCTGCAGGAGCAGACGGGGATGCGGCAGGGCACCGCCGGCGCGTCGCTGGGGGTATTCGTGGCCGGCATGGCGCTGGGGCGCATCACCGGCGGGCGGCTGGCCGTCCACCGCAGGCCCGAGCAGTTGCTGGCCGGCGGCCTGAGCCTGGCGCTCTGCGGCCTGGCGCTGTTCTGGGCGGCGGTCGCCCCGGCGGTGAGCGTCGCCGGGCTGTTCGTGACGGGCTGCGGCATCTCGGTGCTGTACCCCATGGCCCTGTCCCTTGCCATGCGGGCCGCCCCCGCGAACCCGCAGGGGGCGAGCGTGGTGGCGTCGGTGGGGGCGGGCACCTCCATCCTCGTGGCACCGTTCGCGCTGGCGGCGGCGGGGGACGCCATCGGCATCCGGCCCGCGTTCACCCTGGTGTTCGCGCTGGCCGTGGCCGGCCTGCTGCTCACGCTCACCGCGCCGCACGGCGCGGAGGCCTGACCGCTCAGGCCGCGGCGGGCTCCCGGCGGCGGGACGCCACCAGCAGCAGGGCGACCAGCGCGAACGCGGAGGCGGAGAGCAGGGGGATGGTGATGTAGCCGAACTCATCGATCCACCGGAACGAGCACGGCACCGTGGACTGCACCAGGCAGCCCTGGCTCTCGGCGTCCGGGTTGACCTCCACGTACACGTGGTACACGGCCACCAGCAGCCCGATCACCGGCAGCGGGATCGCGTACCAGAACGCCCGACGGTCCTTCAGGATCGCCCCCACCAGCAGCACCACCACCAGCGGGTACATGAAGATCCGCTGGAACCAGCACAGCCGGCACGGGATGAAGTCGGCGCCCTCGCTGAACCACAGGCTCCCCACGGTGGCCACCGCGGCGACGCCCCAGGCGATCCACAGCCCCCAGGCCTGCAGCAGCGCGCGCGGCTCGGCGAGCGCGCGGCGGGCCGACGGGCTCACCAGCCACGCCACGATGCACGCCGCCAGCACGGCCGCCCCGATCTGCGCGAGCACGCCGAGCGACGCGAGGAGGGCGATGAGGAAGTCCTTCATCCCGGCGGGCTCCTGGGACGCGGGCGGACGGGGGCGCGCCGGACGGTACGAGAACTCGCGCGGGCACGCAATCGTCCCGGTCCACGGCGGTTTCGGCCGTCTTCACACTTTGTTTGCGGTCGGCGGCCGCACGCAGCGGGGGATTCGGTAAGTATCCGAGGCGGACGGGGGCCGGAATGCGAGATGATGCCCCCGCCTTCGTGCGGCGCCCCCTGGGAAGGAACCCGGACCCGAATTCCTACCCCGGAAGCGACCTATGACTCCCGAACTCCTCCGCCCCCGCCGGCTGCTCGCCGCGTCGGCGCTCGCGCTCGCGGCGGCCTCGGCGCCCGCCGCGGCCCAGACCGTGGGGTACACCCTCACCCCGCCCTACGCAGAGGGCGCGAACGGCAACAACGGCTGGTACCGCGTCCCGGTGACCGCCACGTACACGTGCGCACCGCCCCCGGGCTACACCGTGGTGTGCCCCGGGCCCGACACGTTCTCGCACCAGGCCGGCACCAGCGCCAACCCCGCGCCACCGCCCGCGCGGATCCCGACGCCCGGCGGCATCGTCAGGCCCGTGACCTTCACGTGGGCCCCGATCCTGCCGTTGCCGGACATTCTGCCGCCTCCGATCGTGGTGAACACGACGCTCCAGTCCACCCCGGGGGTGAACCTCAAGGTCGACACGCTGGGACCGGGCACGCCCACGGTCACGGCGCCCACCGCGAGGACCTACGACGCGGGCAGCGTCGTGAAGGCCGCCTACTCGTGTTACTGGGGGGCGGAGACCTCCGGCCAGTGGCCCGGCACGCCCTGCGTGGGGACGGTCGCCGTGGGCGCGAACATCAACACCGGCACCGCCGACACCCCGGCCACGTACGGCGCGAAGTCGTTCACGGTCACGGCGAAGGACCTGGCCGGCAACACCAGCCTCGCCACCGTGAACTACACCGTCGACGAGCTGCCGGGCCCCCCGGCGCTGAGCACCCCGGCCGCGGGCGCCACCGTCGACGCCCGGCCCACGTTCACCTGGACGCCCCCCACGGATGACGGCAGCGGCCTGAAGGCCTACCGGCTCACCGTGACGCCCTCCAGCGGCGCGCCGGTCACATTCGAGGTGACCAGCCCGTCGAACCCCGTGGTGTTCACCCCGCTCGACGACCTGCCCGCGGGGGCCGCGAAGTGGGCGGTCACGTTCGTGGACAAGCGGGACCGCACGGCCGCCACGGGCCAGCGCAACATCACGCTGGTCCTCAACACGCCCGGGGCGCCCAAGCTCGTGAACTCCGTGGCGCGCACCTCCGACCCGCGCCCCGCGTTCTCATGGACGCCCGCCGAGCCGGGCGGCACCTTCCAGTGGGAGATCGCCTCGGCCGGCGCCGCGGTGCAGGGCCCCACCATCACCCCCGCCACCACGATGACCGCCGCAACGCTGTCGCCCGGCAGCTACACGTTCCGGGTGCGTCAGATCAGCGGCCTGGGCCGCAACGGGGCCTGGAGCGCCGTCGCGCCGTTCGTGGTGGACGCCATCCCGGTGACCACGACGCCGACCACCCCCACGCCCACGCCGACCCCGCCGGCGCCCACGACCACCCGCCGCACGCCACCGGTCCAGAACCCGCGCCGCATGAAGCCCCGGGCCGGGGCCGGGCTCAAGGCGGCGCCCACCCTGCGCTGGGTGCGCCAGCCGAAGGCCACCCTCTACAACGTGCAGGTGTTCCGCGTGTACGGCACCAAGTACATCAAGGTGCTCACGGCGTTCCCGCGCGGCAACACGCTGAAGCTGTCCAGGAAGAAGATCCTGAAGGGCCGCCGCTACGTGTGGCGCGTGTGGCCGTACATCGGCGGCACCCGCCGGTACACCCCCAAGCCGCTGGGCGTGAGCTGGTTCGCCGTCAGGAAGTGACGCGGATCCCCCGGGGGGTGCAGCGGCGGTTGCCGGCTGCCGATACACCCCCCATGCAGATCTCCGCCCCCGGAACCACCGATGCGCTCGGGCAGGCCCAGCTGATGATGCTGCGCAAGTCCATGGACATGGCCGTCCGGAACAACGCGCAGCTGCTCGCCTCGATGCCCGCGGCACCCGCCGCCGGCCGGGGCGGCTCGGTCGACGTCTACGCCTAGGAGCACGATGCTCGCGTTCGTCCTCGCCGCCGCCGCGGTCGGCGTCCCCTGCACCGCCGCGCTCATCCACGCCGCCCACGGCAACCGCCAGGAACGCCGGCGCCTCGAGCACTCCCGGGTGCGCGGGAGCTAACCCCCCGCGATGGCGGCGGAGTCCATCAGGCGGGCTCCCGCCTCCTGCATCCGCCGCAGCGCCCGCGCCGAGTCGCCGGGCGAGACCTCCACGCCGCGTACGGCGTCGGTGACCACGGTCACCGCGAACCCCGCGGCCAGGGCGTCGAGCACCGAGTTCAGCACGCAGTAGTCGGTCGCCAGCCCGGCGACGTACAGGTGCGTGACGCCGCGGGCCCGCAGGGCGGTCGCCAGGCCCGTGTGCTGGAACGCCGAGTACCCCTGGCTGTTGGGGTCCAGGCCCTTGTCCACCACCACGTCCACCAGCTCGGCATCCAGGGCGGGGTGCAGCTGCGCGCCGGGGGTGTCCTGCACGCAGTGCACCGGCCACACGGCCGGCGGGTCGGCGCCGTCCCACAGCTCCGCGTCCACCCGGGCGCCCGCGAACGAGCCGTGGTCGGGCGGGTGCCAGTCGCGGGTCGCCACCACCAGCCCCACGCGGCGGGCCAGCGCGTTCACGGGGTGGGCGATGCGGTCGCCGTCGGCAACGGCGAGTGCCCCGCCGGGGCAGAAGTCCACCTGGAAGTCGACGATCAGGAGCGCGTCCACGCGCCCATCTTCACGCGACGGGCACCGCCAGGCGAGCGCACACGGTCCGGGCGGCGGCGATGACGGCCTCGGCGGCCGGGGTGAGCCGGCGCTTGCGCTGCCACACCAGCCCGATCTCCCGGGGCGGCACCAGGCCGTGCAGGTCGATGCCCGCCACGCGCGGGTCCAGGGGATCGAACGCCAGCCGCGGCAGCAGGCACATCCCCTCGCCCGCCGCCACGAGGCCGTGCATGATCCCGTTCCCGTCGGCCCTGCGGACGATCCGCAGCGGAAGCCCGGCGGCCGCCATCCGGTCCTCCATCTGCACCTGGCCACGGCAGCCGCGGTACCCCACCATCGGCATGGCGGCCAGCGACGACAGCGTCGCGGGCTCGTCTGCGGCGGGGTGGCCGGCCGGCACCACCAGCAGGTGCTCGTCGCGCATGAGGCACGTCGTCTCGGTGCGCGGGTCCTCGTACGGCAGGAGCGTGAACGCCAGGTCGAGGAGGCCGCTGGCCGCGCCCTCCTCCAGCGGATCGCAGTTCACCTCCTCCACGATGTCCAGCTCCACCTCGGGGTGGGTGGCGGCCAGTTCGCCCAGGAGGGCCGGCACGATGCGCTCCCCGACGCTCTGGAACACGCCGACGCGTACGATCCGCACCCGGTTGAGCCCGTCGAGCTCGGCGCCGAGGGCGTCGAGCCGCGAGGCGAGGGCCTTCGCGTGGCGCAGCACCACGCGGCCCGGCTCGGTGAGGCGGACGCTGCGGGACCCGCCGCCGCGCTCCAGCAGGCGCTGCCCGAGCTGCTTCTCCAGGTACGCCAGCTGCTGGCTCACCGCGCTCTGGGTGTAGCCCAGCTCCGCCGCGGCCGCCCCGAAGCCGCGGTGCCGGGCGACCGCCTCGAACGCTTTGAGATGGCGCAGCTCCACGCCCAGCAAGCCATTCGACTTCATGATGGGACGATAACCGAGCGGGTGTTGCTCGCACACCCGGTGCGCGGCGAGTGTGGGCGCATGCAGACGAACCCGAACCTCCACCGCGACCTCGGTCGCATCGTCCACGCCGAGCGTCTCGACAGGGCCGCGGCGCGGCGTCACGCGTCGCCGGTGAGCTCCCGCAGCAGCGCCTCGGCGAGCGGGTGGATCTCCCGGTTGCTGGGCATCGCCAGGCCCCACTCCACCTCCGGCAGCCCGCCGGACACCCGCACCTCGGCGAGCCGCCCCGAGGCCAGGTCGTCGGCGGCGCTGAGCGCCGGCACCGCCGCCACGCCCAGCCCGGCGGCCACGCCGCGCTTCACCGCCTCCAGGCCCGTCACCACCACGCGGCCGGCGGGGGACACCCCGGCGTGCCGCAGCAGGCCCTCCAGCTGCGCCCGGTCGGCGCGCCCGGCCTCCCGCACCACCAGGGTCTCGCCGGAGAGCCGTTCCAGCCGGACGGGTCGCCGTCCCGCCAGGGGGTGACCCGGCGGGGCGATGAGCATGAGCCGGTCCCGCCCGACCGGCCGGAACGACACGTCCTGGGGGACGGCGGTGCGGGCCGCCGCGACGCACGCCACCTCGCCGGCGCGCAGCGCGGCGATCGCCCCCGCCGGGTCGGCCACGCGAAGTGTCACGTCCAGGCGGGGCAGGCGGGCCCGCAGCCGGGCGAGGGCCGGCGGCAGCGCATAGGTCACCAGCGCCTCCCCGCCGGCCACCGCCAGGTGCCGCCGCTCCGCGGAGGCCGCCCCCGTGGCGGCGCGGCGCGCCTCGTCGGCCACGGCCAGCAGCCGCCGGGCGTGCGGCGCGAACGCCTCGCCGGCGGGGGTGAGGCGCGTGCCCGTGCGGGCGCGGGCGAGCAGCTGCGCGCCCAGGCTCCGCTCGAGCCCCGCGACGAGGCTGCTCACCGTGGGCTGCGTCACACCCAGGGACTCCGCGGCGCGGGTGAAGCCGCCCCGCTCGGCGACGGCCAGGAACGCGCGCAGCCGCCCGCCGTCGGCGAGCCAGTCCACGGTGAACGTCGATGGATCCACGGTGACAACAGCTTGTCAGCGATCAAACGCCGGTGCGACCCTGGATCCATGAGCGCCCCTCCCGACGTCTACACGCACGGCCACCACGAGTCCGTGCTGCGCAGCCACCGGTGGCGGACGGCCGCGAACTCCTGCGCGTACCTGATGCCGCACCTGCGCCCCGGCATGGACCTGCTGGACGTGGGCTGCGGCCCGGCCACCATCACCGCGGACCTGGCGTCCGCCGTCGCCCCCGGCCGCGTGCTGGGCCTGGACCGCGACGCCGGCATCATCGCCGCCGCGCGGGCCGACCACCCGGGCCTGGATCTGGCGACGGGGGATGTCTACGCCCTGGACCCGGGGGACGCCGCCTTCGACGTGGTCCACGCCCACCAGGTGCTGCAGCACCTCACCGACCCGGTGCGCGCGTTGCGCGAGATGCGCCGCGTGCTGCGGCCCGGCGGCCTGCTGGCCGTGCGGGACGGTGACTACGCGTCGTTCGCCTGGGCGCCCCGCGACCCGCGGCTCGATCGCTGGATGGCCCTGTATCACCAGCTCACCCGCGTCAACGGCGCGGAGGCCGATGCCGGCCGGTTCCTGGGCGCCTGGGTGCGCGCGGCGGGGTTCGCGGACATCGCGGTGTCCAGCAGCACCTGGACGTTCGCCGCGCAGGACGACCGCGCCTGGTGGGGTGATTCGTGGGCGACCCGGGCCACGCGCTCCGCGTTCGCCGATCAGGCGGTGGAGGCGGGCCTGGCCACCCGGGACGACCTCGCGGAGGTCGCCGCCGGGTGGCGGGACTGGGCGGCGCACCCGGACGGCGTGCTCATCCTGGTGCACGGGGAGGTGCTGGCCCGCCGGCCGTGAGCCGGCGGGCCGGCGGGGTCACGCCACCGGCTCCTCGGCGAGCACCACCTCGACCTCGCGGGTCTCGGTGCCGCGCAGGACGGTGAGCGTGAGCCGGCCGTCGGCCGGCGCGGCGTCGATCGCCCGTGCGAGGTCGGCCATCTCGGTGACCGGCGCGCCGCCGGCCTGGGTGATGAGGTCCCCGTCGCCGAGGCCCGCGGCGGCCGCGGGGCTGCCGTCGTCGACGGCGCGCACCAGGACGCCCTCCGCCTCGGGCAGGCCCACGGCCCGCCGCAGCCGCTGCGCCACGTGGCCGGGGGCCAGGGCGACGCCCAGGGTGCGGGGCCGCGCGACCGTGCCGCCGGCCACCGCGGCGGCCCGCTGCGCCACGTCGGCGCCGGTTGCGACCGCGAGGGTGAGGCCCCAGCCGGGCCGCATGACGTTGATGCCCAGCAGGCCGCCGTCGGGGTCCAGCAGGGGGCCGCCGGCGGCGCCGCGGGTGAGCGGGGCGCTGTGCTCGATGCCCATCGGGCCGGTGCGGCCGCCCGGGCCCTCCAGGATGCGGGGCTCGGACGCCACGAACCCAGGGGTCACGCGCAGGCCGCGGCCGCCGGGGTTGCCCAGGGCGAGCACGAGGTCGCCGAGGCGCGGGTCGGCGGCGGCCGGCGGGATGGGGGTGACGCCGGTGGTGTCCAGGCGCAGGACGACCAGCCCCGTGCGGGGGTCGGTGCCGGCGGACTCCGCGTCCACGGTGCGGCCGTCGCCGAAGACGGCCACCGGGTTGCGGTCCCCTCGCCAGGGGGGCTGGGGGCCGCGGTGCCGGAACGGGGCGCCGCGGTGGGGGTGGTGGTGGTGGGGGCCGCCGCGCGGGTGGTGGTGCGGGGCCGCGAGGGCGAGGCCGTCGGCCACGACCACGCCGGAGCCGCGGCCCCAGCGCCCCAGGCCGAAGACGGCCGGGCCGCCCGACCGCGCGGCGCTCCTGATGTGTTCGCTCGTGTCGGTCACGACGCGTTCTCCATTGTCACTAGCAATTAGCAAGTGACAACAGGGTAGCAGCCGCTCTGCCACGATGCACGCATGAGCACCGACGCCGCCGACGGCCCCGACCGGAACCTCTCCGCCGCCCTGGAGGAGGTGGGCGACCGGTGGACGCTGCTCATCGTCAACGCCCTGCTGGACGGACCCGGGCGGTTCGGGGACCTGCAGGCCGCGCTGGGCGGCATCGCCCCGAACGTGCTCACCCAGCGCCTGCGCCACCTGCAGGCGGCGGGCCTGGTGTCCGCAGAGCCGTACAGCCGGCGGCCGCCGCGGATGGTGTACGAGCTCACCGGCCCCGGGCGCGAGCTGGCCGGGCCGCTGCGGCTGCTGGCCGACTGGGGCGCGCGGCGGGCGGGCGGCGCCCCGGGGGTGCGGCACGACGTGTGCGGCACGGCCCTGGAGGCGCGCTGGTGGTGTCCCACCTGCGAGGTGGTCGTGGACGATCCGGGCGAGGAACTGCACCGCCTCTGACCGGCGGGCGGCCCCGACGCTCAAGTCCCGCGCGCCGCCGCCGAGGTGGCGGTCGAACGGAGTGCCCACCCTCCCCCCGGGCGGCAGGGCTCCGGAACCCCCCGCATCGTCCGCCCCGAGGGAGGTTTCCGTGTCGCCGTCCACCATCTCGCGCCCGCCCGCGGCCCACGCCGCGCCCGCGTCCGCACACGGCGATCCGGGGGCCGCGGCACCGGAGCCGCCGGTCGACCGCATCGGGATGCTGCGCATCGACGCCGACACGTTCGCCGTGATGCGGGAGGCCGGTCCCGTGCTGCGGGAATGCGTCGACGAGATGGTCGAGCGGTTCTACGCCCGCGTGGGCGACACGCCGTCGCTGGTGGAGATCGTGTCGCGGAACTCCAGCATCGAGCGCCTGTCGGGGACCCTGCGGCAGTACATCCTGGACTTCCTCACCACCGACCTGGGCCCGGAGCACGTGGCCGCCAGGAACCGCATCTCGGCGATCCACGACCGCATCAACCTGCCCGTCGAGGTCTACATCTTCCAGTTCCAGGCGATCCGGGAGGTCTGGACGCAGACGGTCCTCCTCGCCACCCGCGGGTTCCGGCCGCGGCTCAGGCGCCCCGCCCACGAGTACATCGCGGCGTTCGACAAGATGCTCACCTTCGACGCGGGCCTGGTGACCCAGGTGTTCATGCACGCCCGGCAGGAGCGGGTGGAGCGGGCGCTGCAGGACGTGCGCGAGCAGCAGGACGCCACCGGGCGCGTCGCCCGCGAGCTGAACGACCTGGCCGGGCAGCTCGCGGCCGCCGCACAGCAGTCCTCCGCCGCGATCCAGGAGATGAGCGCCACCGCCGAGCAGGTCGCCGGTGAGGTGGGGCAGGCGTCCCAGCAGACCAGCGCGGCGAACGGCCGCGTGCAGGAGGGCCTGTCGGCCGTCGAGGACGCCGACGCGGCGGTGTCGCACGTGCGGGACGCGTCCCGGGAGGTGGCGGGCGCGGCCGGTGACCTGGACGAGGCCTCCGGCCGGATCGCCCGGATCGCGGGGATCCTCGAGCAGACCGCCAAGCAGATCAACCTGCTCGCCCTGAACGCGGCGATCGAGGCGGCCCGCGCGGGCGAGGCCGGCCGCGGCTTCGCGGTGGTCGCCGACCAGGTGCGGGTCCTCGCCGAGGCGACCTCACAGCACCTGGTGGAGGCCGAGGCCGCGGTGCGGGCGATGCAGGGGTCGGTGGCCCAGGTGCGGTCGGCGGGCGAGAGCGCCGCCGCGCAGGTCGAGGCCCTGGAGGACGCCACGGGTACGGTGCGCGGGCGGTTCACGGTGATCGCGGAGGCGTTCGGCACCAGCGACCGGGCCCTCACGACCATCGCCGCCGCCTCCCAGCAGGTGGCGGCGGGCGCCGGGGAGACCGGCCGCGCGTCATCGGAGGTCGCGAAGCTCGCGGAGGATGTGAAGGCCGTCGCCGACGGCCTGTCCTTCCAGGGTCAGTAGGGGCTGTCGGGGTCCGGGCCGCCCGGCCCGGGCCCGCCCCGCTCGTCCGGCGCGGGCATCATCCCCGTGCCGAACCACACGCCGGCCAGGAGGATGCCGGCGACCACGAGGCCGAGCAGGATGACCAGCCCCGCGATGATGAGCCCGACGGTGATCACGCCGCGACTCTAGCGGGTCGGGCTCATCTACCATCCGGGCCGATGGACCGCCGCAGCCAGGACCTGCTGGAGCTCCCCGCCGTGCGCCTGCGGCTGGCCGGACAGGCCTCGTTCGCGGGTGGCCGCCTGCTGGCGGAGGCCTTGGAGCCCGCCACCGACCCGCACGAGGTGGCGGCGTTGCGCGCCGAGACCGAGGAGGCGTGGCGGCTGGAGGAGACCACGGTCTCCGGGCCCGGCGGCGCCCAGGACGTCCGTGGGGCCGTGGAGGCCGCCGCGCGCGGCGCCGCCCTGCCGGTGGAGGACCTGGAGCGGATCCTTCTGACCATCGGCGTGGCCCTGGAGGTGCGCACCGGCGTGGGGTCCCGGGAGGACCTGGCGCCGTCCCTGGCGGAGCGGCTGGCGGTGGGTGTGGAGCCCGTGTCACTGCAGCGCGTCGCGTCGGCGCTGGAGCGCGCCCTGGACCGGCGCGGCGGGTTGCTGGACACCGCCACCCCGGAGCTGTCGGACCTGCGCCGCCGGGTGTCCGCCACCCGCCGTGAGGCCGCGGACACGCTGCGCCGTCTGGCGTCCCGGCTCACCAAGCACCTGCAGGAGAGCTTCACCACCGAGCGCTCGGGCCGGCCGGTGCTGGCCGTGAAGGCCACCTCGCGCAGCGCGGTGCCGGGCATCGTGCACGACAGCTCCGGATCCGGGCAGACGATCTTCGTGGAGCCCTTCGAGGTGGTGGAGGCGAACAACCGCCGCCGTGAGGTGGAGGCGATGGAGGCCGCCGAGGTGCAGCGCATCCTCGCGGAGCTGTCGCGGCTGGTGGGGGAGGCCGAGGGACGGCTGACGGCGGCCGTCGACGCCCTCGCCCACCACGACCTCGCCCTCGCCCGTGCGCGCCTGTCGCGGCAGTGGCGCGGGTGCGTGGTGGAGGAGTCCGCGCATGTGGAGCTGCTCGCGGCCCGCCATCCGCTGCTGGACCCGGGCACGGCGGTGCCCATCGACGTGCCCCTGGCCGGGGTGCGGGCACTGGTGGTGAGCGGCCCGAACACCGGCGGCAAGACCGTCGCGCTGAAGACCCTCGGCCTGTTCGCGATGCTCGCCCAGTGCGGGCTGCGGGTGCCGGCCCGGAGCGCCCGGCTGCCGGTGTTCTCCCAGGTGCTGGCCGATATCGGCGACGACCAGTCGATCGCGCAGAGCCTGTCGACGTTCAGCGCCCACGTGCGGCGGCTGGTGGGGATGCTGGAGGCCGCCGCCCCCGGGACGCTGGTGCTGCTGGACGAGGTGGCGGGCGGCACGGACCCGGAGGAGGGCGGGCCCCTCGCGCAGGCCGTCATCCGGGGCCTGGTGCGGCGCGGCGCGATGGTGCTGGCCACCACCCACCTGGGGGCCCTGAAGGAGTGGGCGGCGTCCACGGAGGGCGCGCGGAACGCCGCGGTGGCGATGGACCCGGAGACGCTGCGGCCCCGGTACGCGATCCACATCGGCGAACCGGGGGCCTCGCACGCCCTGGACATCGCGACGGGCCTGGGCCTGGACCCGGAGGTGATCGCCGAGGCGCGGGCCGCGATGACGCCGGAGCGCCGCCGCGCCGACGACCTGGTGCGTGCCGCGCAGGAGGCGCGGGCCGCCGCCGGCCGGGAGCTGGAGGCCGCACGCGCCGAACGGGAACGCGCCGAGCGGGCCCGGCAGGAGGCCGAGGCGCGCCTGGGGGACCTGGAGTTCCGGCTGCAGAAGGCCCGCGCGGACGCGGAGCGGCAGCGGGAGGAGGCCCGCGCGAAGGCGCAGGCCGAGCTCACGGCCGCCAGCCGGGAGTTGCGGGAGCTGCGCCGGCAGATCAGCGCCGCCCGCCGCGCCGAGGGCCAGCGGTCACGGGCACCCGAAGGCGACCGGGAGACCGCCCGGGCCGGCGACCGGGACCGCCGCCTGGGTGCGGCGTCCGACGCCGAGCGCCGGGCGCGTGCCGCCCTCGCCGCCTCCGCCCCGGAGGTCGGCGGTGACGTCGCGGTCGGCGACCCGGTGCGGGATCCGTCCATGGGCTTCCGCGGGGTGGTCGTGGCCATCGAGGGCGGCCACGCGGAGGTGCAGGGCGAGCGGATGCGCGTGCGCGTGCCCCTGGAGCGCCTGGTGCGTGACGGCCGTGGCCGGCCGGCGGCGACGCCCCGGCCGGTGGCCGAGCGGCGGCCCGAGGTGCGGGCCGTGCCGGCGGAGGTGGACGTGCGCGGCGAACGCGCCGAGGCCGCGCGGGCGATGGTGCGGGAGGCGGTGGACGCCGCGGCGATGGTGGGCCGCGGGCGGATCCGGGTGATCCACGGGCACGGCACCGGTGCCCTGCGGGCGGCGGTGCGGCAGGAGCTGGAGCGCCATCCCCTGGTGGAGCGCGCGGAGCCGGCGCCGCAGAACGAGGGCGGTGACGGCGCGACCTACGCGGTCATCGACGCCGAGGCGGACGCGGCGCCCGCCGTGTGAGCGTCAGGCCCGGGGGCCCGCCACGTCGTACCAGGCGCACACGAACGCCCGGTTCCGGTCGACGCGGGTGAGGCGCAGGTCGATGGGGGCCGGCAGGAGCGGCCGTCCCGCTCCGAGGGTGACGGGCGCGATGGACACGCGGATCTCATCCAGCAGCCCGGCGCGCGCCAGGTCGACCGCCAGCTGCCCGCCGCCCACCACCCACAGGTCCCGGCCGCCCGCGGCCTCGGTCATCCGCGCGTGCACCTCGGCGATGTCGCCGGAGGCGAAGCGGATGTCGGCGCCCTGCACGGGATCGGCGTCGCGGTGGGTCATCACCCATGTCGGCACGGCGTAGTACCAGGGCTCCCCGCTGCTGGCCATGTGCGCGCGCACCCAGTCGTAGGTGGTGCGGCCCATCACCAGGGCCCCCACCTCCCGCATGAACGCCTCGGGGCTCAGGGCGCCCTGAGGATCGTGGTCCTGGGTGAGCAGCCAGTCCATGCCGTCGTCCGGGTCGGCGAGGAACCCGTCGAGGGTGGTGGCGGTGAAGTAGACGGTGCGGCTCATGCGGCTCCTCGAGCGGCGGCGGACCGGCGATCCGGAGGGTACGAGCGGTGAAGCGCCACGCACCCCGATCCGCGTTCAACTCGGGACGTGGCCTGCCGATTCTGCCTGCAGGTTCCCCCGCGAGGAAGTGCGCATGCCGCCGGACAGCACGCAGGCACCGTTCCGCGTCGCGATCGCCAACGTCCTCGCCGCGCTGCCGGAGGCCGACGGCGACGGCGTCTGGCGACTCGACGACCTGGGCATCGAGGTGGTGATCGACCCGGTCCTCCGGGAGACCGCCGGGAACCCGCTGGCGCCCCGCATCGCCGACGCGTGCCGGCGCGCGGGGTGGGACGGGTGCGACCTCTACATCCACCAGATCCCCGAGTACCGGGCGCTCCCGGTGGACGTGTTCTCCACGCCGCGGCGGCGACTGCTGCTCACCGGCGACTGGAACCTCGGCGCGGTGACGGCCCGCCTCCTGCGCCCCTGGTTCCCCGCGATCGCCTGCGATCATGCGGGCGTCGAGGCCATGCGCGGCCTCGGCTACCAAACGGTCATCCCGCAACTCGTGTGGGGCTGGGACCCGGTCACCTGGCCCCTCGCCGCGCCGCGGTCCCGCCGTGACATCGACGTGCTGTTCGTCGGGAACCGGAACCCCGCGATCCACGCGGAGCGGGAGCGACGCCTCGCCATGCTGGCACGCTCCGCGCCGGGACGCGACGTCCGGATCGTGACCGACGTCCACGGGTCCCGGAACCACGAGCTCCACACCAGGGCGAAGCTCGTCTTCAACTACTCGGTCCGCGGCGAGGCGAACATGCGCAGCTTCGAGGCCGCGGCGGCGGGGGCGTGCGTCCTGAACGAGCGGGGGAACCCGACGCTGCCGCGGGTCTTCGAGCCGGGTCGCGACTACGCGGAGTACGACGAGGGGGATCTCGCCGAGGTCATCTCGGAACTGCTCGGCGACGACCGGCGCCGCGTCACGATCGCGGAGCACGGGCAACGTGTGGTGGCGCGGCACACGTACGCCGATCACTGGCGGGCGCTGCTCGGGCACCTGGCACGGGAGGTCCCCGGATGGGATGCGCCGCCGGAGCCCGACGAGCGCACCGCGCTCGAGGTGCTGGCGGAGCAGTGGCGGCTGGCGTCCGCGGCGGTGTACCGGCGGCACATCCGGAGCCTCACGACCCGCCACCCGTCGGCCAGGTATCGGGGCCGCGCCGACCTGCTCGTCCTGCGCGAGACCGTGGAGGCGGGCGATGGCGCCGCCGCGGAGGCGCCGCGCCTCGTGGACGCGGGCGCGACGCTCGGGGCGCTGGACGATCCCGCCGTGGCGCTCTGCCTGGCCTGGACCGAGTTCGGGACCGCGGAGTCCGTCGCACGGCCGTCGACGCTCGCCGGTCTCCACTCGGGCCGCTTCGACGAGTTCCGGACCGCGCTGGAGCGGATCGCGCTCACCCCGGGACCGGAGCACGGGCTGCGCCACGAGCTGTCCACCTGGGCGGAGCGTCAGCTGCGGCTCGTGCGGGCGACGGGCGCAATCGGGAGGGACGACCCCCGCCGCATCGCGGCATCTCTCGCGGACGACGGCGGCCACCACTCGATGGTGACCCTGCGTGCCCGGGCGCACCTGGCCGCCGGGGAGATCGATGCGGGAATCGCCGATCTCGTCTGGTGCCTGCGCGACCTGCCGACGGACGTGGAGAGCGCGGTGCTGCTCGGGGAGGCCCTGCGGGCAGCCGGTCGCCACGAGGAGGCGGTCGCGGTGATCGACGATCTGCGAATGGTCGTCACGCCGGACAACCGGTTCGGTGCCGAGACGCGCGACGCGCTTCACCGCGCCCGGGCCGCGCTCGCCGCACCGCCCGGCGACCATGCGATCTGCTGGGTGGAGCCGTACGACGCGCATGCCATCGCCGCCATCGTGCGTGCACGGGTCGCCGGCGGGATCCCGGAGCCGGAGATCCAGTGCGTGGCGGCATCACCCCAGGCCGCGGGCGACCTCCTGGGGGCGTTCTCGTCGGCGCTTGAGGATCTCGGCGTGGGCGGTGACGACATCGGGGACATCTCGATCGTCGCTCCCGCCGCCGCCCGCTGGGACCGCTGGCGGGACGTCGCGTCCTGCGGGCGCGTGCTGGCGAGGCGGGGCTCGTTCGAGCATCTGCTGGCCGAGGCGCTCGCTCGGCCCGTGCTCATCCTCGAGGAGCCGCCGGCCGGTGACCTGCTCGGCCCGCCGGGGCGGGGGCGCGCCACGAGCGGCGCCGCGACGACCGTGGTGGCGGCACGCTGACGGCGGGAATGCCGCGCACGGCCCCACGGGAGGCGGAGCCGCACGGCGGGCGGCGGTGGTGGTTGAGGGGAAACGGCCCCGAGGGGCCGGAACTGCGGCGCCCGGCCGGGCGTCAGGACTGGGGAAGCTCCCCGATGTTGCGGAGGACCCCGACGTCGGGGGCCATGGTGCGGAACGCGTCGTCCTTCTGGAGGACGCCGACGGTGTACACCGGCGCATCCTGCATGCGGGAGAGCATGGAGGCGGCGTCACGGCTGCGCGGGACCGCCTTGTAGCAGGCGACCAGGATCGCGTCCGGGCTGGTCTCCTTGGCACGCTCCAGCGGCTTGGGCCACAGGGGGTCCATGAGGTCGACCTCCCATCCGGCGGCGGTCAATTCCTCCACGGCCTTGTCGGTACCGGGGAAGCGGACCTTGCCCTCCTTGGAGAGGACCTCGTCGGTGGGGACTGAGAGAAAGAGGAGTTTCGGCATGCGCCGAACCCTACCTGCTGCGGCCTGGAACAGGCGGGGTTCCGCCGCGGGGGGAGTTCGAACCATCCGCTACGAACGCCGGTGTTCCGTATAGAGTCACGCCAGACTCGCGCCGCGGCGGGACCCCGCGGTCGCTCGAGGACGAGACCAACCAGAAACGGACCAGGGGGACGCGTGTCGATCAGCGCTTCTGACATCCCGTCAGTGCCGACCCTCAAGGCAATCGGGGACCGTCGGACCATCCGCTACTTCGATCCTGAGCGGAAGGTCGAGGACTGGAAGATCCAGACCATCCTGCAGGCCGGGCGCCTCGCCTCCTGCCAGGGGAACATCAACGCCACCGAGGCCATCGTCGTCACCCGCGACACCTGCGATCTGTGGGATGAGATCGAGGAGTGCGTCTCGGGCTTCAACGTCCAGATCATCAACCAGAGCTCCCACCTGGTGTTCTGGCTCACGAACCTGAACGCGTGGTACGGCCGCGCCAACGACGGTCTTTCGACCCTCGCTCTTTCCGGCGCCCTCACGAAGTACCACGGCTGGAACTACGAGTTCACGATGACGCAGACCGTGCCGCGTCTCATGAGCTTCCCCACCGAGCGCACCGAGACCCTGCTGCGGTTCGAGTCGGGCCAGGCCGTCGGCCAGGCCACCCTCGCCGCGAGCGCCCTCGACGTCGGCTCGATCCTCATCGCCTTCGGCCGTAAGCCGGGCGGCATCGAGAAGGCGTTCGGCCTCCCGCCGAACATGAAGTTCACCTGGGGCCACGCCCTCGGCTACGCGCTCGAGGACAAGAAGGCCGGTGGGCAGCGTGTCCGCCTGAAGTTCGAGAAGCTGTTCCACAAGGACGCGTACGGCACCCCGTACATGCCGGACCCCGCCGTCGACGCGGCCCTCAAGGACGTCGGCATGATCCAGGAGCAGGCGCCGCTGCCGGGCCGCTTCGAGGAGATCGACGCGCTGGCCACCAAGTTCTCCCGTGACCCGGGCGTGGTGTCGTGGCCGGAGCGTGAGATCAAGCGTCTCATCGCCGACGACGACTGGGACTTCGGCCCCAACATCAAGGCGCGCGCGGAGCAGGTCCTGCGCGAGGGCTCCCTCCCGGACTACCCCGAGGAGATGAAGGAGACCTTCCGCAAGCTCATGGAGGAGCGCGGCCTGGACGTCAAGAAGTACCTGGGCGAGTGATCGTCCGCCCGTCGCGCGGGACCGGTTCGCCCGGTCCCGCGCGTCGGCGCACCGCGGCCCGCGTCGCGGCGCTGGCCTGCGCGCCGGGCGATGCTGCTGGTGCTCCCCGGTTGCTCGTTCTCGACCGGCGGCGACACGCTCGGCAGCGACAAGCTCGAGCGTGAGATCGCGAAGGGCATCAAGGAACAGCTGAACGTCGACGCGACCGTCACGTGCCCTGACGACGTCAAGCTGACGGCCGGCGACGTGTTCGAGTGCGAGGCGTCGGCCAATGGCAGCACCGCCACGGTCACCGTCACCCAGAAGGACGACAAGGGCAATGTGGACTGGAGGCTCAACGCCGGGACGTCCACCACCCCGACCGGCACGACCGGCACGACCGGCACGACCCCGTAGGTTCCGCCGCCGCCCGCACGCCAGGGCGCGATGTCGGCGACCGCGCACGACCCGCCTCGCCTCGGATGCAGATCTTCCACATCACCACCGCGGCCGACGCCGACCGGCTGATGGCCCACGGGGAGCTCTCCCCGCCGTCCCTGGAGTCCGAGGGGTTCGTGCACTGCTCCACCGCCGCGCAGGTCGTTGCGACCACCGAGCGCTGGTTCCCCCCGGATGCCGAGCTGGTGCTGCTGGAGCTCGACCCCGGGCGTCTGGGCGCCGAGGTGCGGTGGCCCGAGGTGTACCCCGGTCAGCGATTCCCCCACGTCCACGGCCCCCTGCGGGCGGAGGCCGTCGTCGCGCGCATCCCCTGGGGCCCGGGCGACCGGGCCGCGTGGGGTGACGGGCCCGACTCGGCCGGTCGCGCCGGCGAGGAACGCTGACCGCCCCCCGGCGGCCGTCCCCGGGGTGGGATACCGTCGGGGGAACATGCGCTCGTAGCTCAGCTGGATAGAGCAGCGGACTTCTAATCCGCCGGTCGGAGGTTCGAATCCTCCCGGGCGCGCTTCCTGAGAACGCCGAATTCAAGCGGATGTCGCTGTTCAGCGACGCTTCGCGAGTCGCCCGAATTGCCCGGGTGGCAACTGGGGTGGCAACATCGCGTTCGTGGCCGCTCCGCTGCTCAGCACCTCCGTCCCGGGCATCTACCGCCGCGGCAGCCGGTACGTGGTGGTGTTCCGCGACCCCACGGGCCGGCAGCGCAAACGGGCCGCCGCGACCATGGCCGAGGCCCGCTCGCTGAAGGCCCAGCTCAACGCCGACGTCATCCGCGGCGAGTACCGCGAGCAGTCGCGGATGCGGTTCGAGGAGTACGCCAAGGAGTAGTGCCGCACCTACACCGGCCGCACCAATCGCGGCATCCGTCCGACCACCCTGGCCGAGTACCAGCGCTGCCTGGACCGGTACGTGATGCCAACCCTCGGCAAGCAGCGCCTCACGGCGATCGAGCCGCGGGACATCAAGCGCCTGGCCGCCGGGCTCTCCAACGAGCGCCTGTCGGCGTCCACCGTGCGCAACGCGATCGCGCCGGTGCGGGCGCTGTTCGCCACCGAGGTGGAGGAGGGGCTGGTGCGCTCCAACCCGTGCTCCGGCCTGCGCCTCGCGAGGGGCCCGGCGGACCCGGAGAACCGGGCGCGGGCGCTCACGCCGGACGAACTGCGGCGGTTGCTGTCGGAAGCTTCCGAGGAGTGGCGTCTGCTGCTGAGCTTCCTCGCCCAGACCGGGCTGCGGATCGGTGAGCTGGTCGTGCTCCGTTGGGGTGACCTGGATCTGGAGACCCGGCGCCTACGCGTGCGGCGGCGCCTCTACCGCGGCACGATCGACACCCCGAAGAGCCGGTTCGGCGCGCGCGACGTACCGCTGTCCACCGACTTGGCGGCGCGCCTGGCGAAGCACCGCGAGGCCGCGTACTTCCAGACCGACGCCGATCTGGTGTTCCCGACGCGGACGGGCACTCCGATGGACGCCACAAACGTCCTCAACCGGGCGGTGAAGCCAGCGGCCCGTCGTGCGGGCGTTCCGTGGGCTGGGCTCCACACCCTCCGTCACACGTGTGCGTCGATGCTCTTCCGCTCTGGGTGGAACGCGAAGCAGGTCCAGATGGTCCTGGGTCACCACTCGCCGGCGTTCACCCTCGCGACCTACGTCCACCTGATCCCGGATGACCTTCCGGAGCCCGTCTTCCCGGCGGAAGTACTTCCGGAGTGACTCCGGAGACCTGATCGGAGTGACTCCGAACCGTTGGCCAGAGTGACTCCGGGTGCCCGTTGCGGGCGATCGGGCGCGGTGGGGTACCCTCTTCCGCATGAGCACGGCTGCCGTCATCCCGGATGTCGCCCGCCACGTCGCGAAGGTGTTGGCCCAGGCGGCGGGCTCGCCGTCACGCGTCGTCCTTCTCGGTTCACACGCTCGGGGGGCCGCTCACCCCGAACTCGGGCCTGGATCTCCTCGTCATCAGCCAGGCCGAGGTACTGAGCCGAGGCGCTTGATGGCAATCCAGGCGCTCCGCGAGGGCATGCTCCTGCATGAGCGCATTGTCTGAGCGGCTCGTGGGTCACCGGATCCAAGAGGCGCCCAGGTGACAATGGACCGGATGCTGTTCGGTGGGGTTGAGCTAGGCGGCTACCGGAGCTTCGGTTCGGGCGGAGGTCGGTTCGGCCCGCTGGGGCCTGTGTCCGTTGTCGTCGGTCCCAATAATTCTGGGAAGTCCAACGTCCTGCGCTTCTTGATGAACCACGTCAAGGGCGTGGCGGAAGCGGCGGCGGCATCGGCGCAGCGCTACTCCATGGAAGGCGAGAAGCACTTGGGAACGGCGGACACGCCGATTCGTGTCGGCTTCGCGATCGTCCCAGGCACCCCTTCGTACGAACGAGCCCTCACACGGGCCGGAGACCAGTGGGGGGAGACGCTACTCACCCTTCTCGGGCATTCATCCATCTCCGTAGACGGGTGCGCGTGGGCCCGATTTGAAGCGCAGGGAGATCACTGGATCGTTCCTGAGGCGGTGTTGCGAGAACTCCTCCCAGCGATGGAAGCCCATACTTGGGGGCACCTTGCGGGGCACTTGGTCAATGCATCGCAGATGTCTCCCGCGCAGGCGATCGAGACCATCTTGCGTCTGTTCGTTCCTCGAGTAGACGAGATCCCGCAGATCGAGATGATCCCCGCGATTAGGAAGGTTGGTGCTCCCGGAACATCGGGCACAGGCCTCGATGGCGCTGGAATCATCCAACGGTTAGCCGAGCTCCAAGAACCACTCCACGGGGTTGATCCGAACTTCCTCCGGAGGGACGCAGTGATTCGCTTCCTCCGTGATGTCCTCGACAAGCCTGACGCAACACTTCGCGTCCCGCATGATCGCGGGGCGGTTCTCGTGCGTGTCGATGATCACGAGCTTCCGCTTGAGGATCTTGGAACCGGCATCCACGAGGTCGTGATTCTGGCGGTTGCAGCGACGGCAATGGAGTCGACGCTCATGCTCATCGAGGAGCCCGAGCTTCACCTCCACCCAGTCCTCCAGCGGAAACTGCTTCGTTACCTCTCTGAGGAAACGACCAACCAGTACGTCGTGACCAGTCATTCGGCGCATATGATCGACGCACCGCAGACTACGGTCATACGTGTATGGCATGACGGGGTGGAATGCCACTCAGAGGCCGTCAGCGGTGAACGTTCGGTCGTGGCGGCTTGCCGAGATCTTGGGTATCGACCGTCCGACCTGGTCCAAGCCAACGCGGTTGTATGGGTTGAGGGTCCGTCAGATCGGATCTATGTCAATCACTGGCTCCGCTCCGTCGCACCCCACCTGGTGGAAGGCGTTCACTACTCGGTGATGTTCTATGGGGGCAGGCTGCTTGCTCACCTTTCCGGCGAGCCGGCAGATCGCGTCGCTGATGAGCTGGTTGCGGTCAGACGACTGAACCAATTCAGTGCTGTCGTGGTCGACAGTGATCGTAGGGTAAAGGGCGCGCGGCTCAACGAGACGAAGCGGCGCATCATTCGAGAGTTCGAGCAGCACGAAGGTCTAGTCTGGGTCACAAAGGGCCGCGAGATCGAGAACTATGTGCCAGTGGATGTGCTGGGGCGAGCAATTGCGGCGGTGCATCCAGGGGCCGAGTTGAGATGGAACGGCGACCCGCTCGACTTGGCCTTGGCTGTCCGTACAAGACGGGGACGCGATGTACGTGTGGACAAGGTGGCGGTTGCGAGGGAGGTGGCCCGTATCCCCGCTGACACCAAGCCTTTGGATTTGGCGAAGGCGATCGCCCAGCTGGTCGCCTTCATAGACGCAGCGAACCGCGGAGGGGCGCTCGGGGCCTAGCAGCTTCTCCGGCCCGGGAGCCCTATGCCTGAGGGCGCACAGGGCTCCGGTGGGCGGACGGCCTGGTACCGCAGCAGCCAGTCGATGGTCTGTCCTCCGGATTCCGTACTACGAGGACCGGACTCCGGCGCATCTTGAGAGTTCCCGCGAGGGACGCCATGATCTCCGCGGTGGACAACCCCGACGGGCACCGCGACCAGGACATCTACATCAAGGCGTTGAGGACGTCGGGGAGCGCGGACCTCGTCGAGTTCGGCTACTACGTCTCCCGGGTGAAGAAGGCGCCGCTCGCGGTCCCCGACCCGGCCTTCCGGGACGGGCGCCCACTCCTCGCCACCTCGCAATGGCCGATCATGGTTCGCAGCTCGCTGGGCGAGGACGTGCCCGACGCGGGCTTCATGGTCTCCTACGCCTACCGCGAGGAGAAGGGCAGCGATGTCAACGTGGCCTCCCACCTTCTGCTCGACGTGGCGTCCGGGGAGATCGACGCGGCCATCGTGATCTCCAACGACAGTGATCTGCGGTTCCCGCTGCAGCAGGCCAGGCTGAGGGTGCCGGTCGGAACCGTGAACCCGAGCCGCGCATACCTCGCCGGAGCACTGCGGGGCACCGCCCGGGATGGCGTCGGCGGCCATTGGTGGCGACAACTCGCGGCGGCGGACTTCCGGGCGCACCAGTTGCCCGACCCCGCTGGGGATGGCTACCACCGGCCCAATGAGTGGTAATGACCTTCTCTCCGGAGCCGATAGACCGTATGCTGCACCCATACCACCCGGCCCCTTGTGGGCCGGGTTTTCTGTTTCGGGTTCGGCCCGCCAGGCCGGTATCAGGCTGCAGCCAGGGGCACGCCCCGCAGACGGCCTCATGACCAGCACCCGGGCGAGGAGGCGTGGACGCCGCGCCCAGCCGTCATCGCCGAGCTCCGGGCGCGACTCGCGGCGCTCCGCGACAACGATCCGGACATGTCGGATCTCGGGTGATCGAGGTTGCGCTTGAACCCGGAGAAGCGGTGCTTCGGGTGGTCTTCACACACGGCCGCTACCCGGGGAGAACACTCGGCGTCCGGTTCAACGCGGACCTCCGGAACTTCCCGCCGCTCCCGGGCACGGAGGGTATGGCTGCCCGCGAAGACCAGTGGCTGTGGCTGCTCCCGCACGACTTCGTGGAGGCCTTCTGGACCCACCGGTCCCGGCGGACGGCGGGTGGCATCACCTGGTTCGAGAGGGAGTCCTAACGGCCTGCGAGGGGACCCCGCCTCGAATCCCTCGCAGGCAAGCGGGATTCTTCCATCCCGCGCACGGCTCCAGCCAGGGGCTTCGTCGCTCCTGCCCGCGCTACCGAGCGGGACGTCCTGGCCCGACCAGATCGAGGGCGGACCGAACGACCTCCGGCTCCAGAAGCCCGTCGAGGACGACGCCTCTGGAGACGTTGAGCAGCTCGATCGAGATGAGCCGCCCCTCAGAATCGAAGTCGAGCGCGCGGTCACGGTCCAGCCGGACGAGCTTCGCCGATGCGCCGTCAACGGCTCTCGGGAAGTCGATCGCCAGGGCGTCGACGGACGGGTCATACTCCACGCGGATCGGGCGAGCCACACGAGCAGCCAACCAGCGCGCGGGTTCCCCGTCCAGTGCCGCACCCGAGGTGGGGCAGAGGCCGAACGATCGGCCCCTCCATCTCGCCGCCGCCCACCCACCCCCGGAAGGGGCCCAGGGTGGCAACACGACCCACCGAGACGTACCGAGATGATCGGCGGTCGTCGCTCGCCAAAGAGTGGCGATTAGCAGGTCAAAGTTCAGACGAACCCAGACCACGCGAGATCGCCCGAGGCATCTCGCAATCCGCCGGTCGGAGGTTCGAATCATCCCGGGCGCGCTTTCCTAGATCGCCGAATCCAAGGGGATGTCGCTGTTCGGCGACGCTTCGCGAGCCGCCCGAATTGCCCGGGTGGCAACATCGCGTTCGTGGCCGCTCCGCTGCTCAGCACCTGCGTCCCGGGCATTCCCTGGCTTCCTGCCCACGGACCGGGGCCGCCGCCCAACCAGGTTGCGACCCCACCGCGTGGGTCAGGAGCGCGAGGGGGCGGGTTCATGGCTCGAGGACCCTCGGCGCCGACTCTGCGGGCGCTGCGTTGAGCGCGCCGTCCTGTGTGAAGACGCAGCCGACGTCGGTGAGGCAGATCTGGGCGCCGACCACCCGCTGCTGCACGAGGATGATGGTGAGGAGCGCGATGCCGGCGAGGATGCAGACGGTGCGGAGACCCCACCACGGGTGGGTGTGGTGGTACCACCACGACATCGCCTTGTTCCGGGCCTCACGGCGATCACGGCGCTTCTTCTCGCGGAGGTCGACACCGCCGAAGAACTCATAGATGGGGTCCGTCAAGCCGTTCTTGATGGGCTCGTCATAGTTCGCCGGCTTCCGGATCAGCCCCATGTCATGGGTATCCTGGGGTCGATTAGGAACGGGCGTGCGTTCATACGCAACCCATTCGGCCGGCGCTGCAGCGATCCCTGCATGCCACATCCCCTCAGGGGTCTCTCGGGAAAGACTCGTTGGGTCTTCCCGGCCAACTGGCGCTCACGGGTCCGGTTGCTGTCCCGCGAGCCGTTCCAAATTCCAGAAGATGGAATAGAGTGCTAACGTCGCGGTGTGTTGAAGAACCAAGACATCGTCGTGCTCTGCAAGCTGGCCGGTCGCGAGGAGCCCTGGACGATCGCGGCGGTCGGTGGGGAACTCGGCTTGGCGCCCTCGGCCGTGCACCGTTCTTTGCAGCGCAGCGGAGAGTCGGCGCTCTGGGACGGTCAGGCCCGGCGCGTGAACGCCAGCGCCCTCCAGGAGCTGCTCGTGCACGGGATCCGCTACCTCGTTCCGCCGCGCATGCTCGGACCGGCGAGAGGCGTTGCGACCGCGTGGGCAGCTGAGCCCCTGAGACGGGCCCTATCCAGCGAAGCCGGTGAACCGGTCGTCTGGGCGCACGCGGAGGGGACGATGCGCGGGACGGCGATGGAGCCGATCCACCCGTGCGTCCCGGATGCCGCGCTCCGCGATGAGGTCCTCCATGCCCGCCTAGCGCTTATCGATGCCCTCCGGGCGGGCGGGCCACGCGTGCGCCGCGAAGCGGCTGAGGCGCTCGCTCAGACCCTCAGCGCGCCCGCCGCGGCGTGAGCGCTGAGCTCGACCTGGCGGCGGAGCTGCTCGGGGAGCTCGTCGATGAGGTGGTGTTCCTTGGCGGGGCGACGATCGGCGTCTGGATCACCGACCCGGCCGCGCCGCCGGTGCGGGTCACGAAGGACGTCGATGCGATCGTCGAAGCGACCTACGCCCAGCTCGAGGAGGCAGACGTGCGGGCCTGTCTTGCGTTCGGGGCGCGTGTCGTGGCTGGCGGGTACGTCGAGCTGACGCCCGCTGCGTAAGGGTCAAGCTCGACGAGAACCTTGGGCGCTCAGCCCAGGCGCTGCTCGTGGAGGCTGGCGCGGACGTCGCGACGGTCCTTGATCAGCGGACGCGGGGCGCCACCGACGCCGAGTCGTTCCGGGTCTGCGCAGCGGAACGCCGCACACTGGTGACCCTGGACGTGGACTTCGCCGATCCGTTCCGGTTCGATCCGGCGGCAACGGCAGGGGTGGCGGTGCCACCGCCCGGAAGGCGCGCGGTCCACGAAGGCCTGCGGGCATGCTCGGACCGCTTGGTACAGCAGCTTCAGCGGTCCGACATCCAAGGCCGGCTCTGGGTCGTGGACCCGGACCGCGTCAGACAACACGAGCCGGGAGCGGCGGACTCGCCGTACGTGCTCATGAGGTGTTGGTCCTCACCTCAGGGCTTCAGCACGAAGGGCGTCCGTGCCTGAGGGAACCCGGCGTTCACGTTGGCGGTGTACGAACCGGCGGGCCCGTCTATCGTGACGGTGATGTAGCCAACGCCGACGACGTCGCGGATGACGAAGAAGTTGTCGCGGATGGCCGCCATCTTCCCGCCGATCCGGGCGCGCGTGTAGCCGTCGGCGACGAGGCCGGTGACGAACACGTTGGCGTTGCGGAACGGACCGCGGTAGGCGGGACGCCAATCCAGTATGAGTGGCGCGTCGTCCCGTGGCAGAAGCATGCCGGTGGAGGACAGGGACCCCCGGCGCGAGACCCGCGCGATCGCGATCCGGTCCTTCTCGCGTGACCTGGGGACCAGCCAGAAGCGACGACCGTCCGGGGACGTGCCGGCGAACCGCGCCCGGTCGAGCAGGAGGTCGTTCCACGAACGGCTCCGTTCGAGCGCACGCCGCGTGCGGGCGGGGAGCGTGTCCTTCGGGGTGGCGGCCCGTGTGAAGATGCCGAGCTCGAGGATGCGGCCACGGCCGTGCTTCCACGTGGGCTCGGGCGTGACACCGAGGCCGAGCTTGATGGTGCCCTGGGGGCCGTCGGTCACGATCGGCCGGCTCAGGTCGTCGGTCTGGATCAGGAAGACGCCGTTGACCGGCCGCACGGTGGTCGTCCCGATGGTGACGTCCCGGTAGCCGGGAGGAATGAGCCCGGCGACCAGGCCGCCCCTGGACCGGGGATTGAGGAAGACGGTCATGTCACGCTGCCCGGCCGGGATCTCGCTGGCGATGATGAAGCGTCGCCCCTCGCTGAGCTCCTGGCAGTTCCAGCCGCCGATCAGGCGGGTGCCGCGCCGGGTGTCACCCGTGCGCAGATCGATGAGGCACAACAGGTCATGCGTGCGGATCACGCCGGGCTGTCCCGCACGCATGAGCGCCACGTAGAACCTGCGGCCGCCGGTCACGCGGGCGAGCCGGACCGAGGCCAGATCCAGGCCAGAGCCGTCGGGGTCCATCCGGTCCAGCACGGGTGCGGGCAGCCGGTCGGCGGCGGTCTGCGGTGTGCCGAAGATGGGTAGGACCGCGCCGCCTGCGGGAGACGGCGCGTCGTCACCGCCGCGCGGAAGGGCCCCGAACAGCAGGACTCCGATCGCCGCGATGCCTCCCGCGGTGAGCGCCCCACCGATGACCCGGGAACGGACGCGGGGGGTACGGGGTGCGGGCGATCCGCCGCCGCGCGCGGCGAACCGCGCCCGCACCTTCCGGCGCTGCTCCGGCGTGGGTTCGGGTGTGGCAGCGAAGATCCGGCGGGCGAGCTCGTCGACGCTCATGTCTCGGTTCCCCCTGTGAGTTCCACGGGCGATGGCTGACCGGCCTCGGCGAGACGCGCCTGGAGCTTCGTCCTGGCCCGGCTCAACCGCGACTTCACGGTCCCGATGGGAATGCCGAGCGCCAGGGCGATCTCCTGGTGCCCCAGCTCACCCCACGCGGTGAGCAGGAACACGTCGCGTTCGTCAGCGCGCAGGGAATCCAACGCGGCGTTCAGACGGGCGCCCGCCGCCTGGGCATCGACACGCGCGTTGATCTCCGCCGTCCGGTCCGGGGCGGTCTCCGGGCTGAGGCGACGGACCATCGCGAGCATGCGCCGCCGTCCGCGCCGGTGGTTGCGGAGCACGTTCAGGGCGATCCCCAACAGCCACCCTCGGGTGTCGCCCCGCAGACCGTCGAAGTCGGCTCGCCTCCGGTAGGCGATCAGGAACACCTCGGCCGTCAGGTCGTCCGCGTCGCCGGCACCCACGCGCACCACGATGAACCGGTGGATCAGTCCCAGGTGCCGTTCGAACACCTCCGCAAAGGCCTCATCACCGTGAATCGCGGGGTGGGGTGCGTGAACGGCACGGGCCGGGAGAAGATTCATCGCTGGTCATTGTCCGCCCGCGGGCAAGCGGTTCCCCCTGGGGAGGGCCCGTGGCGGCGGCGCCGGGCGTCACCGCCCGGCCAGGCGCCCGAGCAGGTCCTCCGCGGCCCGCTTGACCTCGGCATGGCCGTCGCGTTCGGCGGTGATGAGCGCGTGGACCAGCGCCGACTGATGCACCCGCTGGAAGTCACCGACCGGGAACCCGTACCGCTCCCTGGCGTCGTACTGCTCGTCGTCGTCGACGCCCAGATGCCAGGCCGAGTACTCCTCCCAGGAGTTCGCCTCCAGGAAGGCGTCCTGCGCCTCCGGTGACGGCCGGGCCGCGGCCCAGTCGCCGGCGAGCACGACCTGCCCGCTCGCGATGAGGCGCCGGGCCAGGCGGATGGCGATGTCGTTCTCACCGAAGTCGGGCAACGGGTCCTCACGATCCGGGTGGGCTGCGCGCGACGGCGCGCACGGAACGCCCGGACCCTAACGCCATGGCGGGATCGCGGGCCTCGCCGTCACCCCCCGGGGGCGTGCCGGGGACGGAGCGCGCGACACGCCCCGTGGAGGCGACCGGCGATGGGCCGCGACGGCGGAGCCCCGGGGCCGCTCCCGCCGCGCGGGCGAGCGGCCGTCTGGATGCGCCACGCGGTGACGCCGGCGACCGCCGCGATCACCGAGGCGGAGAAGAGGACCGCCGCGGTGGACGCCGCGTCGGTGCCCGCGGCGATGCCGTGCACCACGCCGCCGGCGAACACCGCGTGGGTGAGGAAGTGCAGGCGGCGCCGGTTCCGTGCGCCGATGCGGTTGCGCCACCGGAAGCTCAGGTCGTCGTGGCGTCCGATGCGGACCGCACGTCGACGGCGATCGCGGCGCCCGTCGCGACCGTCGCCGCCACCGCCAGGGCGGTGACCGCGGTACGGACCCGCCTGGGGTCACGTCCGCTCCGCCGTCCGCCGGTGGGATCCGGAGGTGATGTGTTCGATGACATGACCCGGACCGAGGACCGCCGCCTCGGACGGACCTGAACGCCAACCGAGCGTTTGCGAAGCACGCCGGACGGGGGATTCCGAAACGACGGAACGGGCGGCGTCCGGCGGGACGCCACCCGTTCAGGAAGGACCTCGGCGGCGCGCGTCACGCCGCGTGCAGGCGCGCCCAGTCCTCGATGTGCCGCAGGCCCCGCTGGGGCAGGGTGAGGGACTGCCGGCGATGACGCGGCCCCGGCCGCGCCGGGGGCGCCATGCGCTCCGGGGGCGGTACCAGGCGCAACGCCCGCGTGCCGCGGGTGCGCGTCGCGGCGAGGGGACGCATGGTGCCCGGCACGGCGAGGCCGGCGGTCATCGCCCGCGCGGGCCGCGGGCCGTCGCCGGTCCATGCGAGCCGGTCCGTGATCTGGATGGTGCACTCGGGCGGGGTGAGCAGCATGGGCATGTCGGCGTCCTCCTGGGGACGGGCGACGCGGGGTGTGCGGCGCCGGATCTGGGAGCGGGTCGGGAGGTGACCCGTCCTCGTTGCGACACAGCCTGGCGGCACCACCTGAGGGCCACCTGCACCCTTCCTGGGAATCAGCCGTGAGTCGCGGGCAACGGCGCGGGGACCGGCCCGGCGTGCGGCGGGGGCACCGCCAGCGGCAGCACGACGGTGAACGCGGCACCCCGCCGCGGGGCCGACTCCACCCGCGCCAGACCGTCGTGCGCCGCGGCGACCGCCGCGACGATCGACAGCCCCAGGCCGCTGCCGCCACTGGCCCGCGCCCGCGAGGGATCGGCCCGGTAGAAGCGGTCGAACACGCGGGCGGCGTCCTCGGCGGACAGGCCTGGGCCCTCGTCGCGCACCTCCAGGCAGGCGCCGCCGTCGCGGCGCGTGACGCTCACGTGGACGGGCGTCCCGGCCGGCGTGTGGGCCCGGACGTTGGCGAGCAGGTTCGCGGTGACCTGCCGCAGCGCGGCGTCGTCGCCGGCCACCACCACCTCGGGATCGGTGCGCAGGTCGATGGGCCGGTCCGGCTCCACCACCCGGGCGTCGCGCACCAGGTCGCCCACCAGCGCCCCCAGGTCCACGGGCTCGCGCACCGGGGCGCGGCCCTGGTCGAGACGCGCGAGCATCAGCAGGTCGTCGACCAGGCCGCCCATGCGGGTGGCCTCCGCCTCGATGCGCGCCATGGAGGTGCGCGCCAGCTCCGGGTCGCGGGCGGCGCCGCGGCGGAACAGCTCCGCGTACCCGCGCACGGAGGTGAGCGGCGTCTGCAGCTCGTGGGAGGCGTCCGCGACGAACCGCCGCAGGCGCTCCTCGGATGCCCGCTGGTCGGCGAAGGCCCCCTCGATGCGGTCCAGCATGCGGTTGATGCCGCCCGCGAGGCGCCCCACCTCGGTGCGGGGATCCTCATCGGTGACGCGCCGTGACAGGTCGCCGCCGGCGACGATGCTCCCGGTGGTCTGCTGGATCCGGGCGAGGGGCCGCAACCCCACGCGCACCATCCAGCCGCCCAGCAGGCCGATGCCCGCGAGCACCACCGCGCCCACCGCCAGCTCGATCTCCACGAGGTGCCGCATGGTGGCGTTCACGTCGCCGAGGGGCATCGCCACCACCAGCACCGCTCCCGCCGGCACCGACCCCGTGGCGTCCCGTGACCGGCCGACGCCCGCCGCCGGCGCCGACAGGATGCGGTACTCGCCGGGCGAGCCGGACAGGTCCGCGCTGGAGCGGCCCGCCGGCACGGTCGCCGGCAGGACCAGCGCATCCCCGTCGCTGCGCACCTCCACGGCCTGCAGCACGGTGCCGTCGGCGGTGCGCAGCTGCGCGACGGCGCCGTCGGGCAGCCCGGGCGTGATGCGGCCGGTCTCCCCGGTGGGCGCATCACCGGTCAGCTGGTCCAGCGCGTGGCCCTGCATACGCGCCAGGTCCCGGTCGACCCGGTCGACCAGCGTGCCGCGCAGGGCCCGGTTGACCCCCCAGCCCGCCACCGCCAGGCCCGCCACGAGCATGACCAGGGTCACCGCAAGCAGGCGGACGCGCAGCGATGCGGGGTGGAGCCTCACCTGCGGCGCACCGAGTAGCCGAAGCCGCGGACCGTCTGGATGAGTGGCTCGGCGTCGTGGTCGACCTTCTTGCGCAGGTAGCTGATGTAGGTCTCGACGATGCCGGCGTCGCCGCCGAAGTCGTAGTCCCACACGTGGTCGAGGATCTGCGGCTTGCTGAGCACCCGGCCGGCGTTGGCCATGAGGTACCGCAGCAGGCTGAACTCCGTGGGCGTCATCTCGATGAGCCGGCCCGCCCGGCGCACCTCCATGCGCTCCGGGTCGAGCTCCAGATCCTCCACCACCAGGCGCCCGTCGTCGGCCGACCCGCGGGTCCGCCGTAGCACCGCCCGCACCCGGGCGATGAGCTCCTCCAGGCTGAACGGCTTGGTGACGTAGTCGTCGCCGCCGATCGTGAGGCCCCGCACGCGGTCCCGGGTCTCCCTGCGGGCCGTGAGGAACACCACGGGCACGCCGCCGCCGGTGACGGCCGTGAGCCGCCGGTGGACCTCGAACCCGTCGAAGTCCGGGAGCATCACGTCCAGCAGCACCAGGTCGGGGCGGAACTCGCCGGCCGCCTCCACGGCCGCGCGGCCCGTCGCCGCCGTGCGCGTCGCGAAGCCCTCATAACCCAGGGCGGTGGACAGCAACAGGGTGATGCTCTCCTCGTCGTCCACGATGAGGACCCTGCCCTCGCCGGCCGCTCCCGCCGTGCCCTGCTCGCCCATCTGCGGCTCCGTGTGGTCGCCACCGCCCTCAGCGGAGGGTAATGGGGCAACCTGGGAGAAGGCTGTGAGATCCCTGGGGACCCTCCCGAGACCGGGGCCGGCGGTGCCGCGCCGGCCCCCGTCCGTCCGGCGGGACCAGCCGAGGTCGACTGCAGCGGGTCCGAGGTCGGAGAAGGTGTGCGCTCAGCATCCGCCCGCGGTCTAAGCGCCCCGTAAGCACCGGCATGGAGGACACCGCGAGTACCCTGGGAACCCGCTGTGCGATCCCGGCCGGTCCGCGGGGCCGGCGTCTCAGGGCGCGCCCGGCGCGCCGTCCTTGAGGTACTCCAGCAGGGCCCGGTCGGTGAGCAGCTCCACCGGGGCGTGGTCGTCGGTGAGGACGGTGCCGCCGGGCGCGACCTCGGCGAGGTCGCCGGCCAGTCGCTCGGCGGGCGCGGCCAGCGCGCCGCCCTGGGCGCGCAGCACCGCCCGCGCCGCGGCCGCGCCGGTGGGGGAGGAGAAGGCCAGCACCACCGAGTTGAACCGCGCGACCCGTGAGGTCATCACCGTGGGGAACTCGCTGCGCATCGTGGCGGCGATGCGGTCCACCATCTCCCGCTGGTCCGGCGGGGTGCCCACGTTCACGGCCACCACGCCCCCGGGGCGCAGGTGGTCGCGGACGAGCCGGAAGAACTCCCGCGTGGCGAGGTGGAACGGGATGTACGGCTGGGCGTACGCGTCGATGGCGACGATGTCGTACGACGGCCGGGAGCCCTCCAGCCAGAAGCGGGCGTCGGCGGTGTACACGCGCAACCGCGGGTTGGACATGTCCAGGTACCGGCGGGCCGCCCGGGTGACCAGCGGGTCGATCTCCACGCCGTCCACGCTGACCCCCGGCCACAGGGCGCCGTACAGGCGGGCGATGGTGCCGCCCGCGTTGCCCAGCACCAGCAGCCGGCCGGACGCCCCGCCCGCCAGCGGCGGCAGCGTCGCGAACGCGTCCCAGTAGTTGTCGGTGAGCACCCCGTGCGCGGGGGTGCGGGAATGCACCGCCCACCCCTCGTTGAGCTGCAGCACCCGCGCGCCGTCGGGCTTCTGCAGCACCTGGACGTACTGGTACGAGGACTCGCCCTCGAACACCACCGTCTCGCCGTCGGGTGCGGCCTTGATCTGCCCGGGCGGCAGGAGCACCAGGCCCACCGCCACGGCCGGGACCACGAGGGGGAGGCGCCGCAGCGCCGGTGCGGCGGCGAGCGCCAGCACCGCGGCGACCCCGAGGATCGTGCGGCGCGTGCCGACGGCGGGGATGAGCACGAGCACCGGCAGGAACGTCCCGGCGATGGACCCGATGGTCGACAGGGCGTAGAGGCGCCCCGCGACGGCCCCCGCCGTGCCCACGTCGGCCACCGCCAGGCGGACCGCCCATGGCGTCACCGCGCCCAGCGCCGTCACCGGGACGATGAACATCGCCAGCGCGCCGAAGAAGCTCGCCACGAACGCCCCGGCCGACACGTCCGCGAAGGCGTGCGCGGAGCTGGAGAACAATGGGCGGGCGGCGAACGGGATCACCGCCAGCGCGCATGCGGCCACCAGCACCACGCTCGCGAGGGCCCGCGTGGTGGGGTGCCGGTCGGCCATCCTCCCGCCGGCCCAGTACCCCAGCGACAGCGACAGCAGGATGAGCCCGATCACGTTGGCCCACACCAGGTCCGACGTGCCGAAGTACGGGGCCAGCAGCCGGGCGCCGGTCATCTCGGTGGCCAGCGACGAGGCACCGCACACCAGCACGAGCACCGACAGCCACAGCCTCGTGCGTCGCGGGTCGGCGCTCACCGCGCCATCCTACGCGCCGGGCCCGGGGCACCCCCCCGGGTGAGCGGCGACGCGCGAGCACCTCGCACCGCCGCGCCCGTGCGCCGGCCGGCGGGCCGGACGGCTCGTGGACCCGGATCGGCGCAACGCCCGGCTCCCGGCGCGCGGCTACGCTCTGCGTACGGCCGCCTCCCGCGGCCACCCATCTCAGGAGGCCACGATGGCGCTCAGCGCGCGCAACCAGCTGCCCGGAACCGTCACCGCGATCCACATGGGCGAGGTGATGGCGGAGGTCGAGGTCGCCGTGGGCGACCACCAGGTGGTGTCCGTGATCACGCGCCGCAGCGTCGAGGCGCTCGGACTCGGCGTCGGCGACAAGGTCACGGTGGTCATCAAGTCCACCGAGGTCATGCTCGCCACCTGAGGCGGTCAGCCCGGCGCGGCCACCACCGGCCGCGCCGCCGCGGCCCGGAACGTCGCCACGATCTCCGCGCCGATCGCAACCGCCACCTCCTGGGGCGTCCTCGCTCCGATCGCCATCCCGATGGGCGCGTGCACGCGGGCCAACCGCTCCTCGGAGATGCCCTCCTCCAACAGGAGCCGCCGGCGGCGGTCGGTGGTGCGCCGGCTGCCCATCGCGCCGATGTACCCGGCGTCGGTGTCCAGCGCCACGCGGATCGCGGGCACGTCGTACTTGGCGTCGTGGGTGAGCACGCAGATCACGGTGCGGCGGTCCACCGGCGCCCGCTCCAGGAACCGGTGCGGCCACTCGGCGACCAGCTCGTCGGCATCCGGGAACCGGTCGGCCGTGAGGAACGCCCGGCGGGCGTCGACCACGGTGACCCGGTAGCCCAGGAACCGCCCCATCCGCGCGACCGCGGCCGCGTGGTCGATGGCCCCGAACACGTACATCGCGGCGCGCGGCACCAGGGAGTGGACGAGGACGGTGTCGTCCCCGACCTCGGCGACGCCGCTGGCGCCGCACGCGAGCAGGACGCGGGCCGCCGTGGTGAGCGGGTCCGCCGGAACGGCGCTCCAGCCCACAACGCGCGGCGGGGTGCCCAGCGACGGCCCGGCGACGACCGTGGCGTACGCCACGGGACGGTCCGCCTCGACGGCCGCCGACAATGCGAGCACCGCGTCCGCGTCGAGCGGCTCGATGAAGATGTCCACCTGCCCGCCGCACGGCAGGCCCACCGCCACCGCGTCCTCGTCGGCGATCCCGTACGGCATGAGGCACGGCGGGGCGCCGTCCAGCACCCGGCGCGCGTGCTCGAGGACGTCGGGTTCCACGCAGCCGCCGGTCACCGACCCCAGGATCCGGCCGTCGTCGAGGAGGACCATCGCGGACCCCGCCTGGCGCGGCGCGGACCGGTAGACGTGGGCGACGACGGCGATCGCGCCGCGGTGACCGGCTTCGACCGCGGAGGCGAGGGCGGGCAGCAGGTCGCGCACGTCAGCGCCGGGGCGCGGAGGTGGCCTCGGCGATGAACCGCATCGCCGCCAGGCAGGTCTCGAGGCGCCAGCTCATGAGCATCCGCTCGAACCCGGAGGCGCGTTCAAGCCGCTCCCGGAAGCGCACCGCCATGGGTTCCAGCACGGCCCGCTGCGCCTCGAGGAGGTCACCTGGATCCCCGCCGGCGCGATCGACGAACAGCAGCTTGAGCAGCAGCTCCGAGCGCAGGTCCCGGACGTGCTCCGCGGGGCCCGCGAGCCACGCGGTGACGGCGGCCCGTCCGCCGTCCGTCGCGGCCAGCAGGCGCCGCTCGGGACGCATCTCCACCCGGGACACCCCGGTCTCGACGATCCACCCCGCCTCGGTGAGGGCGTGCAGCGCCCGGTAGACCCGCGCCCGTGAACACGACCACACCCTGCCCACCTCACCGTCGGGCGCCATCGCCCGGACGACGGTCCAGCCGTGCGCCCCGCCCTCGGCGACCAGCGCGAGGGCGGCCCAGTCGGCGAGGGCGAGCTGCCGGTGCGGATCGCCTGCCATCGCGACCACGTTACCGCCATCGGCTCCGGCTTCCGCAGCGGCCGGGGCGCGTCATGCGTCCCGCAGCGCCCGGCGCCCCAGCGCGGTGGGCGACCACGGCGCGTACGGACCGTCCTGGGTCACCAGCCCGTGGTCCCGCATGCGGCGCAACGCCCGGTACGCCTGGTCCACCGACAGCCCGCCGGACAGGTGCGAGGTCCGCGACGGACGGCGGAGCTCCGGGCCGGGATTGCGGCGCAGCGCCGTCACGAGCTCCCCGGTGCCCATGGAGCCGTGCTCCGCGAGCTCCAGGAGCATCCGGCGTTCCCGTGCCGACAGGGTGCCCTGCGGCGCGCGGTGCCGGGTGCCGGTGGAAGTGCCCATGCCCCTCGTCCCGTCCGAACAGCGGTGGGGGGAGTCCAACACGGACTAATCGCATATGCAACACCTATGCGACGCTGGCCTCGGGCAGCGTCCCGTCCGGCTCCCGGGTCCACAGCCATTCGTAGGAGCTGAAGTCGGCGCGCCCCGCGGCGAGGTCCGCGTCGCGGCGCCGCTGGTCCGGCCCGTCGGGCAGGTGGAACAGCCGCCCGTTCTCCCGGGATGCGGCCTGCACGCGGGCGGCGCGCGGCCGCCGGATCGCCGCGTACCGCGCGAGGGCCGCCGGGACGTCGGCCGCCGTGGCACCCGTCAGGACGTCCGCCAGGACCGCCGCGTCCTCGATGGCCTGCACGGCGCCCTGCGCCTGGAAGGGCAGCATGGGGTGGCATGCGTCGCCCAGCAGGCACACCCGCCCGCGCGCCCACTCGGGCAGCGGCGTGCGGTCGTGCAGGCCGTACGCGGTGACCTCGGGGGCGGCGTCCATGAGCCGGTGGATCCGGGGGTCCCACCCTGCGAACCGCTCGTGGAGGACGGCGCGGTCCACCGGCGACGACCAGAAGCCCCGGTCCTCGGGTGTGCCCGCGGTGGTGACGCCCATGTAGACCCCGCCGCCGCCGCGGATGGGGTGGGTGATGACGTGTCCCGCCGGCCCGATCCAGATGTTCTGCGCCGGCCGGGCGAGCAGCCGCATGAGCCCGCGGTCCGCGGCGAGATCCGGCATGTCGATGATGTGGCGGTTCGTGACCCGGCCGCTGAACGTGGGCGCCTGCGGGCCGAACAGGGACTCCCGCACCGCGGACCGGACCCCGTCGGCGCCCACCACCACGTCGGCCTCGTACTCGACCCCGTCGGCGGTCATCACCGCCGCGGCGTCCGGGCCGGTGCGGGTGACGTGCGTGACGTGCGATCCCAGGACGAGCTGCACCGGGATGCCGCCGCCGGGGCCGGTCGCGGCCCGCACCAGGGCGGCGTGCAGGTCGGCGCGGTGGCAGCACCAGTACGACGCGCCGACGCGCGCGATCACCTGGGCGCCCAGGGGCACCTCGCCCAGCACGGTGCCGTCGTCCCAGCGGCGCCGCACGGCCGCCTCCGCCGGGACGCAGCTGTCGCGCATGTGGTCCAGGGCGCCCCAGCGGTCCAGCAGCCTCGCGGCGTTCGCCGCCATCTGGATGCCGGCGCCCACCACGCCGAGCGCGTCGGCCTGCTCCACCACGAACACCTCGTGCCCGGCCCGGCGGAGCGCGATGGCGGCCGACAACCCGCCCATCCCGGCGCCGGCGACGAGGCAGGTGAGGCGGGCGGCGCGTGCGGGCATGGGTGCTCCTGGTCCGGTGGGCGGGCATATAGTCCATGTCGGACTATAGGGTCGGGAAACCACCGGCCGCACGCGGGTTTTCGGAGTTCGGGACGTCGCGTGTAGTCTCGGCCCGGCCGGCGGACGGTCGCCGGCGGACGTTTCCAGGTGGTCGGATGCCCTCAGAGGAGAGCTGGCGGGCGATCGTCGAGGCCTCCCCGGACGCGGTCGTCTGCACGGACGTCCGGGGGCGCATCCAGACGTTCAACCCCGCGGCGGAGCGATTGTTCGGATACCGGGCGGACGAGGTCGTCGGCCGGGACGTCGCCATCCTCATGACCGCCACCGACGCCGCCGCGCATCCCGGCCACATCGCGCGGGTGCGCGAGGGCGGCGCGCCGGCGGTGCTGGGCGTCGCCGGCCGTGAGGTCACCGGGCGTCATCGCGACGGCCGGGAGCTGCCCCTGCGGCTGTCCCTGGGCGCGCCCGCCCAGGGCGGGGGATTCGTGGGCGTGCTGCGGGACGCGGCCCTCGAGGTGTCCGCCCGGGAGGCGCTGCGCGCCAGGGACGCCGAGTACGCGGCCGTGGTGGGGGCGATCACCGAGGGGATCGTCGTGCAGCGGGCCGACGGGACCATCGTGACCTCCAACCCCGCGGCCCGCCGGATCCTGGGCCTCACCGAGGATGACGTCGGCGGGCGCACGGGCCACGACCCCTGCTGGCGCGCCGTGCGGGAGGACGGCACCGGGCTCCCCCGGGAGGAGCACCCGGCGATGCTGGCCCTGCGCACGGGGACCCCCGTGGAGGGCGTGGTGATGGGCACGGACCGGGGCGACGGCGTGCGCACCTGGATCGAGGTGAGCGCGTACCCCATCCCGCTCGCGGGGACCGACGCCCCCGGCGTGGTGAGCGTGCTCCGCGACGTCACGCGGGAACGTGAGAAGCGGCGCCGCCTGGAGGAACGGGAGCGCTCGCTGCGCCTCCTCGCCGAGAACTCCACCGACGTGGTGCTGCGCACGCTGCCGGACTCGCGCATCGCCTACGCGTCCCCGGCGGCCGCCCGGCTGCTGGCGCTCGACCCGGAGGGCTTGGTGGGACGGCGCCTGGAGGAGGTGCTGCATCCCGACGACGCGGCGATGCTGCCGGAGTGGCGCGCGCGCGTGGACGCCGCCCCCGGGGTGACCACCGTGGACCTCCGGGTGCGGCGCGGCGACGGGGACTGGGAGTGGTGCGAGGCCACGGTCCGGGCGGTGCGCGGCCCCGAGGGAACCGTCGTGGAACGGCAATCGGCGTTTCGCTCCATCGCCCGCCGCAGGCGCATGACGGCCGCGCTCGCCGAGAGCCTGGGCCGCTACCGGGCGCTCATCGACCACCTGCCCGGCGGCGCCGTGCTGATGTACGACCACGACCTCACGGTGCTGCTGGCCGAGGGCCCCTCGATCGGTGCGCTCACCTACGGGGACGACGGCGAGGGACGGTACCTCCCGGGACTGCTGCCGGAGCGCGACCGGGACCGTGCCGCGGCGGCGTGCAACCGGGTGCTGCGGGGGGAGACCCTGCACTGGCGGGAGGACCTGCTGGGCCGTGTCTTCGACGCCACCATGACCCCGGTGTGGGCCGCCGGGAGGATCGCGGAGGGCATGGTGCTGGCCTTCGACGTCACCGAGCGGGCCCACCTGGAGGCCGAGCGCGCCGCGCTGCACGAGATCGCCCAGGCCGTCGCAAGCGACGCCTCGCCGGAGGTGGTGCTGGACCTCGTCGCGAGCCGCATCGCGGCCCTGTTCGACGCGGTGATCGCATCGGTGATGCGCCTGGAGCCCGACGGCGAGATGGTCGTCCTCGCCTCGTCGCCGCAGGAGCACCGGGCGGTCGGGCCGGGGGCGCGGTTCCCGCTCCTCGACGCGATGTCGATCGGGCAGGCGGTGCGCACCGGCCGCCCGGCGGCCGTCACCGAGTGGCCGGAGGGACCCGACCCGATGCTCGAGACGCTGCGGCGCCACGGCGCCGTCGGCGCCGCCGCCGCCCCGGTGATCATCCGCGGCCGGCTGTGGGGCGGCCTCGGGTTCGTGGGCTCCGACCCCGCGCGCCTGGACGAGGCGACCGCGGGAGGGCTGGGCCGCTTCGCGGACCTCGTGGCCACCACCATCGCGAACGCCGAGGAACGGCAGCGCCTGGAGCTGCGCGCCGCGACCGACGTGCTCACGGGCCTGGCGAACCGCGCGACGTTCGACCAGCGGCTCCACGACGAGCTGGCGCGCGCCGCGGCGGGGGGAACGCCGCTGTCGCTGGTGCTGTTCGACGCCGACCACTTCAAGCGGGTGAACGACACGCACGGCCACCTCGCCGGCGACCGCGTGCTCGTGGCGATCGCCGATGTGCTGCGCGGCGCCGCCCGGGCCGGCGACCTGATGGCCCGGATCGGCGGCGAGGAGTTCGGGTGGCTCATGCCGGGAGTGGACGGCGAGGACGCCCGGCATGCCGCCGAACGCGTGCGGGTCGCCCTCGGCGCGGTGGACCACGGCGCCGCGGGCAGGGTGACGGTGAGCGCCGGCGTCGCCCAGGCACTCGGGGACGGCGACGCGGTGGCCGGCCTGCTGCGCCGCGCCGACGAGGCGCTGTACGCGGCCAAGCGCGCCGGCCGCGACCGCGTCATCACCTGGGAGCGGGCCGGGCGGGAGGCCGCGGCGGGCTGAGACCCGGTGCGTGTTCGGGCACCGGGCGCGGCGGGAACCGTCCCCCGGGAAACCCTGACGCGGAGGACGCGATGCCCACGGTGAACGCCGGCTCCGACGGACGCACCCCCGTCGAGCTGTACTACGAGGACCACGGTGACGGCCGGCCGGTGGTGCTCATCCACGGGTGGCCGCTCTCGAACCGATCATGGGAGGCGCAGACCGGCGTGCTGGTGGACGCCGGGTACCGCGTGGTGGCCTACGACCGCCGGGGCTTCGGCTGGTCCGGCCAGCCGCGCTCCGGATACGAGTACGACACGCTCGCCGCCGACCTGAAGGTCCTCATGGACCACCTCGACCTGCGCGACGCGACGCTCGTGGGGTTCTCGATGGGCGGCGGCGAGGTGGCCAGGTACATGGGGGCCCACGGCACGGATCGCGTCGCGCAGGCCGTGTTCGCCGCCGCCATCCCGCCGGCCCTCCGGCGGACGCCCGACAACCCGGACGGCGGGGTCACCGACGACCTGCTCGCCGGGTTCCAGGCCGAGGTCCGGAAGGACCGGATGGCGTTCCTGGAGGGCTTCATGACGAACTTCTTCAGCGCCGGGGGGACGCTGAAGGTGAGCGACGCGCAGCGCCGCTACGCACTGGAGCTCGCGCAGTGGGCGTCGCCGAAGGGCACGCACGACTGCATCGCCGCATGGGGCACCGACTTCCGCGCCGACCTGGAGCGCTGCGACGTGCCGGTGCTGGTGATCCACGGCGACGCCGACGCGATCGTCCCGGCCGAGGTGAGCGGCAGGCGCACCGCGGAGTCGGTGAAGGACGGCCGCCTGCACGTGATCGCCGGCGGCCCGCACGGCATCAACGCCTCCCATCCGGAGGAGTTCAACCGGGTGCTGCTGGACTTCCTGAAGGAGGCCTGAGGGCCCATGGTGCCGACGGGGCCCGGGAGAGAGGATCCCGGCGTGACCGCCACCCCCGCGGACCCCGCCGGCACCGGACGCCTGAGCGAGCGCCTCGAGCGGTGGCTGGGCGGCGACGACACGACCCTGGGCGGCCTCGTCGACCTGTTCGGCGAGAAGAGCTTCGCCGTGGTGTTCACGCTGCTCATGGCGGTGCCCGCGCTGCCGCTGCCCACCGGCGGCGCCACCCACGTGTTCGAGGTCGTCGCGGCGCTTGCCGCCGCTCAGCTCATCGTGGGGCGCGAGGAGATCTGGGTTCCCCGGCGGTGGCGGGGCCTGCGGGTGGCGGGCGACGGCGACGGGAAGCTCGTGCGGGCGCTGCTGAAGCTCATCCGCGGGCTGGAGCGCATCTCGCGCCCGCGGCTGGCGGGCGTCGTGGCCAGCCGCACCGGGTCCGTCGCCTTCGGGGTGCTGGTGATCGGCGGATGCCTCGCGGCGTTCCTCGCCCCGCCGTTCACGGGGCTCGACACGCTGCCCGCGCTGGGGGTGGTGCTGCTGTCCCTCGGGGTGTTGCTGGAGGACGCCCTGGTGGTGGCGGCGGGCCTGGCGGTGGGCGCCGGGGGCGTCGCCCTGGAGGTCACGGTGGGCCGCGCGGTGGTCGACCTGGTGGGCGGCCTGTTCGGATAGGCGCGCGACGACGGCCATCCCAACCGCCGCCGCGCATGTGGGGCCCCGGTCCCGGGGCCGTGCATGGATGCTGCCATCGCCGCCGGACGCCCCGCCCGCGTCACGTGCCGCGGGTGAGGTGGCGCGCCAGCGGGATGGCGAACCACACCCCGGCGACCACCGCCACGAAGCCCGTGGCCACGCCGATCGCCGCAGGCACCGAGTACAGGACGTCGGTGATGAGGAACACGGCGCTGCCCATCGCCAGCCCCAGCACGCACAGGCCCGCGACGACCAGGCGGTGCCCCACGCGCACCACGTGCGGCTTGTCGCCCCGGGCGAACAGCATCCGGTGCAGGGCCGAGGGCGCCATGAGCAGCACCGTCGCGAGCGCGGTGAGCAGCAGCGTCGCGAAGAACACGTCCCGCTGGAGCGCGGTGGTGCGGTCCCACCGGGCGCTGAACGGCACCGCCAGCAGGAACGCGAACAGCACCTGTACCCCGGGCAGCGCCACCCGGACCTCCTGGATGAGCTCTCCCAGCTGCCGGTCCCCGCGCTCCCCCGGGCCCTCGTCCCGGAACGGTCGCTGCGGAGGGCCGGACGGTTCGCTCATGCGCGGGGCGGGGGTGGGGGACGGGTCGCCCCGTCGGTTCCCACCCCCGCCCGGCGCGAAACGGTCAGCCCGCCGGGGTGAGCACGACCGGCAGGGGACCCTCCTCGATCTGGGCGGCCATGACCCGGCGCCAGGATTCGTCGGTGGCCGAGAAGTTGCCGCCGATGATGAACGACGGGCTGTTCAGGCCATCGGGGAACTGCTGTGGGTCGACCGTGGGGTTGCTCACAAGCACACCGTCCACGACCAGCATGACGGTCCGCACCGTTCCCTCGCTGGCGCCGCGCCGGGCGACGCCACGCGTGAGCGCGTGGAGGGCGCGGCGGCCCTCCGGTGTGAGGCGCACCTCGATGGAGGGCGGTTGGTCGCCCAGCACGACACTCGGTTCGACGGCC
>JADLHW010000060.1 GCA_020848615.1 Thermoleophilia bacterium
CCCGGGGGCTCGGCCCGGCAGGCGAAGCCGCGCGGCCTCGTCTACGTTTCGGGTGGTCCCTCCACCGACACGACCGTAGGAGCCGCCGATGGCCGCCGACCGCGATCCCGATCCCAAGCTCGCCGAGTACGCCCACCCGGAGCGGCTGGTCACGACCGCGTGGCTCGCGGAGCACCTGGACGACCCCGGCGTGGTGGTGGCGGAGTCCGACGAGGACGTCCTGCTGTATGACACGGGCCACATCCCGGGCGCGGTGAAGATCGACTGGCACGCCGACCTCAACGACCAGGTCGCCCGCGACTACGTGGACCCGGAGGCCTTCGCGGAGCTGATGGCCGCCAAGGGGGTCACCCGGGACACGACCATCGTGTTCTACGGGGACAACTTCAACTGGTGGGCCGCGTACGCCCTGTGGGTGTGCAGCCTGTTCGGCCACGCCGACGTGCGGCTCCTGGACGGCGGCCGGCAGAAGTGGATCGAGGAGGGCCGCCCCCTCACCACGGAGGTGCCGGCGAGGTCGCGCACCGACTACCCCGTGGTGGCCCGCGACGACCGCACGATCCGCGCCTTCAAGGAGGACGTCCTCGCCCACATCGGCAGGGGCAAGCTCATCGATGTGCGGTCCCCGGGCGAGTACAGCGGCGAGCTCACCCACATGCCGGACTACCCGCAGGAGGGCACCCTGCGCGCCGGGCACATCCCCACCGCGGCGAGCGTGCCGTGGCGGCGGGCCGCGAACGACGACGGCACGTTCCGGAGCCTGTCGGAGCTGCAGGCGATCTACCGCGACGAGGTGGGCGTCGCCGACGGCGACGACATCGTCGCCTACTGCCGCATCGGGGAGCGCTCCAGCCACACGTGGTTCGTCCTGACCCACCTGCTGGGCCACGACCGCGTGCGGAACTACGACGGCTCGTGGTGCGAGTGGGGCAACGCGGTGCGGGTGCCCATCGAGCGCCCCGGCCACCCCGTCCGGCCCTGAGCATCGCGTGATCCCCGCCGCCCTGCAGGAGATCGTCGACGACTTCGGGATGTCCCCGAAGGAGCTGCGCCTGCAGATGCTGCTGGACTTCTCGAAGGGCCTGCCCGCGCTCCCGGACCGCTACCGGGACCGGGCGGGCCTGGAGCAGGTCCACGAGTGCCAGACCCCGTTCTTCCTGGCCGTCGAGATCGACGACGCCCAGCGCGTGCACGTGTTCTTCGACGCCCCGCCGGAGGCCCCCACCACCCGCGGCTACGCGGGGATCCTCGCGGAGGGACTGGAGGGCGCCACCCCGCAGGAGGTCCTGGAGACCCCGCCGGACTTCTACGTGAAGATGGGCCTGGCGGAGCTCATCTCCCCGCTGCGCCTGCGGGGCATGGGGGCGATCCTCGCGCGCATCAAGCGCCGCGTCGTGGAGCTCGGCGGGGCCGGATGAGCGACGTCCCCGCGGTCGGGATCCTCACGGTGTCCGACCGGGCGAGCCGGGGGGACTACGAGGACCGCGGCGGCCCCGCCATCCGGGCGTACCTGCAGGAGGCCCTGTCCGGGCCCTGGCGCGCGGTCGCGGCGATCGTGAGCGACGACCGGGACGTCGTGGAGGCCGAGCTCACGCGCCTGGCCGACGAGGAGGGCTGCTGCCTGATCGTCACCACGGGCGGCACCGGACCCGCGCCCCGCGACATCACGCCGGAGGCCACGGAGGCGGTGTGCGACCGCATGCTCCCCGGCTTCGGCGAGGCCATGCGGGCGGAGAGCCTGCGGCACGTCCCCACGGCGATCCTGAGCCGCCAGACCGCCGGGCACCGGGGGAGCTGCCTCATCCTCAACCTCCCGGGCAAGCCGGCCGCGATCCGCGAGTGCCTCGACGCGGTGTGGGGCGGCATCCCGTACTGCGTGGACCTCATCGGCGGCCCGCGGCTGGAGTCGGAGGGCGCCTTCAGGCCGGGGGCCTGAGCGCCGGACGATCAGCGGATGTCGGCGGGACGGTCCGCGAGGCGGATCGTGACCGTCCGCTCCACCCCGTCCCGCAGGACGGTCATCCGCACCTCGGCGCCCACCCGCCGGCCGGCGATCGCGAGGCTCACGTCGCCCATGTCCGCGACGGTGCGGCCGTCGATGCCGACGATCACGTCGCCGCCCTTCGGGACCTCGTCGTCCCCGCCGCCGGTGCCCGAGGTCGCGCCCCGCAGGCCCGCGGCCTTCGCGGGGCCCCGGCCGTCGAGCTCCACGATCATCACGCCGCGGCGGCCGGTGAGGCCGTTCGCGCGGGCGGCCCGCGGGTCGAGGGTGGTGCCGACGATCCCGATCCAGGCGTGCTGCGCCTTCCCGGTGTCGATGATGCTCCGGGCGACGGGGCGGACCGTGTCGATGGGGACCGCGAACCCGATGCCCAGGTTGCCGCCGCCGGTGCCCTCCGTGGCGATCTGGGAGTTGATCCCCACGACGCGGCCGCTGCGGTCGATGAGGGGTCCGCCGGAGTTCCCCTGGTTGATCGCGGCGTCGGTCTGGATGACGTTCTGGATGCTGGTGTCGTCGGGTGAGGAGATCGTGCGCTTCAGGGCGGACACGATGCCGGTGGTCACCGTCTGGCGGTACCCCAGGGGGTTGCCGATCGCGACCAGCGGGTCCCCCACGGCCAGGTCCCGGATCGTCCCGAGCGGCACGACGGCGGCGCCCGCCGGCACGTCGGCGATCCGCAGCACGGCCACGTCGGTCGCGGGGTCGCTGCCGAGGACCGCCGCGGACAGCGACTCGCCGTCCTGGAAGGTCACCTCCACCTTCTTCGCGTTCGCGACGACGTGCGCGTTGGTGAGGATGTGGCCGTCACGGTCGACGAGGAACCCGGTGCCCAGGCTGCCCGATGTGCCGTCGCCGGTGGTCACCAGCATCACCCCGGGCGACAGGCGCCGCACGATCGCCGACACCGGCAGGGCGGCGCCGGCGGCGACGGCCGGGGGATCGATCTCGGCGTCGCCGGCCGCGGTGCCCGCCGTCGTGTCGCCGGGACCGTCCAGCGCGCCGGAGGCCCGTTCGACGACGGTGACGGTGCGGGATCCGTCGTCGCCCGCCAGGTCGGTGAGGGTGGTGGCCGCCACCGCGACGCTCGCGCCGATGACCGCCGGCACCACCGAGGCGGCGAGCCAGCGACGCGGTCCCCGCCGGGCGGCGGGCGGCGCGGGGCCGGGGGCCTGCGCGGCGGCGGGCGGCGGGGCCGGCGGGCCGGGGTACGGCGGCTCGGTGGGCGGGCGCGTCACGTGCGGCAGGGTAGCGGGAGATCGGCGGGGTCCCGCCGGGACCGGTGACGGCCGAGCGGGGAACGCGGTCGCGCGCCTCCGTCCGCGCTACGGTTCCGGGCCATGGCCGAGCGCATCATGGTGGTGGAGGACGAGCAGGCGATCCGCACCGTGGTGGAGTACGCGCTGGAGGACGCCGGCTTCGACGTGGTGTCGGTCGCCCGCGGCGACGAGGCGCTCGCCACGATCCAGGACCAGGCGGTGGACCTGGTGATCCTGGACCTCATGCTGCCCGGCGTGGACGGCCTGGAGGTGTGCAAGCGCATCCGGGCGGAGCGCAGCACCCCCATCATCATCCTGTCGGCTCGCGGCGAGGAACTCGACAAGGTCCTGGGCCTCGAGCTGGGCGCCGACGACTACGTCACCAAGCCGTTCAGCCCGCGGGAGCTGGTCTCGCGGGTGCGGGCGAACCTGCGGCGCGCCCGGTCGGAGCCCGACCGCGGCCAGTCGCTGCGGGCCGGCGACCTGGAGATCGACCCGGTGGCCCGCACCGTCACCCGCGGCGACGAGGAGGTCCACCTCACCTTCAGCGAGTTCGAGATCCTCCACAAGCTGGCGAGCAGCCCCCGCCGGGTGTTCACCCGCGAGGAGCTCATGAACCACCTGTGGCAGGGCTCGTTCTTCGGCGACCTGCGCAGCGTGGACGTCCACGTGCGGCACCTGCGGCAGAAGGTGGAGGACGACCCGTCGAACCCGGCGCTCATCCGGACGGTCCGCGGCGTGGGATACGCCTTCGGCGCGGACGTGGCGAGGGTCTGATGGCCTTCCGCCACCCCGGCCTGCAGGCCTGGCTGGTGGCGACCCTCATCGCGGTGGGGGCCCTTGCCAGCGCCGCGGTGCTGCTCACGGTGCTCCCCACCCTGGAGAGCAACCTCCGCCGCGACGAGGCCCGCACCCAGAGCGGTGAGCTGCTGTCGGCGATCGACGGGAGGGTGCGCAACGCGTCCCTGGAGTCCGCGCCCGAGTCGGAGGTCTCGGACCTGGCCACGGGGATCGCCGCGGAGACCGGCGGGCAGGTGCGGATCATCGTCATCCACGCGGGGTACCGCACCGTGGCCCGGTCCCCCGGCTGCTGCAGGCTCCTGGACGCAGTGCTGGGCGCGGCGAACACCAACGACGTCGCGAACACGGGGACGGCCGGCGGGTACCGGTACGTGTGGGCCCGGCAGCGGTACACGTTCTCGGCCCCCATCTTCGGGGAGGGCGTGGTCGTGGAGGCCGCCGCCCGGGCCCGGGGCGTGTCGGACTCCCAGCTCAACGCCCTGCGCCGCCGCCTGATCGTGGCGGTGGCCGCGGTGCTCATGCTCGCCGCGCTCGCCGGCTACGGCCTGTCGCGGCTGGTGGGCAAGCGCATCGCGGTGCTGGCCCGCACGGCGTCCCGCCTGGCCGCGGGGGAGCTGGGCGCCCGCGCGCCCGACCAGCGGCTGCGCGAGTTCGCGATCCTGGGCGACAGCCTCAACACCATGGCGGGACGCATCGAGAACCAGGTGGACCAGATCACCGGGGAGCGCGACCGCGCCGGGATGCTCATCTCCTCGCTGGCGGAGGGCGTGATCGGCCTGGGGGACGACGGCGCGATCACGATCATGAACCCCGCCGCCAAACGGCTGCTGGGCGTGCCGCCCGGTGCGGTGCTCACCCGCGCGGCGGAGTTGCCGCCGGCGCTGATCCAGGCCGTCGACGCGGCGGAGCCGGAGGACCGCGAACCGGTGCAGCAGGAGGTCACCCTGGACGACGGCACCGAGGTGGAGTTCATCCTCGCCCGCCTGGCGTCACCCGCCGCGGGCGCCGTGGTGACGATGCGCGACGTCACCGAGCAGCGCCGCCTGGAGCGCGCCCGCCGCGACCTGGTGGCCAACGTCTCCCACGAGCTGAAGACCCCCCTCGCGGCGATCAAGGGGCTGCTGGAGCTCCTGCAGGGCCCGCGCATCGACCCCGGCCGCCGCGAGGAGTTCCTGGAGCTCATGAGCGGCGAGGCCGACCGCCTGCAGCGGCTCGTGGAGGAGCAGCTGCAGCTGGCACGCCTGGACAGCGGCGGCCTGCCGCTGGAACGGGAGCGCTTCGACCTGGACGCGATGGCCGAGGGCGTGGTCGCGTCCCGTCAGGCCCTCGCCGAGGCCGAGGGCCGGCGGCTGCGCGCCGTGACCTCCGCCGGCCCGGTGGCGGTGCACGCGGACCCGGCCCGGGTCGAGCAGATCCTGCTGATCCTGCTGGACAACGCCCTGCGGCACACGCCGTCCGGGGGGTCGGTGGACGTGGTGGTGGGCCGGGACGGGCCCATGGCGACGATGGCGGTGGTCGACACGGGGGAGGGCATCCCCCTGCAGGACCAGCCGTTCGTCTTCGACCGCTTCTACCGCGGCGACCGCAGCCGCGAGGGCCGCAGCGCCGGGCTGGGCCTGGCGATCGCCCGCGGCCTCGCCCGCGCCCACGGCGGCGCCATCGACCTGGTGTCCGCGCCCGGCGCGGGCAGCACCTTCACGCTGCGCCTGCCCGCCGCCGCCCGCCCCACCCAGGAGCATCCCCTCGTCGCCACACCGCCCCCGCCGGGCGATAGCGTGGGCGGATGACCGACACCGTCCTCGTCACGGGGGCCGGCCGGGGCATCGGCCGCGCGACCGTGGAGCGCTTCCTCGCCGGGCGATGGCGGGCCGTCGCCGCGGTCCGCGACCCCGATGCCGCCCGTGCCGCCCTGCCCGCCGACGACCGCCTGAAGATCATCCGCCTGGACGTCACCGACGCCGGCGCCGTGCCCGACGCTGTGGCCGAGGCGGAGGAGTTCGCCGGCGGCCCACTGGCCTGCGTGGTCCCGAACGCCGGGTACGCCCTCATGGGCGCCGCCGAGGACGTCGACCTCGCCGAGGCCCGCCGGATGTTCGAGACCAACCTGTTCGGCAACGTCGACGTGGTGCAGCGCTGCCTGCCCGCGATGCGCGAGGCCGGGCGGGGCAGCGTGATCTGCGTGTCGTCGATCGGCGCGCGCGTCACCCATCCCCTGCTGTCGATGTACCACGCCACCAAGTACGCGATGTCCGCCTGGGCGGAGGGCATGCGCATCGAGCTGCGGCCCCTGGGGGTGCGGGTGCACGTCCTGGAGCCGGGGATGGTGAACACGGACTTCTCGATGGCCACGCGGGTGACCGGCGGCATCGCGGCCGGCGAGGGCGCGTACGCCGCCCTGTTCGAGCAGCTCAAGCTGGGTTTCCGGGCCTGGCGGCAGGAGATGGGCATCGGGCCGGAGCCGGTCGCGGAGGCGGCGTTCGCCGCCGCGACCGACCCGTCGGCGCCGTTCCGGATCGCGGTGGGCGCCGACTCGGAGCTCATCGGCGACGCCCGCGAGGCGTGGGACGACGAGGGCTTCCAGGACTGGCTGCTGGGGTTCCTGCGCCTCGACTGGGGGCAGCCGCGGGCATGACCGGGCCGGTCGTGGTCGCCCTGGCGGCGTTCAAGGGGGCGCTGTCGGCCGCCGACGCCTCCCGGGCCGTGGCCGCCGGCGTGCGCCTGGCCGCCACCGGCGTCCAGACCCGCGTGGTGCCGGTCGCCGACGGCGGGGAGGGGACGCTGGACGCGCTGGTGGCCGCCGCCCGCGGCCGTCGCCGCGGCAGCGTGGTGGCCGACCCCCTGGGCCGGCCCCTGGAGGCCGCCATCGGCGAGCTGCCCGGCCACGTCGCGGTCGTCGAGCTCGCCCAGGCCAGCGGGTACGAGCGGCTGCCGCCGGCCGAGCGGGACCCGGAGATGACCAGCACCCTCGGCACGGGCGAGCAGATCCTGGCGGCCCTGGACCTGGGCGCCACGCGCATCATCGTGGGCCTCGGCGGCAGCGCGACCAACGACGGCGGCATGGGCCTCGCCCGGGCCCTGGGCGCCCGGTTCCTGGACGCCTCCGGGGCGGAGCTTGCGGGCCGCGGGGCGGACCTCGCCCGGGTCGCGTCGGTGGACCTGACGGGCCTGGATCGCCGTGTGGCCGGCACCGAGATCGTGGTGGCGTGCGATGTGACCAACCCCCTCACCGGCGCCGAGGGGGCGGCGGCGGTGTTCGGCCCGCAGAAGGGCGCGGACCCCGGGATGGTGCGGCGCCTCGACGACGGGCTGCGGAGCTACGCGGCCGCCGTGACCCGCGCGACCGGGGTGGAGGTGCTGGACGTGCCCGGCCTGGGGGCCGCCGGCGGCGCGGCGGCCGGCCTGGTGGCGCTGCTGGGCGCGCGCATCGAGCCGGGCGCCCGCATGGTGCTGGAGGCGGCGGGCCTGCCGGCGGCTCTGGACGGCGCCGCCCTGTGCATCACCGGGGAGGGCCGGCTGGACGAGCAGAGCATGCGGGGCAAGGCCCCGGCGGCGGTCGCCGCGGCCTGCGGCGAGGCTGGCGTCCCGTGCGTGGCCGTGTGCGGGCAGCTGGCCCTGCTGCCGGGCATGGTGCGGCGCATGGGCCTGGCGGCCGCCTTCCCGGTGAACCGCGCGCTGCTGCCCGAGCCCGACGCCCTGGCCGAGACGGAGACCAACCTGGCCGCCATGGGCGCCGCCATCGGCGGGATGTGGCGCGCGGTGGCCGGCTTCTGAGCGGCGTCGCGGGTGTCTTCGGTCTTCGAGAGCTGAGAGCCCCCGCGTCCTATACGCCCGTCCGGGGCCGCGCCGTCCGCACGGCCGGTCCCACGGCGCGGCGGTGAGCGCACCATGGGTCATGTGACCACGACGCTCCGCTCCCTCCCCGCCCTGGCCCTTCTGCTGCTCGCCGTGCTGGTCGCACAGCCCTCCGCCGCGGCCCAGGCGCACCGGCCCGGTGACGTCGCCCTGCGGCAGGCGACCGCGCTCAGCGCGCAGTGGGGGCGCTGCCCCACCTCCCCGCCGGCCCATCGGGCGCTGGCGGCGGCGCGGACCGCGCCGCACCCGGCGCGGGCGGTGCGGGCCCGGGCGGCGCTGCGGGCGTGGCGGCAGGTGGTGCGGGAGTGCTCCGCGCCGGTGCCGATGCCCGTCGCGGACCCCACGGCCTAGCCTCCGAGCCACTCCCGGACGGCCTCCAGGACGCCCGCGCCGTACGCCGCGCGGGTGATCCACGGCATCCCGGCGGCCAGCACGGGGTCGGCCTCGGCGCCGTTGCGCACCAGCGCGAACCGCCCCACGTGGTCCGCCATCGCGGCGTCCTCCGCGCTGTCGCCCACCGCCAGGCACCCGGCGGGGTCGATCCCGCGGCGCGCGAGGTCGGTGGCCACGGCGCCGCCCTTCGACGCGGCGGCGGGCAGCAGGTGGAAGACGTTCCCGCCGGTCACCCGGCCGTTGTCCGCGAGCCGCAGGGTGCCGGCCGACCGCTCCACGACCCAGGCGGCGGCGTCCGCGGCGACGGCGCCCCGGTACACGTGGCTGCCCTCCCGCCCCCACTGCGCCGCCGGGTGCACCTCCAGGCCCGGTTCCCGGGTGAGCAGGGCGGCGGGGATGCCGGTGGCCGCGATGGCGTCGTGCACGGTCTGCCCGGGGGCCGCCGGATACCCGCAGTCGCAGGCGCCCAGCTCGGGGAGGATGCCGTCGGCGCCCAGCAGCAGGGCGGTCGTCTCCAGGCGCATCCGGCTGCGGCCGCTCACCAGCACCACCGGGACGCCGCGCTCGCGCAGCAGCATCAGCGCATGCACGCCGGCGTCACTCACCGCGCCCTCCTCACCGGCGAGCACGGACCCGCCGGGGCCCAGCAGGGTGCCGTCCAGGTCCAGGTAGACGGCCCTCATGCGGTGCCGCGCAGCAGGGGGCCGATGGGCGGCCGCTCGGCGGGGCGCACGTCGCGCTCCTCCAGGACCCACCCGCCGTCGCCCCGCACCGGGCGGGCGAACGGGCCGGCGTCCGCGAGCGCCGCCGGGGCGCGGCCCGCGTCGGCGAGCCGGCGCAGCACCGCCTGCGTGATGGCGTACGCCATGGGCCCCAGGGCGGCGGTGGGCTGGTTGACGTGCACGCGGCGCCCCAGGTCCACCTGCGCCAGCGCCCCCAGCCCGCGCGCCCCCAGCACGTCGATGAGCAGCCCGATCTCCACCGCGTACCCCGTGAAGAACGGCAGGGACTCCAGCAGGTCGCGCCGCCCCGCCTGCTCCCCGGACAGCGGTTGGGCGAGCACGGCGAGCTCCGGATGGAACAGGTTGAGCAGCGGCCGGGCGCAGATCTCGGTGACCCGTCCGCCGTCGTCGCCGTCCCCCATGGCGCGCCGGTACACGGCCTTGGTGAACGCCACCTCCGGAACGGTGAGCAGGGGGCCGAGCATGCCGGGCACGAACGCCGGGTCGAAGTCGCTCACGTCGGCGTCGAGCCACAGCACGAGGTCGCCCGAGGTTGCGGCGAGGCTCTTCCACATCGCCTCGCCCTTGCCGCGCCCCGGTCCGGCCGAGGTGAGGACCTCGTCGTCCTGCACCACGCGGGCGCCGGCCGCGACGGCCTCCGCGACGGTGCCGTCGGCGCTGCGCGAGTCGACGACCACCAGCTCGTCCACCAGGCCGCCCGGCCCCATCCAGCGCTCCCGCACCGCCGTGACGATGGCCCCCACGGTGCCCGCGACGTTCAGGGCCGGCAGCACCGCGGACACCGTCACGCCGTCCGCCCGGCGGGCGTGGGCGAGCCGCTCCGGATCGAAGGACGAACCCTCGAAGGTCCGCGTGCGCAGCCAGTCATCCCGGTCCATCGGCCAGGGACGATAATGCGGCGGCCGGTGCTAACGTCCGCGCGTCGTGCGGAACGAGCTCAAAGGGCTGGTGCTCTCGGGAGGAGCCGGCACCCGCCTGCGCCCCATCACCCACACGAGCGCCAAGCAGCTGGTGCCGGTGGCGAACAAGCCCGTGCTCTTCTACGGGCTCGAGGCCCTGCGGGACGCCGGGGTCACCGACATCGGCATCATCGTGGGCGACACCCACGCCGAGATCAAGGCGGCGGTGGGCGACGGGTCGGCGCTGGGCATCCGGGCGACCTACATCCGGCAGGAGGCCCCGCTGGGGCTCGCCCATGCGGTGCTCACCGCGGCGGACTTCCTGGGCGGCAGCCCGTTCGTGATGTACCTGGGCGACAACCTGCTGCGCGACGGCATCCGGGGGCTCGCCGACGAGTTCCGTGCCGGTGACGCCGACGCGATGATCCTGCTCCAGCGCGTGCCGGACCCGTCGTCCTACGGGGTGGCCGAGCTGGAGGGCGGGCGGGTGGTGCGCCTGCAGGAGAAGCCGCCGCAGCCGCGCACCGACCTGGCGCTGGTGGGCGTCTACATGTTCACCTCCGCGATCCTGGACTCGGCGCGGGCGATCCGCCCGTCGGCGCGCGGCGAGCTGGAGATCACCGACGCCATCCAGCACCTCATCGACTCCGGGCTCCGCGTGGACCCGCACGTGGTGACCGGCTGGTGGAAGGACACCGGCAAGCTGGAGGACATGCTGGAGGCCAACCGGCTCGTGCTCGACGTGATCGAGCCGCGCGTGGACGGTGAGCTCATCGGCAGCACCATCGAGGGCCGCGTGGTGGTGGAGGCGGGTGCCCGGGTGGTGGACTCGGCGATCCGCGGGCCGGCGGTGATCGGCCGGGACGCGGTGGTGGAGTCCGCCTACATCGGCCCGTACACGGCGGTGTCGGACCGCGTGGTGATCCGGCGTGCCGAGGTCGAGCACTCGATCTTCCTGGAGGACAGCCGCATCGAGGACCTGGACGCGCGGGTCGAGAGCAGCCTGGTGGGCCGCGGGGTGGTGATCGCCCGCACCGACGCCAAGCCCCGGGCGTACCGGTTCATGGTGGGCGACAGCTCCGCGATCGGCCTCATCTAGCCGGTGCGGATCCTGGTGACCGGTGCGGCGGGGATGCTGGGTCGGGACGTGATGGCGTTCCTCGCCGCGAACGGCGACGACCCGGTGGGCGTGGACATGGAGGTCGACATCCGGGACCCCGCCGCGGTCGGCGCGTGCCTCGACGAGGTGCGCCCGGAGGCGGTCATCCACTGCGCCGCCTGGACCGACGTGGACGGGGCCGAGGAGCGGGAGGCCGACGCCCTGGCGGTGAACGGCGAGGGCGCGGGGAACGTGGCGGCCGCCGCGGCACGCCACGGGGTGCCGATGGTGCAGCTGTCCACCGACTACGTGTTCGACGGCACCTCCCCCGACGACTACCCCGAGGACGCCCCCACCGCGCCCATCGGGGCGTACGGGCGCACCAAGCTCGCCGGTGAGCGGGCGGCGCTGGCCGCCCACCCGGGCGGCGTCCGGATCGCCCGCACCGCATGGCTGTACGGCGCCCACGGCCGGAACTTCGTCGACACGATGCGCCGCGCGGGCGCCGAGCGCGACGAGGTGACCGTGGTGGACGACCAGCTGGGGTGCCCCACGTGGACGCGCGACCTGGCACCCGTCCTGCGGGCCCTGCTGGACCTGCCCGCCGGCGTGTACCACACGGCCGGGGCGGGGTCGGTGACCTGGGCGGGGTTCGCCGCCGAGATCTTCCGGCGCGCGGGCATCGACTGCGCCGTGCGGCCCATCACCACCGCCCAGCTCGGCCGGCCGGCGCCCCGCCCCGCCAGGTCGGTGCTGCGAGTCGCCCGGCCCGGCGCGCCGAGGCTGCGGGACTGGCGCGAGGCCCTTGCCGACTACATCGCGGAGGCGACATGAGGATCCTGCTCACCGGCGGCTGCGGGTTCATCGGCTCGGCGTTCGTGCGGCTGGCGCTGTCACGCGGACACGAGGTCGTGAACGTCGACAAGCTCACCTACGCGGGGAATCCCGCGAACGTCGCCGACGTCGCCGGCAGCGACGGCTACCGGTTCGTGCACGCCGACATCGCGGACACCGAGGCGATGGCCGGGGCGCTCGACGGGGTGGAGCTGGTGGTCAACATGGCCGCCGAGACCCACGTGGACCGCAGCATCCTGGACCCCGCGTCGTTCCCGATGACCGACGTGGTGGGCACCGCGGTCCTCCTGGGCGAGGCCCGGAAGGCCGGGGTGCGGCGGTTCGTGCAGGTGTCCACCGACGAGGTGTACGGATCGGTGCCGCACGGCGCGTTCCGCGAGACCGACCCCCTGGACCCCAGCAGCCCGTACTCGGCGAGCAAGGCCGGGGGGGACCTGCAGGCGCTGGCCTGGCACCGCACCTACGGGATGGACGTGGTGGTGACCCGCGGGTCCAACACCTACGGGCCCCGGCAGTACCCCGAGAAGCTCATCCCCCTGTTCGTCACCAACGCCCTCGACGGCCAGCAGCTGCCGGTCTACGGCGACGGCATGCAGGTGCGGGACTGGATCCACGTGGACGACCACTGCGAGGGCGTGCTGCACGCCGCGCTGCACGGCGCGGCCGGCGAGGTCTACAACGTGGGCGGCGGCAACGAGATGCCGAACCTCGACATCACCCACGCGATCCTGCGCCTCACCGGCCGCGACGAATCCCTCATCCGCCACGTCGAGGACCGCCCCGGCCATGACCGGCGCTACGCGCTCGACACCGCCAAGCTGCGGGGCCTGGGCTGGGAGCCCCGGCGGGACTTCGCCGGCGGTCTGGCCGACGCCGTGGAGTGGTACACGCTCAACCGCGGCTGGTGGGAGCCGATCAAATCGGGGGAGTACCTCGCCTACTACCGGGAGCAGTACGGCGCCCGGGTGGCCGAGTGACCAATTCCGGGTATCGGTTCGACGCGAATCCCCCTTGGGGGGTATGCGGAATCGATCATGCCGCGCCGACGCCACTGATGCACACGAACGCGCAGGGGATCGGTCCCGTCTTCTTCGGTCTCTTTCGCGCCGCATCAGGTCCGCGATGGCGGTGGCGGTACTCCCCCTTCCGTCCCCGTCATCGCAGATCACCGGCGACCGGAGGGATTTCCGCGACAGCCGGATTGCGGATTAGGATGCCGCCGGTGAGAGATTCCGGCGTTCCCCGAGCCCGTCCGCACCGCGCAGCCCGTCGCCGTGCCCTTCCCCTGATGGGCGCCGCGGCCGCGGCCCTCGCGCTCGGCGCGGGCACCGCGACGGCCGCCGACCCCATCATGCCGCTGTCGGAGGTCCGGACGGGGATGACCGGCACCGCGTACACCGTGGTGCAGGGCACGACCATCTCGAGCTTCCCGGTCACCGTCACCGATGTGCAGCCGGCGCCGAACACGCCCGGCGGGGCCCTCATCCTCATCAGGGCCGAGGGGCCGCTCATGGCCCAGACCGGCGGCATCGCCCAGGGCATGAGCGGGAGCCCCGTGTACGTGACCGGCGCGGACGGGGTCGCCCGGGTCATCGGCGCGATCTCCTACGGCCAGGGCGACGAGGCGAACGTGCTGGGCGCGGTCACCCCCATCGAGCGGATGATCGCCGTGAGCAGGGGGGCCCAGGCGCTGGAGCGCACCCGCGTGCCGGCCGCGGTGCGGCCCACCAGGGTCGTCGCCGACCGCGCCGCGGCGCTCCGGCTGGAGCGCAGCTCGCCCGGAACCCGCGCCCTGTACCCGCTGGCGCGCTGGGCCGTGTCAGGCATCGACTCCCGCCTCACGCCGCTGCTGCGCGGCGTCACCGGCGCCCGCGCCGAGATCCAGCAGGCCCTGCCGCGCTCGTACCGCCCCGCCGTGACGCTCCAGCCCGGCGCGTCCATGAGCGTGCTGGTCGCCGGAGGCGACTTCACGGTGGGGGCCATTGGCACGGTCACCTACGTCGACGGCGCCACGGTGCTCGGGTTCGGGCACCCGTTCACGGGAGCGGGCGCCACGCGCCTGCTGCTCGGCGACGGCTACGTCTACAACGTGGTCGCCGCGCCGATCCGCGGGGGCAGCTTCAAGTTCGGCGAGCCCGGCACGGTGCAGGGCATGGTCACCGGCGACCGCCGGGACGGGCTGGTGGGCACCATCGGGCGCGTGGACGCCATCCGCGTGCACAGCATCGCCCGCGACACCCTGCGGGGCACCACCGCGGACCTCGACGTCGTGGTCGCACCGCAGCCGCAGCTGGTGCCCGTGCTCAGCGACATCCTCCAGCTCGAGCCGATCATGCAGGCCCGCGACGGCCTCACCGGGGGCACGGTCACGGTGAAGGTCACGATCCGCGGCGGCGACCTGCCCTCGCCCATCGTCTACCGCAACGTGTACGCGGCCTCCGACGACGTCATCACGGCCTCCAGCGGCGCGGCCTCCCGGCCGCTCACCATCCTCCTGCAGAACTCCGTGAGGGTGTTCGAGCCGGATTCGATCGACATCGAGCAGACGCTCACCGCCAAGGTGGAGGCGGCGCGGATCACGGCGGCACGCCTCGTGCCCGCGCGGGTGCGCCCCGGCCAGCGGGCGCGGATGGTGCTCACGATGGTGCGGTACCGCGGTGAGGCGGAGCGCGTCACGGTGCCGGTCACGATCCCGAAGGACCTGGAGCCGGGCCGCGTGGCGTTCCGCGTGGTCCCGAACAGCCCGGACGGGTTCGACCCGTCACCCGCGGACCTCACGGGGGCCCTCCTGGGCGAGTCCGCGGCCGTCCGCGCACGCGCGCTGCGGTCCGCGGAGGCCGACCTGCGCGAGCTGGCGAAGGTCCCGCGGGGCCAGCGCGTGCTGCGCGCCGTGCGCCGGCTGTCGGAGGACCAGCACGACGCGGTGCGCCTGCTGTCGTCCGGGCAGGACGCCGAGAACCTCTCGGCGGGGCTCCGCGTGGACGTGCCGGGCATCGTGATCTACGGGGGCCGGGCGGTCACCCGGGTCACGGTGCTGCCGGCGCGCCGCCCCGTGTCCTAGAGGGCGGCGCCGCGGCGCCGCCGGCCGGTCACTGCGCCTGGAGCAGCTCCGCCTCGGGGACGTCGCGCCACACCTTGGCGGGCAGCCCGGCCACGAGCTTGCCGCCGGGGACGTCCTTGGTCACCAGGGCGCCGGCGGCCACGAAGGCCTCCTCGCCGATCTCGATGCCCGGGAGGATCACCACCCCGCCGCCCACACGGGCGCCACGACGGATGATCGCGCCCTTGATGAGCTCGTGCCGTTCCTCGGTGCGGCCCATGAAGTTGTCGTTGGTGGTGGTCACGCACGGGGCGATGAACACGTCGTCCTCGAGCTCGCTGTAGGCGGTGATGTAGCTGTTGGACTGCACCTTGCAGCGCGCGCCGATGCGGGTGTCGTTCTCCACGCACACGCCGCGTCCGATGACCGCGCCGTCACCGACGGTGCAGCGTTCGCGGACCGACGCGAGGTCCCCGATGATCGCCTTCTCGCCGACGTTGGTGCCGGCGTACACCACCGCCCCGGAGCACACCGCCGCGCCGGCGCCGAGCACCAGGGGGGGCAGGGGGTCGCGCTTGGCGGTGGACCGCGCCGACAGCCGCGGCTGCTTGCCGAGCACCACGTTGTCCTGGATCACGCAGCCGTCGCCGATGACGGTGCCGTCGCGGATCACGACGTTGGCGCCGATCTCGACGTCCTCGCCGATCACCACGCCCTCCCCCAGCACCAGGTTCTCCCTCATCGCGCATCCTCCGGGCTCGTGAGCGCGATCGGCGCGCCGGCCGACCGGAGGCTCTCGGTCATGGCTTCGAGCACCTCGACCACAACCGTACCTGCCCGGCCGTCGGCGAGCGGCGGGGTGCCCGTGCGCACCGCCTGGGTGAACTCCTGGCACACCACCTTCAGGGGCTCCACGCCCGGGACCTTGGGGATGTGGATGTCGCCGGAGCGCACCTGGATGTACTCCCCGTAGGTCTCGGTGCGGGGCACCGGGCCCTTGTCGTACAGGGTGACCTTGCGCTCGGTCTCCATGTCGTCGAACACGACCATCTTGTCGCGGCCGATGACCGTCATCTTGCGCATCTTGTGGGGGTCCAGCCAGGACAGGTGCAGGTGCCCCAGCACCCCGGACGGGAAGCGGATGCGGCCGAACACCACGTCCTCGACGCCGTTCTGCAGGTAGCTCTCGCCGCTTGCCGACACCTCGGTGGGGCGCTCCCCCACCAGCCACAGCATCACGCTGATGTCGTGCGGGCCCAGGCTCCACAGCGCGTTTTCGTCGGCGCGGACGATGCCCAGGTTCTGGCGGTTGCCGTAGAGGTAGAACACCTCGCCCAGCAGGCCGTCGTCGATGATCTGCTTCACCTTCTGCAGGCCCGGGTGGTACACGAGCAGGTGGTCCACCATGCAGATGAGCCCCCGGTCCTGCGCGATCGCCGCGACCTCGCGGGCGTCGGCGGCGCGCAGCGCCAGGGGCTTCTCCACGAACACGTGCTTGCCGGCCTCCAGCGCGCGCTTGGCCAGGGCCGCGTGCGTGGGGACCGAGGTGGCGATCACCACCGCGTCCGTGCCGGGATCCTCGAGCAGGTCGTCCATCCGGGTGGTGAACCCGGTCGCCGGGTAGGCGGACCGGTGGCGGTCCAGAACGGCCTCGTCGAGGTCGCAGCACCACGACAGGCTGGACCCGTCGAGGCGCGCGAAGTTCCGGGCGAGGTTGGGACCCCAGTAGTTCATCCCGACCACGCCGACACGGACGGGGCTTCCACTCACAATCGCCACACCTTGGGGTCGTCGGGGACGACGTTGCGCAGGTCGACCACCAGGGGCGTGTTCGCGACCACGGTGGCCCAGTCGATGCCGTCGTGGTCGGTGACCACCACGGTGACCTCCTGCCCGGCGAGCGTCTCCGGGGTGAGCGGCACGCTGGAGAGGCCCTTCTTGGGGAGCTCCGGCACGAACGGGTCGTGGTAGGAGACCTGGGCGCCCTCGGCGAGCAGCATGTCGATGATGCGGAGGGCCGGGCTCTCGCGCATGTCGTTCACGTTCTTCTTGTACGCGACCCCCAGCACCAGCACCCGGCTGCCGTTCAACGCCTGCCGGCGGCTGTTCAGCGCCCGGGCGACCTTGCTCACGCAGAACGCCGGCATCTGGGAGTTCACCTTCCCCGCGAGCTCGATGAACTCGGTGTGGAAGTCGTACTCCCGGGCCTTCCAGGTGAGGTAGAACGGGTCGATGGGGATGCAGTGGCCGCCCAGGCCCGGGCCCGGCCGGAACGGCATGAACCCGAACGGCTTGGTGGCCGCCGCGTCGATGACCTCCCACACGCTCACGCCCATCCGGTCGCACAGGAGCGCCATCTCGTTGACCAGCGCGATGTTCACGCTGCGGAAGATGTTCTCCAGGAGCTTGGTCATCTCCGCCACCTCGGGCGTGCTGACCTGCACGACCGTGTCGCAGGCGGTGCCGTAGAGCTCCGCGGCCCGGCGGGCGCACTCCGGCGTGAGGCCGCCGACCACCTTCGGCGTGGTGCGGGTGGTCCAGTCCTCACGGCCGGGGTCGACGCGCTCCGGGGAGAACGCCAGGTGGAAGTCCCGGCCGGCCTTCAGGCCGGACCGCTCCAGGATGGGCGCCAGCTCGTCCCGGGTGGTGCCCGGGTACGTGGTGCTCTCGAGCACCACCAGCTGTCCGGGCCGGAGCCGCTGGGCGAGGCTCTCCGCCGCGCCGAGCACCGCCGACAGGTCGGGCTCCCGGTGGTCGTCGAGGGGCGTGGGCAGGCAGATGATGACCGCGTCGACGGCCTTCAGGCTGTCCCACTGGGTGGTCGCCCGGACGAGGCCGGACGCGACGAGGGGCCCCAGCACGTCGCTGGGGATGTCCTCGATGTACGACTGGCCGGAGTTGACCTGGTCGACACGGGACGGGACTGCATCGAGACCCAGCACGCCGACGCCCGCCTCCGCGAAGGTGACCGCGAGGGGGAGTCCGACATAGCCGAGTCCCACGACGCCGACACGCGGCGCGGGGTTGTTCATGGATGGTCCTGGGACGTCGGGATATGGGGGCACGCCGGCAACGGCGCGTTATCGTAGCCATTGCCGCCATCCACCGAAAGGAGACAGGGGCCCGTGGCCGACGCCGCCCTCGCCGGTCTGCCGCGCCTCGTCCGCGTCGTGGAGGAGGTGCGCATGCGAGGGGTCGCCGCCCTGGGCATCGGGACCGCTGCCGCCGGGTGGTGGATGCTCGCGTACCTCATCGACCAGGATGTCTCGGTCCTGAAGACCCTGGTCGCGGGCGGGGCGGTGGGCGTCGTGACCCTGGTGATCGCGGCGGTGGCGAGCTCGCGCCGCCTGTCCGGGGCCGGGGAGGTGCGCCGGCCGCCGTCGAACGCCGTGTACGAGACCATCGCCGACGGCCGCGAGCGGCGCGTGCGCCTCGCCGGGATCGTGGTGTTCGGGGTGATCGTGCTGCTGGCGTTCGACCGCCTCACCGGCGGCGACGGGGAGATGGCCGGGCTGGTGGCGGGGCTGTTCCTCCCCGTGGGTGCCGTGGACGTGCTGGAGGCGCGCTCGTGGGCCGCGCTGGAGCGGATGCGCGAGGACTCCATGGGGCTGTACGTCCTGGTGCGCCCGCAGGCGCTCATGGCCTCCATGGCGCGGCACGAGGTGTACGAGCGGCCACGCGGCGACCGGCAGGAGTCCCTGCCGTCGCCCTTCGACCTCTAGAACGGGCGGCGCCGTCAGCCGGGCGGCGAGGCCCGGAACGCGTCCCGCAGGGCGGTGGCCAGGACGGATGTGGACGCGGGCGTGCGGGCCTGCCGGCGGGTGACGATCCCCAGGCGTGACGGGGGGCTGCCGGCGATGGGCACCGCCGTGCCCCAGTCGCCGATATCGGCGATGGACGGCGTGAGCACGGCGATGCCGAGGCCCCTGCGGGCCAGGGCGATGACGGCGTCCGGCGCGTTCGCCTCGACGGCGAACGCGAGGTCGACGCCCGCGGCCCTGCACCCAGCGTCGAGGGCCGCCCGGATTCCGGTGCCCCGGGCGAGGCACAGCACCGATCGCCCGGCGAGGTCCCCGAACGCGATCTCGGCGCGGCCCGCGAGCGGGTCGCCGTGGGGCACGAGGGCGGCCAGCGGCTCCTCGATGACCGGCACGGCGAGCAGGCCGGAGTGGACGCCGGCCGCCCAGCCGGCCACCGCGACGTCGAGGGTGCCCTGGCGCACGCGCTCCAGCAGGTCGTCGGAACCGGCCTCGGTCACGGTGACCGCCAGCCCGGGGTGCTCCGCATGGACCCGCCCCAGGGCGTCCAGCACCTGCGGGATCGTGCAGCCCACGACCATCCCGAAGCGCACGGTGCCCCGCACGGCGCCCGCGAGCCCGTCGGCCGCCTCGCGCAGCGCGGCGGCCGCCTCGAGCACGGCGAGGGCGTGGGGAAGGAGGGCGCTCCCTGCCGGGGACAGCCGCACCCGGCGGGCGGACCGGTCGAACAACGACTGGCCGAGGGCCGTCTCGAGCTGCCGCACCTGCGCGCTGAGCCCGGACTGGGCGACCCGCGTGCGGCGGGCGGCCTCGGTGAACGACCCGGCCTGCGCCACCGCGGCGAAGGATCTGAGCTGGGCCAGTGTCATCGCAGAAGATGCTAGCTCGCATCGCAATCATCTGCTTGTCATATGGACGAGCCGGGCCTACGGTGGGATGAGGGCGTTGACCACCGGAGGAGGAGCCATGGACCACCACGTGTACGAACCGGCGGGCCGGCCCGAGGACATCACCCGCCTGTTCGTGGAGCGGTCGAACGCCGGCGACCCGGACGGTGTCGTGGCGCTCTACGACGAGGACGCGGTCATGGCGTTCCCTCCCGGCCGGGTCACCACCGGCCGCGCGGCCATCCGCGCCCTGTGGGCGGAGGTCCTCGCGGATCGCCCCCGGTTCGCCATCGAGACGCCGCTGCCGACCCTGGTGTGCGGCGACATCGCCCTCACGGGCACCCCGGCGCGCGACGGCGCCGGCGAGCGGGTCCAGGTGGCGCGCCGCCGGCCCGACGGGTCGTGGGTGCGGATCATCGACCGGCCGGAGTCCCGGCCGCCCGGCGGTGCCGGGTGAGCGCAGCCGGCATCCGGCCGATGGCGGACACGCTGGAGGGCTACGCCTGGGCTGCCGCGCATGATCGACACGGCGCGCGCGGCGCGCGCCGGCACGCTGGGGTCGCTCATGTACCCGTGCCCCATCGACCGGCGCTGCCAGTCGCTCCTGGGGATCGGCGCCGCGTCGTTCGACGCCGTCGCCTACGAGCACGAACTGCGGAGCCGGCGCGAATCTCACCAAAGCGTGCGAGTCGATGCGCAGGAGACGACCATCGGTACCCGCAGAGGACGCTGACCCCGGCAGGGGCAGGGCAGCCCTTGTGGATGGCGAGGGTTCGATGCCGGGAGCCATGGACGGCGACCTGGAGTCAGTTGCCGGAGCAGCCGTAAGGCGTGGTTCCAGGCGCAAAACCCCCCGGACGCGCCATGCGACCACGATGGCGAGCCGGGCGGCAATGAAAAGCCCACGCGACAACTGTCAACGGCCGCCGGATCCCATCCCCCTGGCGAGTTGACGCGCAGGTAGCGCCGATCGGTGCCCGTGTGGGCGCTGACCCCGGCAGGCTCGAGGCAGCCATTGTGGACGGCGAGGGTCGGGATCCGGGAGCCATGGATGGCGACCTGGAGTCAGCTGCCAGAGCAGGCGCAAGCCGCGGTTCCAGGCGCAAACCCCCCGAACGGGCCATACAACAAACGATGGCGAGCCGGGCGGCAATGAAAAGCCCACGCGACAACCGTCAACGGCCGCCGAACCCCACCCCCCTGGCGAGCTGCGGCGCAGGAGACGACCATCGGTACCCGCAGAGGACGCTGACCCCGGCAGGGGCAGAGCAAGGC
>JADLHW010000061.1 GCA_020848615.1 Thermoleophilia bacterium
ACCTCCCGCTCGGCGTCGGCCTTCGCGCGGCCGTAGTCGTGCACGGGATCCACCGGATCGTCCTCGGTGTACGGGGCCTCGCGACCGGCGAACACCACGTCGGTGGACATGTGCACGAGCCGGGCGCCGGCGTCCCTGGCCGCGGCGGCCACGATCCGCGCCCCGTCGACGTTCACCGCGCGGTCCTCGCGCGCGTAGGCGCAGTGGATCACCGCTGCCGGGCGGGCGTCCCGCACCGATGCCCGCACGGCCGCCGGATCGCACACGTCCATCGCGACGTGCGGCGGCGCGACCACCGTCCAGCCGCCGGCGGCGGCCCGGATCGCACGGCCCAGCAGGCCGGAGCCCCCGGTGAGCAGCAGCACGGGCCGGCTCACGCGGGTCCCATCGGCGACCACGGCACCGGGGTGCCGGCGGGGGTGTCGCCCTCCACCAGGGCGAGCGCGTCGGCGAGGGCCATGGTGGTGACCGCGTGGGCCCCCTGGGCGCGCAGGGGGTGCAGGACCCCGTCCCGCAGGGCGCAGCGCAGGACCTGCGCCATCCCGGGCCCGGGTGACCGGTGCACGGCCAGCGGCGCGCGCGGGGCCCAGTGCGCCGGGTGCCCCAGCAGCACCCGGCCGAACAGGTGCAGCGCGATGCCCGCGGACGCCGGGTTCCCCGGCAGGCCCAGGAGCACCACGTGGTCCCGCCGCCCGAGCCACAGGGGACGGCACGGCACGACCCGCACGCCGCGGAACACCTCCTCGGCGCCCAGCGCCCGCATCGCCGGGCGCACGTGGTCGTGATCACCGGCCGACACGCCGCCGACGGTCACCACCATGTCGGCGCCCATGCCGAGCGCGGTGTGGATCGCCTGGACCGTCGCGTCCCGGTCGTCGCCCACCGAGGTGCTGGAGATCACCTCGGCGCCGGCGGCGGCCAGCTGCGCGGCCACCCCCACGCGGTTGGAGTCGTACACCTGCCCCGGGCGCAGGGGCACCCCCAGGGGCACCAGCTCGTCGCCCACCCCGATCACCGCGACCCGCGGCGGGACGGTCACCGTGAGCTCCGCCATCCCCACGGCGCCCAGCGCCGTCACCGCCGTCGGCGCGATGCGGACACCCGCGGGCAGGAGCACCTCCCCTGCCCCGATCACCTCCCCGCGGCGCCGCACGTCGCGGCCCGGAGGGACCCCCGGCACCGTGGCGGCCTCGGGCGTGCCGCCCACCTCCTCGCGCCGCACCACGGCATCGGCGCCGCCCGGCAGCACCGCGCCGGTGGAGATGCGCGCCGCCTGCCCCGGCCCGAGGGCCACGTGGCCGGGGTGCCCCGCGCGGTGCTCGCCGACCGTCGCCAGCGTGCCGGGCGTGTCGGCGGACCGCACGGCCAGGCCGTCCATGGCGGCGGTGTCGGCCGAGGGGAGGTCCACGCGCGCCACCACCTCGCGGGCCAGCACGCGGCCGGCCGCGGCCGCCACGGGCACCGTCTGCTCGCCGGTCGCGACCCGGTTGGCGGCGCAGGCGGCCAGGGCGTCGGTGAGCGAGATGTCGCGCATGCGCCCCTGACGCTAGCGTTTACGCATGGCGACCTCCCCGGCCCACCGCACCGCCGCCGTCCCCGCGCGGGTGCTGCGCCTGCGCGGCGGCCGCTGGGACTCCCGCTCCGACCGCCTCGCCGGGGAGGAGCCCATGGAGGTCCGCATCGCCATCGCCGGCGGGCCCGCGGAGCCCATCGCGGTGACCATGCGCACCCCGGGGGCCGACTTCGCGCTCGCCGCCGGGTTCCTGGTGACCGAGGGCATCGTGGAGGCCGCCGACATCGAGGGCGTGGCGTACTGCACCGACCCGGCGGAGGAGCAGGCCTACAACGTGGTGGTGGTGGCGTCCCGGCGCCCGCCGCGCCGGGAGGTGCGGGCCCGTGCCCACGCCGTCACGGCGGCGTGCGGGGTGTGCGGCACCGCGACCCTGGAGGACCTGTGCGCCCGCTGCGCACCCGTCGCGGACGCCCGGGCGGTCCCGGCCGCCGCCCTCCTGGGCCTCCCGGACGTGCTGCTGGAGCACCAGCGCGGCTTCGACCGCACCGGAGCGCTGCACGCCGCCGGACTGTTCGGGCCCGAGGGCGTCCCGGTGTGCGTGCGGGAGGATGTGGGCCGGCACAACGCCGTGGACAAGGTGGTGGGCTGGGCCGCCCTGGAGGGGCGCCTGCCGCTGGGCGGTCACGTGCTGCTGGTGTCCGGGCGCAGCTCGTTCGAGATCGTGCAGAAGGCGGCGGTCGCCGGCATCCCCGTGGTGTGCGCCGTGTCGGGCCCCTCCAGCCTCGCCGTCGCGACCGCCGACGCCCTGGGCGTGACCCTCGTGGGGTTCCTGCGCGAGGATCGCATGAACGTCTACACCCACCCCCACCGCATCACCCGGGAGGCCTGAGAGATGGCACGTCGCGCACCGCGCCGCCGCGACCTGTGGGCCGGCTGGTCCCCGAACGGCATCGGCAAGACCAAACCGAACCACTACCTCGAGATGGCGAAGGCCGTGTGGGAGAACCGCGACAACCTCCCCCACGCCTGGCGGGTGCTGAACCGCGGGGTGTGCGACGGGTGCGCGCTGGGCGTCGCCGGGCTGCACGACTGGACGATCGACGGCGTCCACATGTGCCTCACGCGCCTGAGCCTGCTGCGCGTGAACACCATGGGGGCGATGGACCACGCGCTGCTGGGCGACGTGGCGTCGCTGCGCCGGATGAACGGCAAGCGGCTGCGCGACCTGGGGCGCCTCGCGCACCCCATGGTGCGGCGCGCCGGGGAGCCGGGCTTCACCCGGGTCGGCTGGGACGAGGCCCTGGACCTGGTGGCCGGGGCGATCCGCACCTCGGGCCCGGACCGCATGGCCCTCTACCTCACCGCCCGGGGTATCACCAACGAGGTGTACTACGCCGCCCAGAAGGCGGTGCGGTACATGGGCGCCAACAACGTCGACAACGCCGCCCGCATCTGCCACGCGCCGTCCACCATCGCCCTCAAGCAGACCGTCGGGGCCGCGGCGACCACCATCAGCTACTCGGACCTCATCGGCACGGACCTGATCGTGCTGTGGGGGTCCGACGTCGCGAACGCCCAGCCGGTGACCATGAAGTACCTGTACATGGCCCGCAAGAAGGGCACGCGGGTGGTCGTGGTGAACCCGTTCGACGAGCCGGGCCTGGAGCGGTACTGGGTGCCCAGCAACACCGAGAGCGCCCTGCTCGGCACCAAGATGGCCGACAGCTTCGTGCGCGTGCACACCGGCGGCGACACCGCGTTCATCGCCGGGGTGCTCCTTGCGCTGGAGGAGCTGGGGGCCGTGGACCGGGCGTTCGTGGACGCCCACACCACCGGGTACGAGGCGCTCATGGCGCCGCTGCACGCCACGAGCATCGACGACCTGGCGGCGATGGCGGGCAGCACCCCGGAGGCGATCCGGGGCTTCGCCGCCGAGTACGCCGCGAGCTCCTGCGCGGTGTTCGTGTGGTCGATGGGCCTCACCCAGCACCCGTTCGGGGTGGACAACGTGCGGGCGCTCATCGACCTCGCCCTGATGCGGGGCAACGTGGGCCGTCCGAACGCCGGCCTCATGCCCATCCGCGGGCACTCCGGGGTGCAGGGCGGCGCCGAGATGGGCGCGTACGCCACGGCCTTCCCGGGGGGCCTGCCCGTGACCGAGGAGAACGCCGCCGCGCTGTCGGCGCACTACGGCTTCCCGGTGCCGCACTCCCCCGGCCTGTCGGCGGACGAGATGCTGGAGGCCGTCGACCGCGGCGAGCTGGACGTGCTGTGGTCCAGCGGCGGGAACTTCCTGGACGTCATGCCCGACCCCGCCCTGGTCGCGCGGCGCCTCGCGAAGGCCAGAGTCCGCGTGCACCAGGACATCGTGGTGACCACCCAGATGCTGGTGGACCCCGGGGAGGTGGTGGTGCTGCTGCCCGCCGCCACCCGGTACGAGCAGGAGGGCGGCGGCACCGAGACCACCACCGAGCGGCGCATCGCCTACAGCCCGCGGATCCCGAGGGCGAACGTGGGCGAGGTGCGCTCGGAGTGGCGCATCTTCACCGAGGTCGCCAAGCGGGTGCGGCCGGAGACCGCCCACCTGGTGGACTTCCCCGACGGCCAGGCGATCCGCGACGAGATCGCCCGGGTCGTGCCCATGTACGACGGCATCCAGCACCTGCGCGCCACCGGCGACCAGGTCCAGTGGGGCGGCCCGCGCCTGTGCGACGGCTGGGTGTTCCCCACCCCCGACGGCCTGGCGCACTTCTCGCCCGTCGTCCCGCGGGACCCGCGGCCGCCGGACGGCCGGTACCGCCTGTCCACCCGCCGCGGCAAGCAGTTCAACAGCATGGTCTTCAAGGAACGCGACCCGCTGACCGGCACGCACCGGGACGCCCTGTTCATGGCGTTCGAGGACGCGTCCTCCCTGGGCGTGTCCGAGGGCGACCCCCTGGTGGTGCGCTCCGCGGCCGGTGAGGTGCGGGCCTCGGCGCACATCGCGCACATCCGCCCGGGGAACGTCCAGATGTTCTTCCCGGAGTGCAACCCGCTGCTGCGCGCGGGCGTGCGGGACCCCGAGAGCGGCGTCCCCGACTACAACGCCCTGGTGGAGATCGTCCCGGCCTGAGCTGAGTCAGCGGGGAGCGATGCGCGCGATGGTGCGGACGCCGTTCGGTCCCCTCACGGCCACCGTGGCCCGGACGACGCGCGCGCCGTCGAACGCCACGCGCATCGTGCCGTCGGCGGTTCGGCGGCGGACCGGTTCGACGGTGCTGGCACCGCGGCCCTCGACGCATGCGACGACCGACGATCCGGGGGTCGGGGTGATCTCGAACACCCGGGCGGCCCTCCGCACGTTCACGCGGACCGCCGGTGCGGTGAGGTCGTCCGAGACGACGACCCGCGCCGCGTAGGTCACGTCACCGCGTTCGCTGGACGCCGTGATGCGCACGAGTGCAGGGGGGTCGTCCGCCACCCGGGGTGTGGCCGTCCACGGGCCGATGGGGCTCGGCCGTCCCTCGACGGCATCGGCCCTCGCGATCGTCAGGACCGGCGTGCCGATGCCCTCGGGGACGTGGAACCGCACCTGCTCCCCCGGGCGCGCCGGAACCTCGGGGAGCAGGCCCATCCGCTGCACGCACCGGCCGTAGGCGGTCATCGCCGTGCTGGCGACCGCGCACAGGATCGTGGCGCCGGCCGGCACCACGGCCGTCGGCGGCAGCTCCGCGACGGGCAGGCACCAGCGCCCGCCGAAGTCGGCGTTCATGCGCCGCAGCGTGTGCGGCGACTCGATGTAGGCGGCCGGCGGCTGGAACAGCGCCGGCGGCACGGCGGGAAGCGCGATGATCGGCATGGCCCCGACCCTGCACGATCCCGCCGCTTCGCGGAACCCCCCGGATGTCGGGGTCAGGTGCGGACGCGCAGCGTGACCCGCTTCGGGACGCCGGTGGGCGACTCCAGGCGGATCGTGATCTGCCGCGGCAGCACACTGGGCATCGCGAAGCGGGTGATCCCGCGGGTCCGCGGGCCCAGGTGCACCGGCCCCACCTGCGACCGGTCGGACGTGTCGAAGCACGCCGACACGATGGCGGGGCGGTCCGGGCGGACCTCCACGACGCGGCGGGCGGGCCGCACGTTCACCCGCGCCGACGGGACGCGGACGTCCGAGGTCACGACCACGCGGGCGCCGTAGGTGGCGTCCCCGCGGGCCCCCGAGGTCGCGATGCCGATGTTCGCCGGGATGCGTCCGGCGGCCCGCCATGAGGTGACGGGGCCCAGGATCGACAGGGCGGTGCGCTGCGCGACGGTGACGTTTGCGGTGCCGGCCACCTCCGGCACATGGAACCGCACGTCCTCGCCCGGTCTCGCGACCACCTCGGGCCTGGGGAACAGCCGCTTCAGGCACGCCGCGTACGGCGTCGCCGACGCCCGCGGCGCGACCTGGCAGATGGGGTCCCTCCCGGCGGGCCGGAACTCCGCCGGGACCTCGGCGGCGGGGACGCACCACTGCTTGTGGTCGGCGGTCATCGCCGCCAGGCCGTGGACCGTCTCGATGTACGCCGGGGGCGGCGCGATGAGGAAGAACGCGGGCATGGTGCGCTCCGCATCGGCATCCCGCCGGGCGCACTCCACCCCCGGGGCGGGTGTCGGCCACGGCCGGCGGGGTAGGGTGCCCTCATGACCAATCGCACCAAGCCGAGCATCACCATCCCGGACGGCGCTCCCCCCACCGAGCTCGTCATCGAGGACATCGAGGTGGGCGACGGCGCGGAGGCCGGCCCCGGCACCCGCCCCGTCATGCACTACGTCGGCGTGTCCTGGTCCACGGGCCGGGAGTTCGACGCCAGCTGGAATCGCGGCGACACGTTCGACTTCCACCTGGGAGCCGGCCAGGTCATCCGCGGCTGGGACCAGGGCGTCGCCGGCATGAGGGTCGGCGGCCGCCGCCGGCTCACCATCCCGCCCGACCTGGGCTACGGCGCCCGCGGCGCCGGCGGGGTGATCGCCCCCAACGAGACGCTGGTGTTCGTGGTCGACCTGGTCGGCCTCGGGTAGATCCCTGCGGGACCGGAACGCCGGTCCCATGCGGTATCCCGATGTGCAATTGGACGCCGCGGTGTGCAATTGCACATCACGGCATCGCCCGCCGGTCCCCCAGGGCGCACCTGGCACCGACGTGCCTCCCGTGCGCAACCCGACGCGGTTCCGCGCGCCGAATCCCGCTGTGTGCGACCGGAACCGGGGTGTGACTCCCACCCCGCCAGGCGCCGGCCGGACCCCACCGTCATGCCGTCCAACGCGGGGCCGCAGGGACCCGCCGCCGCCCGGAGTGTGCAATTGCACACGGCGGCGTTCAATTGCACACCCGAGGGCCGCCGGCCAGGGCAGCGTCCCCCACGCTGGAGCACGAGGTCACCCGGGGGATCGGGGGCGAGGGGCCCGGAGGGCCCGCTGGAGCAGGCAGGTGACCCTCGTCCCGGACAACCCGAGCGCACCTCGGCCCACGCGCCTGCCGTGCGCAACCCGACGCGGTTCCGCGCGCCGAATCCCGCTGTGTGCGACCGGAACCGGGGTGTGACTCCCACCCCGCCAGACGCCGGCCGGACCCCACCGTCATGCCGTCCAACGCCGGGCCGCAGGGACCCGCCGCCGCCCGGAGTGTGCAATTGCACACCGCGGCGTTCAATTGCACACCCGAGGATCGCCCGCCCGAGCGGCGTCCCCACGCTGGAGCACGAGGTCACCCGGAAGATCGGGGCCGTCAGGCGGAGACGGCATCCGTGCGCGGCCGGCGACGGCGGGACGGCGCGCCGATGCGCTCCTCGATGCCGTCTTGGAGGGCGAACAGGCCCACGCGCTCCCACACGCGGTCGCGCCGACGGCCCGTGCGCTCGCGCAGGACATCCGCCGCGGCGAGCCGGTCGATGCCCTGCAGGGTGGCCTTCGCGGACGCACCGGTGATGCGGCGCGCGGCGCCCAGATCCACCACGGGGACCGCCGGGAGGCCGGCGATGAGGGCCGCGGCGGCGGAGTCGCGGCGGGGGTTCCCGGCTCGCGCGGACCACTCCGTCTGCAGGGCGCGCACGTCGTCGGTCAGCGCCTCCCCCGCTCTGGCGGCGTCGAAGACGGCGTCGGCGAAGAACTCCAGCCAGGCCCGCGGGTCCCCCGCGCGGTACGCCGTGAGGCCCGCCACGTACGCGTCCGGCGCCCGGGACAGCACGAGGCTCACCGGGGGCAGCACGTCGCGGCACAGTCCCCGCCGGCGGAACACCACCTGGATGAGTGCCCGGCCGACGCGGCCGTTGCCGTCGAAGTACGGGTGCACGGACTCGAACTGCACGTGGGCGATCGCCGCCTGCGCCACGGCGGGCACGTCATCACGGCGGCAGAACGCCAGGAGGTCGTCCACCAGCGCGGGCACCTCCGACGGCGGCGGCGGCACGAACGCCGCCCCGCGGGGGTTGTCGTGGCGTCCGCCGATCCAGTTCTGGACGGTGCGCACGCTCCCCGCCCGCGGGCCGTCCCGCGACGGCTCCAGCAGCACCCGGTGCACCTCGTCCAGCACGGCCGGGGTGAGATCCTCCCCTGCGGCGTCGAGCGCCCTGCGCAACGCCGCCAGGTTGCCGGCCACCTCCCGGGCCAGGCGGTCGCCGGTACCGGTGCGCTCCGCCAGCGCCAGGCGATGGTGGCTCACCTCCAGGCCCTCGATGCGGGAGCTCGCGACGGCCTCGGCCCGCAGCAGCGGCCAGGCGAGCGTGGACGGCAGCGGTCCATGGCGGTCGAGCTCGCGCACCGCCTCCTCCGCGCGCTGCAGGTCGGTCACAAGCGATCCCGGCAGGGCCGGGTCCCACCCGGCGATCCGTCCCGGCAAGTGGGCGCGGAACACGAAGCCCACGCGGTTCGCGCGTCCGCCGGGGGCGCCCGGCTCACCGGGCCAGCGCAGCGTCACCTCCGTGGGGGCCGGACGGTCCATCGCATCGCCTCCGCGGGGCGGCGGGATCATTCCACGTGAACGATGCTAGATGTTCTGGACGTAAGGGTAAATAGCGGACGCCGGTGTGCACGGTTCCGCCCCCCCCGGGGGGAGCGCTCAGAACAGCGCCGGGTCCTCGTCGGCCGGTGGCTCCAGGCCCAGGTGGCGGTAGGCCCGCGGCGTCGCGACACGGCCCCGGGGGGTGCGGGCGATGAGCCCCTCCTGCAGCAGGTACGGCTCGTAGACGTCCTCGATGGTGTCGGACGCCTCCCCCACGCTGTCGGCGAGCGTCCCCAGGCCCACCGGCCGCCCCTCGAACGTCTGCGCCAGGCACCGCAGCAGCCGCCGGTCGATCTCCTCGAGCCCCAGGGCGTCCACCTCCAGCAGGTCCAGCGCCTCGCCCGCGAGCCCGGCGTCCACCACGGTGACGCCGCGCACCTGCGCCACGTCGCGCACCCGGCGCACGAGGCGGTTCGCGATGCGCGGGGTGCCGCGGGCACGGGCGGCGATCTGGCCCGCGCCCTGCTCGTCCACCTCGAGGCCCAGCAGGCCCGCGCTGCGGGTCACGATGCTCGCCAGTTCCTCGGGCCCGTAGTAGTTGAGCCGCTCGACGACCCCGAACCGCCCGAGGAGCGGCGCCGACAGCAGCCCCGTGCGGGTGGTGGCGCCGATGAGCGTGAACGGCGGCAGGTCGAGGCGCAGGGTGCGGGCGGACGGCCCCTGGCCCAGCACCACGTCGATCTCGAAGTCCTCCATCGCCGGGTACAGGACCTCCTCGACGGCCCGGCCCAGCCGGTGGATCTCGTCGATGAACAGGACGTCCCGGGGCTCCAGCGCGGTGAGGATGGCGGCGAGGTCGCCCTTGCGCTCGATCACGGGGCCGCTGGTGGGGTGGAACCCCACGCCGAGCTCCGTGGCGACGATGCGGGCCAGGGAGGTCTTGCCGAGGCCCGGCGGGCCGGCCAGCAGGACGTGGTCGAGGGCCTCCTCACGCTGGCGGGCGGCCTCCAGGAAGATGCCGAGCTTCTGCCGCGCCGCCTCCTGCCCCACGAACGTGCCCAGGCTTCGCGGCCGCAGCGCGCGGTCCTGCTCGTCCTCGCCCGGCCGGTCCTCGGGATCCGTGATGCGGTCGGGCACCTAGCCCCTCCGCAGGCGTGCCAGGCCGTGCCGCACCAGCGCCGCGGTGTCCGCGCCGTCCGGGGCGTCCTGCAGGGCGACGTTGATCTCCTCGCCGCTGAACCCCAGCGCCAGGAGCGCCTCCCGCGCCTCCGAGGCGGGCCCCACCGGCGGCGACGGCGCCACCCGGCCGGTCGTCGGGCCGCCCGGCGCCGGGTCGCCCAGCCGGTCGCGCAGCTCCAGCACGATCCGCTCCGCGGTGCGCTTGCCCACCCCCGAGGCACGCTGCAGGGTGCGGCTGTCACCGGTCTGGATGGCGCCGCGCAGGGCGTCGGGGGCGTCCAGCCCGCAGATCGCCAGCGCGATGCGCGGGCCCACGCCACTCACCGCGATGCACGCCTCGAACAGCTGCCGTTCCGACGGCCCGGAGAAGCCGTACAGGTCCAGCGCGTCCTCCCGGACCGCGAGGTACGTCTCCAGGTGGACCTGGGAGCCCACGGGCGGCAGGCCCATGAGCGTGTGCAGGGAGACGTGGACGAGCAGGCCGACGCCGCCGACCTCGACCAGCACCCCGTCGGTGCCGGTGGCGGCGAGCAGCCCGCGGACGGAGCGGATCACCCCACGGACGCTAGCGGGCGTCCCGGATGGCCCGGGACAGGGGTGCGGCGGAGAGGTGGCAGATCGCCATGGCCATGGCGTCGGCCGCATGGTCGGTGCCGGGCCGCACGCCCAGCAGCCGCTCCACCATGGCGCGCACCTGGGCCTTGTCGGCGGTGCCGGAGCCGGTGACCGACTGCTTGACGGTGTTCGGCGAGTACTCCTGCACCTCCACGCCGGCCGCCGCGACGGCCACCAGCGCCGCCCCGCGGGCCTCCGCCATCCCCATCGCGGACCGGCTCACCGGGTGGATGAACCACGACTCGATCGCGACCCCGTCCACCCCGGCGGCGAGGAGCCCGGCGATGTGGTCGTGGATGTGCCGCAGCCGCTGCTCGTGCGGCATGCGCGGCGAGGTGCGCACCACGCCGTGGTCCCGGCACCGGAGCTTGCCGCCCGCACGCTCCACCAGCGCGAAGCCGGTGTTCGCCAGGCCGGGGTCGATGCCGAGGACCAGGGTCACCGTGGTGGGGTTCGCCGTCAGCCGGCGACGGCCTCCAGCATCTCCTCGGAGATGTCGAAGTTCGCGAAGACCTCCTGGACGTCGTCGTTCTCCTCCAGGGCGTCCACGAGCTTGAGCAGGCGCCGGGCCTCCGCCTCGTTCGGGGCGACCGTGGTCTTGGGGACCATCGTGAGGTCCGCGGAGGCCATCGCGATGCCGGCGCCCTCCAGGGCGTCCCGCACGGCGTTGAACTCCGTGGGCTCGCTGGTGACCTGCCACTGGGAGCCGTCCAGGCCGATGTCCTCCGCCCCGGCCTCCAGCGCCGCCTCCATCACCTGGTCCTCGTCGGCCCCGTCGGCGTCGATGAGGATCACGCCCTTGCGCTCGAACTGCCACGCCACGGTGCCGGGGGTCCCCAGGGATCCGCCGTGCTTGGTGAAGATGTGCCGCACGTCCGCGGCGGTGCGGTTGCGGTTGTCGGTGAGGATCGACACGAGGATCGCGACGCCGCCGGGGCCGTAGCCCTCGTAGGTGATGCCCTCGTACGCCTCGCCGTCACCGGCGCCGGCGCCGCGCTGGATTGCGCGCTCGATGTTGTCCTTGGGCATTGAGTTGTCGCGCGCCTTCTGGACCGCCGCCGCGAGCGCCGCGTTGCCCTCCGGGTCGCCGCCGCCCTCCTTGGCGGCCACGATGATGGCGCGCGAGAGCTTGGAGAAGAGCTGCCCGCGCTTGGCGTCGGCCGCGCCCTTCTTGCGCTTGATGGTCGCCCATTTGCTGTGCCCGGACACGGCGTCCTCCTTCGTCGTCCCCCCGGACCGGGTCGTGCGCCCGGGACCGGCACCGTCACCACCGCCGGAAAACGTCGGGGCAGTCTAGCCCAAGGGGTCCGCGGCTCCCCGGGGGGGCCGCGGACCGGGGCACGTCAGGCCGGGACGGCCGCCAGCTCGCGGTCCGTTCCCGCGGCGGGTGCGCGACGGGCGGCACCCTCCACGGCCGCGGCGAGGGCCTGGGCGACGGCGATCATCGCCACCAGGCTCGGGGCGCCGCCGCGGACGTCGGCGGGCACCACGCGCGCGAGGCTCAGCCGGGCGAGCGGCGACAGGCTGGAGTCCACGAGGGCCACCACGGGCACCCCCGCCTGACGACCGGCCTCCGCGGCGACGTTCGCGACCCGGGCCTCGCGTCCGATGCCCACGGCGAGCACCGCGCCGTTGGCCGCCAGTCCCGACAACCAGGCGCGGTCACCGGACTCCAGCTGGGTCACCGGCACGCACGCCAGGCCGGCGCGGCCCAGCCGCTCGGCGAGGATCGCGACCACCGGGCGGGCGTGGCCGTCACCGGCCACCACCACGGGCCGCCGGCCGGCGAGCGCGGTGGCGAGCGGCGCGAGGCCGCGCTGGCCGAGGCGCTCCGCGGTGTCCTCCAGGGCGTGGCGCTCCGCGTCGAGGGCGGCGCGCACGCCGTCCCCGCCGCCGAACACGCCGAGCTTCTGCTCGCGGCCCGCGGGCGGCAGCCACGGCCGCTGCGCGCGGCGCACGAGCTGCTGCATGTCGGGGTAGCCCCCGTAGCCGAGCGCCTGCGCGAAGCGGACGACGGTGGCGGGGCTGCAGTGCGCCGCACGCGCGACCTCGTGGGCCGACATGAGCGGGAGGTCGCCGATGTGGTCGGCGACGTATCGCGCGAGGGCCTGCTGCGCGGGACTGAACTCCTCGTAGTCCCGGCGGAGGCGCTCGCGGAGGGCGTGAACTTCATCAGTGGCAGGCATCCTGTGCCTGTGTTTCGCCACGGGGGCGCCGGTCTCCTACCGGCGGCGCTCCGACAGATCCATCACGGCGTCGGCCGCGACCATCCTGACGCCGTCCACATCGGCCACCGCGACGTCCACCGCGCCGAGGTACCGGAGGCTGCTGGTGCCCGCCGCCAGCACGGCCGGGACGGGCCGCAGGCGCATTCGCACGACCCGGGCCGGGGTGTCCGGCAGCCGCGCCAGCAGCACCCGCACGTCCACCAGGGGCACCATCCGCCCGCTGCGGGTCCGTGCGACCAGCTCGGGCGCCGGGACGTCGCCGGTTCCGCCGTTCACCATCGACACGATCGCCAGCGCCACCGGGCGGGGGTAGTGCTGCAGGGCGCGTGAGACGGACTGCGCGGTGGGGTCGAAGCCCCCGAGGTCGACGGCCACGCCCAGCCCGCCCGGCGTGCGGCCCACGAAGTAGCCGCTGGCCTGGGGGGCTGGCGCCGGCGGGCCCGGCTTGCGCTCACCGGTGTCGCAACCCGCCAGCAGCAGCAGGCAGGCCAGGACGACCACGGGGACGCGGGCGGTCACCCCGTGATCCTGGCGATGGCCTCGGACAGGGGCTGCGGGTCGTCCAGTGCCCCGGCGAACAGGTCTCCGTGCCGCACGAGGCGCCTGGCGACGACGTCCATGGTGAACGTCCGGGGGTCCAGCCCGGGTTTCACCTCGTCCCATCGCAGCGGCGTGGAGACCGGCGCGCCCGGTCGCGGCCGCACCGAGTAGACGCTGGAGACGCTGCGGCCGCGGCCGTTCTGGTTCGCGTCGAGGTACAGGCGGTTCCCGCGGCCGGCGACGGGCACGACGGTGGTGAGCACGTCCGGGCGGCCGCGGGCAAGCCCGTCGCACACCACCTGCGCGAACAGCCGGGTGACGTCGTAGGTGAGCCCCGGCCCCACGGGTACAAACACGTGCATGCCGGTGCCGCCCGAGGTCTTGGGGTAGCCGCGCAGGCCCAGCAGCTCCAGCGCCTCCCGCACCATCAGGGCGGTCTCGACCACCACGTCGAAGGGCATGCCGTCCGGCGGGTCCAGGTCGAACAGCACGTGCGTGGGCGCCCCCGGGGTGTCGGCCAGGCTCTGCCACGGGTTCATGTCGATGCACCCCAGGTTCGCGACCCACAGCAGCGCGAGGGGGTCGTCCACCACCAGGTAGCGGCTGGTCTCGGTGGACGCCTCCCCCCGTCCCAGCCGCACCGTGCGGATCCACGACGGCGTGGTGTCCGGGGCGTTGTGCTGGAAGAAGAACGGCTCGGTGATGCCGTTGGGGTAGCGCTTCAGGATCATGGGCCGGCCCGCCAGGTGCGGCACCAGCCACTCCGAGACCCGCAGGTAGTGGTCCAGCAGGTCGCCCTTGGTGATGCCCTCGGCCGGCCAGTAGGGCTTGGAGCGGTTGGTGAGGCGCACCCGCCGCTCACCGTCGGCGATGACCCGCTCGTCCGGTCCGCCGGGAGGGGACGCCGGCGCGGGCTCGGACGCCCGCGGGCCCGGCACCCACTGCTCCTCGCCGGTGTCCGGGCCGTCGGCCATGCCCAGGAACACGGGGGCGCGCATGCGCCCGTCGGCGGTCATCTCCGCGTACGCCACCCGGCACCACAGCTGCGGCTCCACCCAGTGCACCCCCGGCGCGGGAGGCGGGGGCACCGTGAACGGGCTGTCGGCACGCGGCTCTGCCTCCAGGCGCCCGCGCAGGTCACGGGCGGTGGCCTCGGTGAGGCCGGACCCCACCATGCCGGTGAACACCGGGCCGTCGGGTGAGGGGCGGCCCACCAGCAGGCTGCCGATGGTGCTGCGCCGGGACCCCTCCCCCTCGCTCCAGCCCCCGATGAGCACGGTCTCATCGTTCCGGGCCTTCACCTTCACCCAGTCCCGGGTGCGCTGTCCCGGGCGGTACGGGGCGTCCAGGCGCTTGGCGAGGATGCCCTCGATGCCGCGCTCGATCGCGGCGGCGTACAGGGCGGTGCCCCGCCCGGGGACCTGGTCGGAGACCACCAGCCGCGGCGGCGCCTCGGGCGCGACGACCGCCGCCAGCAGCTCCCGGCGTTCGGCGAGCGGCCGGTCGGTCACCCACCGGCCGTCGGCGTACAGCACGTCGAACACCACCAGCGTCGCGGTGCCGTCGTGGCGTTGGAGCGCCTGAAAGCTCGCCCGGCCGTCGCCGTCGAGGATGCAGATCTCCCCGTCCAGCACGGCCTCCTGGCACAGCAGCAACCGACGGAGGTTCCCGAGCTCCGGGTACTCGGCGGTCACGTCCCGGCCGCTGCGGGACCGCACCTCCACCCCGTCGCCGGTCACCAGCACCAGCGCCCGGTAGCCGTCCCACTTGACCTCGTACGTCCATGCGGGGTCGTCGAACGGCTCGCGGCTCGCCGACGCCAGCATGGGCCGCAGCTCCCGGAACGCCGGCTCCGGGTCCGGGGCACCGTCCCCGGCCGCGTTCGCCCGGAACAGCAGCCACTGCTCCTTGCCGCTCCGGTCCCCCGTGCGGACCATGTGGTACTCGCCGTCCACGACCGCGCCGTGCAGGACGATCTTCCACTCGTCCTCGGTGATCTTCAGCGGCTCGTAGGTGCCGGTGTCCCACACGGTCATGCGCCCCGCCCCGTACTGGCCCTCGGGGATGACCGCCGCGAACTCCAGGTACTCCAGGGGGTGATCCTCGGTGCGCACCGCCAGGCGCTTCGGGCCGCGGCGCAGGGGCACGCCCTTCGGGACGGCCCAGGAGGCCAGTGCCCCGTCGTGCTCGAGGCGCAGGTCGAAGTGCAGCGCGCGGGCGCTGTGCCGCTGCACGGTGAACCGCGGCGGCCCATCCCGGGCGGCGTCCCCCTCGGGCGCCGGCTCGGGCGTCGCGCCGAAGTCGCGCTTTCGCCGGTAGTCATCCAGGCCCACGGGCCCATTCTCCCAGGTCCCCCGCATGCCAGGATGCGCGGCCCATGCCGTCGATCGCCCCGCTCGTCACCGAATACCGCGCGTACGCCGCCGGGTACCTGGCCGTCGGCGCCGCCGGCGCCGCGCTGGACGCCGGGGTGCGCGGCGAGACCGGCCGGTCGCTCGGCACGTTCGCCGCGATGAGCGTGATCATGCTCGCCGTGCTCGGCGCCACGAACCTGCGGTGGCTCGCCGGCGCCGTCCGCGACGCCCCTCCGGCCTCCGGCGACGCGCCGGTGGAGCCGGCCCGCGCGACCCTGCGCCGCATCGCCCTGGAGCTCGTGTTCGTGGCGGCCCTGGTGACGCTCGGGCTGGCCGGGAAGTCCGGTGTGGCGGCCCTCATCGCCGGCATGGCCTTCGGGACGGGACTGGTGAACGTGGGCGGGTGGCTGTGGCTCACCCGCACCGAGACCGCCCGCCGCATCACGCTGTACCGCGACACGCCGCCACGGCTCGTGGCCATGGGGCGCCGCCCCATCCGCCTGCGCGACCGCTGACCCCGGCCTGACGACCAGCCCTTCAGGTTGGGCGGTCACGGGCCGATCAAAAGGGTGCCCCGAGGAAATGCCCGCGTGCGGATCCCCGGACCTGAAACCCCCGTGCCAGCCACCCGGTGCCCTCTTTGCCCCACTCTCACCGGGCCGGACGCGGTCGTGTGCTCCCGCGTCTGGCCAGTCTTGCGGTCGCGGTCTACCTGCTGCTGATCCTCGCGGCGATCGTCGCCTACAAGGTCGCCTTCGCAGGGCAGATCGATCTCGACCCCTGGTTCGGGGTCTACGGGCTCGTCGTGACCACCTACATCCTGTCCCGGTTCGCCCTGTCCCTGGCGTACCAGGCACCCATGGACGTGGGGCTGCAGCCCCGCGTGGCGGTCGTGATGCCCGCGTTCAACGAGGAGGCGGCGATCGCCTCGTCGCTGCGCTCCATCCTGGCGGTCGACTACCCCGCCGAGCTCCTCCAGATCGTCGCCGTCAACGACGGATCCACCGATGACACCATCGGCGAGATGCGCCGCGTGGCGGCGGAGTCCGGGGGCCGCATCGCGGTGATCGACTTCCCGCAGAACCGGGGGAAGCGCGCGGCGATGGCGGCGGGGATCCGCGCCACCGACGCCGAGATCATCGCGTTCGTGGACTCCGACTCCGAGCTCGCGTTCGATGCCATGGCGAAGCTCGTGCAGGCGTTTGACGACGACCGGGTGGGCGCCGTGTGCGGCCACGCGGAGGTCCTGAACGTCAAGGAGACCTGGCTCACGAAGATGCAGGCCGTCCGGTACTTCGTGGCCTTCAAGGTGTTCAAGGCCGCCGAGTCGGTGTTCGGGGCGGTGACGTGCTGCTCGGGATGCTTCTCCGCCTACCGGCGCGAGGCGATCATGCCCCGCCTGGACTGGTGGGAGAACCAGACGTTCCTGGGCCGTGAGTCGACCTTCGGCGACGACCGGTCCCTCACCAACTGCGTGCTGCGGAACTGGCGGGTCGTGTACCACGCCGACGCGGTGAGCCACACCGCGGTCCCCACCACGTTCAAGAAGTTCATGCGCCAGCAGGCCCGCTGGAAGCGGTCCTGGACCCGCGAGTCGCTCATCGTGGCGACCTTCGCATGGCGCAAGCACCCGGCCGCGGCCATCGCCGTCTACGTCGGCATGGCCCTGCCGCTCCTCGCCCCCATCACGGCCCTGCGGGCGACGATCTTCCGTCCCCTGGTGCAGGGCCACGCCGCACCCGTGATCTACCTGGTCGGGATCTACGCGATCGCCCTGGTCTACAGCCTGTACTTCGCGCTCAGGAAGCGGCAGTACGACACGCTGTGGATCTATGGCATCGCGTTCGTCTTCTTCTACCTGGCGTTCATGTTGTGGCAGACGTACTACGCGATCTTCACCTCACGCACCGCGTCGTGGGGGACCCGCCCGGCCACCGCCGGCATGATCAAGGAGGAAACAGTGCCCGCAGTGCTCGTGCCCCGAGCCGCGGTCGCCCAGATGGCCGCGACCGACGCGCAGACCACCGACTCCGACCGGGGGGTCGCCTGATGCCCGCCGCGCCCCGCTGGGCGCGCAGCACCGGCTCCGCCCTCGCCATCGCCCTGTCGTCCCTGCCGCTCGTCCTCGCCGTGCCCGGCGTGGTCGACGCGCACCGCTCCCTCGACCGTCAGCTCGACCGGCACCGCACGGTCGCGACGGCCGCCACCCACACCGCCGACGTCGCGGTGGCCGTGGCGGAGCAGAGCATCCTGGCCACCCAGTAACCGAAGGCGAGCCCCGCTGCCCGTGCCGCTCCGGAACCGCCGTTCCCACCTCCTCGCCGCCCTCGCCGGGACCGCCATGGTCCTGGCCGGGGGCGCCGCCGCGCGTCCCTCCGCGGCGGCTGCGGCCCCCTCCTGCGCCACCATCCCGTCGCACGTGACGGTGGTGCAGAAGGACGCCCACACCCTCGCCGTCAGTTGGCGCCCGCCGCCGGGCGTCCGCCGCCGCCTGGTGTACCGCGTGGCCCGCGGAGGCCACGTGGTGGGCCAGACCAAGGGCCGTTTCATGGTCGTGCGGGTGCGTCCCGGCAAGCTGGTGAAGATCCGCATCGGGGTCATCGAGGGCCGGGCCAGGAAGATGCGGTGCGCCGCGGTCGTGCGGGTCCGCACGCAGCTGCGCAACCGGGCGAGCCTCGCGGCCCCCGCCACGCTCGAGGTCACCGAGGTCAACGACCGGCGGGTCCGCCTGCGCTGGGGTGCCGTGTCCGGCGCCTTCGGCTACCGCGTCCTGCGTGACGACCTCGTCGTCAGGCAGGTCCGCGAGACGTCCCTGGACGTCGACGTGGTCGGCGGGAAGCCGTACACCTTCCAGATCGCGCCGGTGGACCGCGCCGGCCGCGTCGGCGCCATGAGCCGCCTCGTGCAGGTCGCCACCGTGCTGTCGCCGCCGCGTCCCCCGACGGGGCTCACCGCCCAGTCGGCCGGCGGCGGGGCGTACCGGGTGAGCTGGCGCCCGGCGTCCGCCGGGTCCTTCGGGCTCGCCGGGTACCGCGTCCTGCGAGACGGGCAGCCGCTGGGCCAGGACCGGGACACCTCCCGGGTCGTCACGGGCCTGGTGGAGGGCGAGGTGCACCGCGTGACGGTGGTCACCGTCGACCGCCAAGGCCAGCTGTCCCCCGAGTCCGCGCCCATCGAGCTGCAGCTCGACCCGCCGCCGCCCACCACGGGCACGGCGCGGGCGTTCCTGCTGGCCTCCACGGATCGGTCGTTCGAGGACTTCAAGCGGAACTACATGCGCGTGGGCCGCATCTACCCCACCTACTTCGACTGCACCGCCGACGCCCGGTTCGTGGGCGCCGACGACCCGCGCATCACCCGGTGGGCGCGCGCCCGCAGGGTGCTGGTCATGCCGCGCATCAACTGCCAGAACACGGCGACGCTGCACCGCATCCTCACCGAGCCCGCCATCCGTGAGGCGTGGCTGTCGAAGATCGTCGAGGTCACCCGCACGTACGGCTACGACGGCGTGAACATCGACTTCGAGGCCGGCCTGTGGACCGACCGGGCCGCCCTGTCGGACTTCGTCACCGAGGCGGTCCGCCGCCTGCGCGCCGAGGGCCGCCTGGTGTCGATCTGCGTGTCCGCCAAGCAGAGCGACACGAACAAGCAGCACCCGCGGAACGGCATCTTCGACTACCCGGTGCTCGCCGGGCAGGTCGACGAGATCCTCGTCATGTCCTGGGGCTGGCACTGGCTCACCTCCACCGCCGGTGAGATCAGCCCGCTGAGCTGGTTGCAGGGCGTCGCCCAGTACGTGAGCACCATGCCGAACCGCGACCGGTTCGTCATGGGGACCTCCATGTACGGCATCGACTGGCCCGAGGGCTCCGGCACCTCCAAGCCCGGCACCCCGTACGAGTACGACGACATGCTGGCCCTCATCGCCCGCGTCGGCGCCGCCCCGGTCCGGGATCCCTCCTCCGGCGAGATGACGTTCACCTACTACGACGCCGGCGTCCGCCATGACGTGCGGTACCTCGACACCGAGGCCGTCCGCCAGAAGCACGCCGCCATCAACGCCGGGGGCGTCACCCACACGTTCCTGTGGCGCCTGGGCGACGAGGACCAGGGCATCTGGGCCCTCCCCTCGGTCTCCCGCTAGCGCCTCAACCCGAGCGGTCGTCCCCGGGGCTCCCGGGGACGATGCCGGCACAGCGCAGGAGGCCTCGCCACGGCACGCCGAACCGGGCGATCCCGCGGGCGAAGCCCAGCGCCCACGAGACGTGCATCGTGAGCAGCACCGCGGCCACCCCCGGCGCGCTCCGCGGGCCCGGTGCCCGCACGGCGGCCACGGCGACCGCCCCGCCGAACGCCGCGACGCCGGCGCGTCCGGCGGCCCGCACCCCCGGGACCGGGACGGCGGCGGCCGCGGCCGCCACGAGCAGCACCGGCGGCACCAGATGGGTGCGGCGCAACGCGGAGGGATGCCTCCGCGCGGTCTTGCATCGGTACATCCCGTACCGGTGGTACTGCACCGCGAGGCCGCGGAGCGTGCCGCGGGGGACGTAGTCGGCGGCCATCTCGGGCACGCACACGATCCTTCCGCCGGCGGCTCGCACCCGGGCGGCGATCTCCCCGTCCTCGTTGATGTGCCATTGCTCGTCCCACCCGCCGAGGTGCCGCAGCAGGTCCGCCCGCAGCACCCCGGTGAACCCGCTGTCCACGACCTTCTCGCCGGCCGCGCGACGGAACTCGGCGCCGCCCACCCCCAGCCGCGTGCCAAGGGCCGCCACCACATCGCGCGTGCGGCCACCCGCCGCCACCGGCAGCTGCGGACCGCTCACCCACGCCACGTCGCCCCGCTCGAGCCGTGCGACGCCGGCCGCCAGGTACCCCCGCGGGTAGGACGTGTGGGCGTCCATCCGCGCGATGAAGTGCCCTCGCGCCTGGGCGAGGCCGATGTTCAGCGCATGCGGGATGCGGCGATGCGGGTTGGACAGGAGCCGTACGCGGGGGTCCTCCGCGGCGACGGCGGCGACGATGGCGGCCGTGCCATCCGTCGAGCCCCCGTCGATCACGAGGATCTCGAACGACTCCACGCCGGTCTGAGCGAGCCCCGAGCGGACCGAGGCCTCCACGTGCGCGGCCTCGTTCCACACCGGCATCAGGACGCTCACCAGCGGCTTGCCGGCCCGGGGACCGGGACCGGGCCGGGCGGCGGCGGTTCCGGTCGTCATCGCGGTGCCGCCGCCCGGCACTCCCCCGTCTCCGGGCCGATATCCGTTTCGGGCAGGTCGTCGAACTGACGGTCGGCGAACAGCGTCCGGACGGTCTCCACGATGATCATCAGGTCCATCGCGAGGCTGCGGTGACGGATGTAGTAGATGTCGTGCCGGAGCTTGCGAGCGGATCCCCGCACCGACCCCGCGTACCCGCCGCGCACCTGTGCCCAGCCGGTCACGCCGGGCCGCACGAGGTGGCGTACCGGGTAGCTCGGCAGGATCTCGCTGAGCTGATCCACGAAGGCCGGCTGTTCCGGACGCGGCCCCACGAGGCTCATGTCCCCGCGCAGCACGTTGTAGAGCTGCGGCAGCTCGTCGAGGTGCGTTCTCCGCAGGAACACCCCGACCTCGGTGATGCGGTCGTCATCGCGGGTGGCCCACCGCGGCCCGTCGTCGGGCCGGTGCGTCATCGACCGCAGCTTGTACATCCGGAACGGCCTGCCGAAGCGGCCGGTGCGTTCCTGGACGAAGAATGCGGGCCCGCCGTCGCGCCGCACGAGGACCGCCAGCACGCCGATCACCGGTGCGGCGGCCACGAGCAGTGTCGCGGCCAGCACGAGGTCGAGGAACCGCTTGACGGCGCTCCCGGCGGGCTGGTGCGGCCGCTCGCCCGACCAGGGCAGATGCACCCGGTCGTCGGTGACCTCGCCGAGCGCCCGTTCGTGGAACTCGACGACGGAGACCAGGGAGACGGTCCCGCGCCCCACCTCCGCCGCCAGTTCCCGGGCGACGGCGCCCCACACCGAGTCGTCGCCGATCACCATCACGTCCACCTCATGCGCCGCCACGACCTGGCGCAGGGCGCCCACGCGCCCCAGGGGCGCCGCGGGGCCCGGGCCGGGCTGTGGCTCCGCGGTGAGGGTGTCCCCGCGCCCCACGCGCGTGAAACGGTCGCCGGCGCGGGCGCCGCGAACGGCCGACTCGATGTTCCGCGCCGCGTGGGGAGAGCCGACCACGACCACGCGCCGGGGCCGGGAGCGTCCCCGGTCGAGCAGGTGGCCCGCGGCAACGGCGGTGGTGCCGGCGACCACGATGGCCGCGGCGCTCGCAGCCGAGACGGGCTGAAGCCCGAGCATCCCGAGGATCGCCTGCGTGAGCGCGACGCCCGCACACGGACCCGCCGCGGGACGCAGCATCCGGGCCAGCGGGAGCAGCGAGGCGCTCCACGACATGCGTTCGGCGGCCGCGATGCCCAGGAAGATGAGCACGGCGACGAGCAGCGCGGGGCTCGGCCCGCGCTCGCGGGGGCCGAACGGCAGGAACCACGCCGCCGCTCCACCGGCGACCGCGCCGTTGAGGCCGTGGAACGCGAACCACAGCGTGCGGCCTGCATCCCCGGTGCGGCGTGATGTCCGGAGCGAGCACCGCGCTCCCGCTCTCCCGGCCGATGCCTCAAGGCCCGCCGTGGCTGGATCTGCAGGCATCACGTCGTGCACCGGGACCTCGATCGGGCCGGAGGAGAGAGCGGCGGATCCCCGGTGAAGCAACCCGGATCCGGCCCCTATGTGACAGGACGGCCCACCGCGGCGGGAACTGGGCGTGCGGGGGGTCTGACAGGTGTCGGCCCCCCGGACGTCCCCCGACGTCCAGTCCTCCTGCCGGGACGTGCGTCCAGCATGTGTCCCGCCCCGGGACGCTGAGCCGGCCGGCGTTCGTGACGCGCTGCCGCCTTCGCACGACGTCCCCTTCGCGCACGGACCCGCGGCGCCGCCCTGGCCGGCCGGCCGCGACGCACGACCCCGTCCTCGCCCCGCCCCTGGCATCCGACGCCCGCCCGAGCCACAGCGGCGCCGTCCAGTGTGGAGTGTGCAATTGCACACCCGGGCGTCCAATTGCACACTCCTGAGCTCCGGTCAGGAGCCCCGCTGCACCGCGCCCGTCGGCGCGCATCCC
>JADLHW010000062.1 GCA_020848615.1 Thermoleophilia bacterium
CCGTTGGGGAGGGCACCACCCGGGCGGCGGCGGTAGCGTCACCTCAGTCGGGGACCCACCGCGGCGGCCGCGCGGACGGCCGCGCACCGCGACCGGGGTCCACGGGTCCGGACGGAGGAGGCAGGCGGTGACCGCACCGGGACGGGGAGACGGGACCACGACGCGCGGCGGGCTGCCCGCGCTGCCGCTGGAGGAGTGGGAGGCCACGAAGGACACGCTGCACCTGTACGCGCAGATCGTGGGGAAGGTGCGGCTGGCGTGCGCCCCGCCGCGGAACCACTGGTGGCACGTGACGCTCCACCTCGACGCGCGGGGGGTGACGACCGGGCCGGTGCGGCACAACGGCACCACCTTCCGGATCGACTTCGACTTCGTCGACCACGAGCTGGTGGTGCGGACCGAGTGGGGGGAGACCGAGCGCTTCCCGCTCCACGACGGCCTGTCGGTGGCGGACTTCCACGCGAGGCTGGTGGCGGTGCTCGACGGGCTGGGCCTGGGGGCGAGGATCCGCGCGGAGCCGTTCGGGGTGCCGATGACCACGCCGTTCGCGCAGGATCGCGAACACGCCTCGTACGACCGCGACGCGGTGGCGCGCTACTGGCACGCGCTGCTGTGGATCGGGGACGTGTTCGAGGAGTTCGCGGGCTGGTTCTCCGGGAAGACCAGCCCCGTCCACCTGTTCTGGCACAGCTTCGACCTGGCGGTGACGCGCTTCTCCGGCAGGCCCGCCCCGGAACGCGCGGGCATCGACCCGGTCACCAGGGAGGCGTACACGCACGAGGTGATCTCGTTCGGGTTCTGGGGCGGTGACGCCAACCTGCGCGCCCCGGCCTTCTACTCCTACACGGCGCCGGAGCCCGCCGGGCTGGCGGACCGGCCGCTCACGCCGGAGGGCGCGTTCTGGTCGCCGTCGAACGGCGGTCACCTGGCACTCCTGTGGTACGAGGACGTGCGTGCCGCGGACCGGCCGCGCGAGACGGTGCTGGACTTCCTGGAGAGCGCGTACCAGGCCGGGGCCGTGACCGCGGGCTGGGACCGCCCGGAGTTCACCTCCACCTGGTGCCCGCCGGAGCACCTCCCGGACGCGTCCGGCACCGGCGGACCGTGACGGCCGCGGGGCCGTCCTTCCCGGGATGACCCCGGGAAGGACGGTCGTCACACGCGGGACCGCTCCGCCACGCCACTACACTCGCCTCGTTTCCGCGACGACCCCACGGTTGGAGGACATGGACACCCCCGGCGCCATCGAGGCGACGACCGCCGCAGACATCCGCCGCCGCCGCGCCGAGTCATCGGTCATCGACGGCGAGATCACGACCACGGTCCGGGTGATCCGGGTCCTCATCCTCGCCCTCGTGCTGGGTGCCCTGGTCGCCGGCGTCGTCCAGTACCTCACGACCTCCGCCACGGGCGAGGACGCCGTCGTCGAGGGCCTGTACCTCACCGAGGCGTCGCTCGCCGCGATCCTCATCCTGCTGGGCAGCCTCGTGGAGGGCTTCGGCTTCGGGCTGTCGCTCGGCACGAACTGGCCGTACACCCGGAACATCCTGGTGCTCCTGGTGCGGGGCGACCCGGAGGCCGCGCACCGGATCGTCGCGACGCTCGTCGGGCTCATCGCGGTGGCCCTGGTGATCCTCGCGCCGGGCTCCCTCACGATCAACGGCCTGGTGCTCATCGCCCTGACCGCCCTGCTGGGCATCGGCACCCTCCACGTGCTCGCCGGCCGGCTGCCGTCCATCGTGCACGGCACGCACGGGCTGCTCGCCTACGGCGTGTTCCTGTGTTACGCCTGCGCGGTCTACGTCCCGGCGGTCGACTTCTGGATGTACATCGACAAGGTGACCGCGCTGCACCCCCTGCTGCTCACGGTGTTCCTCGGCGGCGTCACCACCGGCCAGCGGGGATTCGGGCAGCCCATCGGGGCGTTCGACGTGCCGAAGCGGCTGCCGCAGATCGTGACGGTCGTGCACATCGGCTCCGCCCTGTCGGTGGTCGGCACCCTGGGCTGGCTCATGCCGTCGTACCCGCTCGCCTTCTACCTGTCGGTCGCGCAGGTCCTCGTGGGCTTCCTGCTGTTCCACGCGGTGAACCTCAGGCCCAAGGAGCCGGGGATCATGGTCGCGTTCCACCAGGGGATGGTGCTCGCCATCACCTGGGCGATCGTGTCCGCGATGAGCTGACCGGGTCGCTCACCGGGACCGGGGGCGCGGCGGGGAGCCGCACCGTGGCGCGAAGGCCGCCGCCGGACCGCGGGGTGAGCGTGAGGGTCCCGTCGTGCGCGCGGGCGATGCTGGCCACGATCGCCAGGCCCAGCCCGGCGCCCCCGTGGTCGGCGTGGACGCGAGCCGCGCCGCGCTGGAACGGCTCGGCGAGCGTGGCGACGACCCGCGGGGCGAGCTCCTCGCCGGTGTTCTCGACGGTGAAGAGGGCGCCTCCGGAGGCGGCCCGCGTGGTCACCCACACGCCGCCGCCCTCGGTGAGGTTGTGGACGATGGCGTTGTGCACGAGGTTCGTGGCGAGCTGCAGCAGGAGGGCGGGTGAGCCGGCCGCCGGGGCGGCGTCGCCGGAGGTCTCGATGGTGATGCCATGGCGCTCCGCGAGGGGCAGCAGCGTCTCGGTGGCGTCCTCGGCGACCAGCGACAGGTCGACCCGCTCGGTCACGAACGCCCGCCGGTCGGCGCGGCTCAGCAGCAGCAGCGCGCCGGTGAGGTCGATCGCCCGGGTGTTGACGGCGTGGAGGCGGTCCAGCAGCTCGCGGTCCCCGCCACGGGGCTGCGCGCGGGCGACGTCCAGCAGGGCCCGGGTGGTGGCGAGCGGGGTGCGCAGCTCGTGTGAGGCGTTGGCCGCGAACCTGCGCTGCTCGGCGACGTGCGCCTCCAGGCGGGCGAGCATGGCGTCGAACGCGTCGGCGAGCTCCCGGAACTCGTCCCGGGGGCCCGGCAGACGGATCCTGTGGTCCAGGGACCCGGTCGCGGCGATGCGCGTGGCGTCGGTGATCCGGGTGAGCGGCGCGAGCATCCGCCCGGCGAGCAGCCAGCCGCCCACCAGGCCGAGGACCAGCAGGAACGCCAGGGCCGCCGCCGCGCGGGGCGCGAAGACATGCAGGAGGTTCGAGCGGATGGGGAACACGCCGCCCGGGTCGGTGCCGGCGTCGATCAGGAAGGCGCGATCCGGGACGTAACGCAGCAGGAACAACCACACGACGGCGAGCAGGAGCACCCCGGCGAGCACCAGGAACGCGGCGTAGCTGAGGGTGAGCTTCACCCGGACGCTCATGCCGGGGGGCCTATCCACCGTCATCCCCCGCCTCCCGTGCCGCGGCGCCCGGCGTGTCGATGCGGTAGCCGGCGCCGGGCACGGTCACGATGACCGGCGGGTCGCCGAGGCGCTTGCGCAGCGCCGACACCGTGATGCGCACGGCGTTGGTGAACGGATCCGCGTTCTGATCCCAGGCCCGGCCCAGGAGGTCCTCGGCGCTCACGACGCCGCCGTCGGCGGCGAGCAGCACCTCCAGCACGGCGAACTGCTTGCGGGTGAGCGCGACGTACCGGCCGTCGCGGTGGACCTCCCGGCGGAACGGGTCCAGGCGCAGGCCCGCGGCCTCCCGCACCGGCGGCCGGTGGTGCGTCCGCCTGCGGTCGAGGGCCCGCAGGCGCAGCACCAGCTCCCGCAGGGCGAAGGGCTTGGTGAGGTAGTCGTCGGCGCCCAGCTCGAACCCCGAGGCCTTGTCCTCCAGGCGGTCGGCGGCGGTGAGCATGAGGATCGGCATGCCGCTGCCCGAGGCGACGATGCGGCTGGCGATCGCATCCCCGGAGGGCCCGGGAATGTCCCGGTCGAGGACCGCGATGTCGTAGTCGTTGCGGCGCAGGAGCTCCAGGGCGGTGTCACCGTCGCCGGCGATGTCCGCCGCGATCGCCTCCAGGCGCAGGCCGGTGCGAATGGCGTCCGCCAGGTAGGGCTCGTCCTCAACGAGCAGCACGCGCACACCCCGATGCTACGCGCCGGCCCCTATCGCGGGCATATCGAAAACCGCGTACGCCCGGGCAACACCCCGCGGCCTTGACTGCGCGCATGACCCGCTCCCGGCCAGCGGGAACCGTGCGCCGCGCGGGTCCCGTCCGCAGGATGCGCGGCGTCCTGCTGCTCGCGGTGCTCGCCGTGGGCGTGGCGATCGCCGTCAACGGGCTGTCCGGCTCCCCGGACCCGGCCCCGCCCTCGTCCACCTCGCCGCCGCCCTCCGGGCCCGGGCCCGCGGGGGAGGTCCCCCGCGCCGCACCGGGCGCCCCCGCGACGCCGGGCGGGGACGGTCTGGGCGTGGCCGACGGCGCCGTCCCCGATCACACGGGCGTCTTCGACGAGTCCGTGCCGGGCGTGACCCGGCTCGACCCCGTGCTGCTCGGTGCCCTGCGCGCCGCCGCGACGGACGCCGCGGCCGACGGCGTCACGTTCGTCGTGGACAGCGGCTGGCGGTCCCCGGCGTATCAGCGGCACCTGCTGGACGAGGCGATCGCGGAGCACGGCTCGGAGGCGGAGGCGCTGCGGTGGGTGGCGTCCCCCCGGACCTCGGCGCACGTGTCGGGGGACGCGGTCGACATCGGGCCCTCACGTGCCGACGAGTGGCTGTCCCTGCACGGTGCGGGGTACGGGTTGTGCCAGGTCTACGGCAACGAGCCCTGGCACTACGAGCTGCGGCCGGAGGCCGTGGGCGGAAGCTGCCCGGCGATGTACCCCGACCCCACCCACGACCCGAGGATGCGGGGGTGAACGGCCTCAGGCGCGCCGGGGCCGCCCGGACCTCGCCGAGGGCGGCGGCACCACCGGGCCGATCTCGCCGTCGGGGGCGTCGTCCATGTCGACGATCACGGGAGCGTGATCGCTGGGGCCGCTGCCCTTGCGCGCCTGGCGATCCACCCAGGCGGCCGCGACACGCGCGGCGACCGGCGTGGACGCGAGGGCGAGGTCGATGCGCATGCCGAGGTCCTGATGGAACATGCCGGCCCGGTAGTCCCAGTACGTGAAGATGCGCTCCGTCGGCCAGCGCTCGCGCACGACGTCGCGCAGGCCCAGCGACAGGAGCGCGGCGAGCGCCGCCCGCTCGGGGGCGGTCACGTGGGTCTGGCCGGCGAACGCGCCGGGGTCGTAGACGTCCTCGTCGGCCGGCGCGATGTTGATGTCGCCGAGCACGATCGCGTCGGCGGGTCCCGCGGCGACCGCCGCGCCCAGCGCCTCCAGCCAGGCGAGCTTGTACCGGTAGTGGGCGGAGTCCGGCTCACGCCCGTTCGGGACGTACACGCTGTGGACGCGCACGCCGCCGCACGTCGCGGCGACGGCACGGGCCTCGGCGACGCCGTCCCAGTCCGGGGCCCCGTCGAGGCCGGTCACGACGTCGTCCAGGCCGACGCGGGACAGGATCGCCACGCCGTTCCACTGCCCCTGCCCATGGGCGGCGACCGCGTACCCGCGGGCCGCGAGCTCCTCCCCCAGCAGGTCGGCGAACGCATCGTCGCCCAGCTTGGTCTCCTGCAGGCACACGACGTCGGGCCGCCGTTGCTCGAGCCACGGCAGGAGCCGCGGCATGCGCTGCCGCACCGAGTTGACGTTCCACGTGGCGATCCGCATGCCGCCAGTATCGCCGGTCCCGCCGCCGGGCATCGCGCTTCGCCCCGGGGTTGACCGGGGCGGCGCGCCGGGCGGATGGTCGCGATGCCGCCGCCGGAGGCGGCACCCCGACGAGGAAGGAGCACCCCGATGCCCACCGGAGACCCCATCCTGATCTCGAACCCGAACCAGGACGACGCCTTCGGGGGACCCACCTCGCTGCTGGGCTTCCCGAAGGGCGCGCTGCGGACGGTGTTCATCGTCGTGAAGCGCAACAACGCGAACGGCAGCGCGATCACCGGCCAGATCCTCGACGGGAACGACGGGCAGGGCGCCGGCGTGTGGGGGATCTCGAACAACGTCTTCGCCGGTCCCGCCGTGCGGGGTTCCGGGGGGCCGGCCGTGGAGGCCGACTCCCGGGCGTTCGGCACCCCGGCCGTGCTGGCGATGGCGCACCCACAGGGCATCGCCGTGGTGGGCGAGGGCGGGGGCACCGCGGGGCGCCTGCGGGGGATCTCGGTGGGGCTGAGCGCCGAGGCCTCGGCCGGGGACGGGGTCGGCGTGTCGGCCAGGGCGGCGAGGACGGCGGTGGCCGGTGAGGGGACCGGTGCCGCGTCGCTCGGCGTGAGCGGCACGGGCCGGGGCGGCGGTGTGGTGGGCGACTGCCCGGGCACCGCGCCTGGTGTCACCGGCACCGGTCCCGTGCGGGGGGTCCTGGGCAGCAGCGCCGGGACGGGCGTGACCGGCGAGGGCACGGGCGGGGTGGGCTCGGTGGGCGTGGTCGCGCTCGCCGGCGCCGGCACCGCGCTGTTCGCCCGGTCGCAGCAGGGCCGGGCGGTGACCGTGGAGGCGGACACGGGAGACGGCGTCTACACGGTGGCCCGCCGGGTGGCGCTCGTCGGCGCTTCCCGGGAGTCGGTCGGCGTGCTGGGCAGCGCCTTCGGGCCGAACCCGCTGAACGTGCGTCGCGCGGGGGTGTGGGCGGCCACGGACCGCCACTCCGGGCTGTGGGCGCAGGCCCAGACCGGCACGGCCGTGGAGGCGGAGGCCCCGGAAGGCACCGCGGTGCGGGCGACCACCACCGTCGGCGTGGGCCTGCGGGTCCAGGCCGGCACCGACGCCCAGGGACGGCGGGGCCTGCCGGTCGAGGTGACCGGGCCGCCCCTGCCGAACGGCAGGTTCGCCGAGGCGATGCGGATCTTCGGGGACGTGAACATCCGCGGCGACCTCATCGTCGGCGGCGCCAAGTCCGCGTTGCTGGCACCCGACACGGGCCTGGGGCACCGGGTGTACTGCGTGGAGGCGGCCGAGGCGTGGATCGAGGACGTCGGCGAGGCCGAGCTGGAGGACGGGCGCTCGGTGATCCCCATCGACCCCGGGCTGCGCCCGTTCCTGGAGACCGACGCCTACCAGGTGACGGTCACCGCCTACTCGCCGGTGGCCGTCCACGTCGCCCGGCGCGACCCGGACGCGTTCGAGGTGCGGTCGGTGGACGGAACGGCCTCCGGCCGGTTCGGCTGGCGCCTCACCGCCCGCCGCGCCGACATCGAGGCACCCCGCCTGGCGCCGCTGGAACCCCTCGCGGCCCCGGGGGCGCGGCCGCCCGCCGCGGCGGGTCCCGAGTCCCCGCGCCGCGGGCCGCGTCCGAAGGTCCCGGCGCGCGTGCCCGCCGCGGTCGCCGCCCCGCCCGCGCCGGTGATCACCCTGCCGCGCAGGCGCCGCATGCCGCGCGCGGGACGGGTGGACGGTGTGGGGGCGTGACGCCCCGGCCCGCACGGGCGGGCGCCCCGCGGGGCCGGGTGGTCAGTCCGGCTCGATTCGGTAGGAGGTCGTGAGCCGGGAGATCAGCCCGCCGCGGACCACGAACGTCGTGACCCCGGACGACATGCGGCTGCCCAGGCACGCCGCGCTCCACACGAGCAGGGCGAGGTCGCCCCGCACGGTCAGCGCCTCGATCCGGCGCTTGTAGGTGCCGGGCGCGAGGAGGCCCGCGAACATCCCCTCGCAGGCGACCCGGAAGGCGTCCCGGCCGACGATGGTCTCCTCGGGCGTCAGCATCACCATGTCCTCGGTGAAGCTCGCCACGACCCCGGCGAGGTCTCCCGCCCGCAACGCCTCCAGATACCGCCGCACCACGGCGTCCGCCTCGAGCAAGTCATCCCTCTCGCCTCGGTGTGGGGCGACCCTATCCCCGGGGACCGGCCGTGGGGTGGGGGATCCGCTCGCCCCGGCGGGCCGGGCGCGGACGCCGGCATGCGATCCGGCCCGGATATGCTCCCCCCATGGAGACATCCGCGCGTCCGCGGCACCGCCGGGGAGGGGGTGCGATGCGGAGTGACCATCGGCCGGGCGGCCCGCGGTGGCCGGCCGTCGCCGGCGTCGCGGCGGCGGCGGCCCTGGCGTTCGGGTCGCAACCGGTCCTGGCGGCGGGCGGGGCGCCGCTGTTCGCCGGGCGCACCCAGGACGGGGTCGCCCTGCGCCTGCGGGTCGTGCCGGACCCGGCCTCGGGGGTCCCGGTCTCCCGGATCGGCCCCATGGCCGCCCGCGCGATCAGCGGACGCGCTCGCGAGGCGGGGTTCCGGGTGCTCACCCGTCCGCGCGCCGACGGGACCCTCGATGTGTGGGTGCCGGTGGCGCGGACATCCGCGGAGCTGCGCGACCTGCTGTCGCCCGCTGGGGTGGCGGTCTACGACCTGCACGCCGCGCTGATGACCGGTCCGAGGCCCGACCCGCTGCTGCGCCTGGCCGAGCGGCTCGGCCCCGCGACCGGCGGTGAGCTCTACCTGACGGTGCCGGGGTCGGAGGGCCTCAACGGCCCGGAGCCCACCCGGACCGCGCTGCTGGGGGACCTCGGAGGCACCGACGCGGCCGGCCGCCCGCTGCTCACCGCGTTCCCGAGGGGGTTCCGGGTGCGCCACCTGCCGCGCAGGTTCCGGCTGGTGGTCGGCGCCCGGGGCAAGAAGTTCCGGCTGCTGAAGGCGACTCCGCCGCTGCGTTCGGCCGACCTGTCGGCGCCGACCCGCCGCCGCTCCACACTCACGTTCACGCTGAGCGCGGCCGGGCGGGCCCGCTGGGCGCGCCTTCGGGCCGCCGGGGGACGGCCGGCCCTGGTGTTGTACGCCTGGGAGGGACAGCAGTTCGTGGCGGGCGACGCCGACCCGGCCGCGGGGGCCGGCAGACGGCTCGTCGTCGACGTCACCGAAGGGTCGCGCGCCAGGCTCCTGGCCGACATGCTCCGGCACGTCCTGCCGGGACGCGTGATCGTGCGGGCGGAGGCGGCGACGGGCACGCCGCGGGTCCGGGGTGGCGACCCGATCAGCCCGCTGCCCGAGGTCCTGCGCCCGTGGTTGCTGGGGCCGGAGGCGGGCCTGGGGGCGATCGACCCGGCGAGCGTCCTGCGCCCGCTGACCCTCACCACGGCCGCCGGGGAATGGGGCATCTGGACCGGCATCGACCTCGCCGGCTGGCCGGCTGCGACCCTCGTCGATCCCCGCTTCGTGGCCCTCGGGCCCGTGAGCCTGGGCGGCTTCGCGGGCTGTGAGCTCACACCGGCCCGGCCGGACCTGAAGGTGTGCGGCGGCGGGCCGGGTTACGTGGCGGGCCGGGTGTCGGCCCGGGTCGCGCGGGTGACCGGCGGCACCGCGAGCACCGTCCGCAACGGCTGGTTCCTGGCGACCGGGGTGCGGGTCACCGACACGGTCCCGCCGGCCTGGCGGCTCGCCGCCCTGGACGCCCACGGCCGGGTGATCGCCCGCTCCCTGGGACCGGACTGAGCCGGGCCGGCGCACCGGCGGCGGGGCACCGCCGGGCCCGTTGTGAGCGAGGGGTCACCTCCCGTCGCCGATGTCGTCGCCCGCCCGTCGCCGCCACGTCCCCGGTGCCTCGCCGACCAATCGCTTGAACGCCCTGTTGAAGGCGGACTCGGACCGGTACCCCACGGTGTTCGCGGCCTGCGCGACGCTCACGGACCGGTTCTGGAGCAGCCCCGCCGCGACCTGGACGCGCCACTGGGCGAGGTACGTCATGGGCGGGACGCCCACGTAGCCGGTGAACCGGTCCGCGAGGCTCGAGCGCGACATGCTGCTCTCCCGGGCCAGGAGGTCCAGGGTCCAGGGCTCGGCGAACCTCCCGTGGATGAGCCGCAGGATCGCCCCGATCTGGGGGTCGCGCAGCCCGGCCACCCAGTTCCGCGTTCCGGGCGGCAGGCCGTCGATGTGGGCGCGGAGCGCCTCCAGGAGCATCAGCTCCGACAGCTTGGACAACATCGCCTCCTGGCCGGCCTCGCGGTCGCCGCTGGCCTGGACGGCGGTGTCGAGGAGCCGGCTCATCCACCCCCAGCTGGCGGCCGAGACCGGTCCGTGCAGCATCCGCGGCAACGACTCCAGCAGCGGGTTGAACGGGCGGGTGTCGCAGGCGAAGTACCCGCACACGATCCGGCACTCGCTCGCAGAGCTGTCGCCGTTGATGTCGATCACGAACGGCAGCGCCTGGCTCAGCGGGCGGTAGTACCGCGGCAGGTCCGGGGTCCCGCGCATCCCGGGCTCCGACGCCAGGACGTTCGCCTCGCCCGAGGGGAAGATCACGATCTGACCCGCCTGCAGGAGCACGGGCGTCTCGGGCTCGTCGACGGCCTCCACCCAGCACGAGCCGGAGGTGATGACGTGGAAGCCGATGAGGTGCTCGGCGTCCGCGGCCACCTTGGCGGCGATCACCTGGGTGGGCGGGCTCTGCGCCACGAACGGGGCCCGCGCGGTGATGTCGTAGTACACCGCGCCCTGGAGTCGCAGGGCCAGGAGAACGTCGGACAGGACGTCCATGCGGTACCTCCGGACGGTTGGGCATGGCCCCCGGACGCTCGGGCAACGCCGGGCGGATCCCTGGACGAACGGGCAACACACGCGGTGGGCCGGGCATTCCGGTCCACGCGGGCGGTGCCTAGCTTCGACACACGACCATCCCACCACGACGACCGGCAGGAGGCCACCGTGACCGCCACGCAACTCACCCCCGACCATGTGATCGAGGAGCTGCACGGACAGCTCCGCGGCCCGCTGACGACCCGAAACGACGAGGGGTACGAGGAGGCCCGGCGCGTCTACAACGGCGCCGTGGACCGCCACCCGTGGGCCGTCGCCCGGGTCGCCGACGTCGCCGACGTGATCGCCTGCGTCACCTTCGCCCGCGACCACGACGTGCCCCTCGCCGTGCGGGGCGGCGCCCACCACGGGGCGGGGTTCGGCGTGTGGGACGACGCCCTGGTGATCGACTTCGGGGGGCTGCGGTCGACCGCGGTCGACCCGGCTGCCCGCACGGTCCGCGCCGACGCCGGCTGCACATGGGGCGACGTGGACCACGCGACGTCCGCCTTCGGCCTGGCCACCCCGTCGGGGTTCGTCTCGACCACCGGCGTCGCGGGCCTCGCCCTCGGCGGCGGCACCGGCTACCTCACGCGGCACCACGGGCTCACCGTGGACAACCTGCTGTCGGTCGACGTGGTGCTCGCCGACGGCCGGTTCGTGACCGCCGACGCCGGCACCCATCCGGATCTGTTCTGGGCGCTGCGCGGCGGCGGCGGCAACTTCGGTGTCGCGACGTCCTTCACGTTCCGTTGCCACCCCGTCGGGGAGGCCGGCATCATCACCGGCGGGCCGGTGCTGTTCGACATCGCCGACACCGAGGCCGTGTTCCGCTGGTACCGGGACGCCCTGCCCGCGATGCCCGACGAGCTCAACGGGTGGATCGGGGTCCTGGAGGTCCCCTCCGCCGCGCCGTTCCCCGAGGAGCTGTGGGCGAGGAAGGTCTGCGGCATCGTCTGGTGCTACTCCGGGCCCCGCGAGCGGGCCGATGCGGTGCTCGCCCCGGTGCGGGCCTTCGGGTCCCCGGTCCTGATGGGGCTGCAGGAGATGCCGTACGCGGTCCTCCAGAGCGCCTTCGACGCGCTGCTGCCGTCGGGGATGCAGTGGTACTGGAAGGCCGACGTCTTCGAGGAGCTCACCGATGCGGCGATCGCCGTGCACCGCGCGTACGGGGAGCGCATCCCGACCCCGCTCTCGACGATGCACCTGTACCCCATCAGCGGGGCGGCGGCCCGCGTACCGGAGGACGCCACGGCGTTCGCCTTCCGCGGGGGCGGCTGGAACGGCGTGATCGCCGGCATCGATCCCGATCCCGCGAACCTCGCGGCGATCACCGACTGGGCGCGGCGCTACTGGGAGGACCTGCACCCCCACTCGGCCGGCGGCGCGTACGTGAACATGATGATGGACGAGGGGAGCGAGCGCGTCCGGGCGGCGTACCGGGGCAACCACGACCGCCTCGTGGAGGTCAAGCGCCGCTACGACCCCCACAACCTGTTCCGGATCAACCAGAACATCGCGCCCGGCCCCGTCGCGGACCGCGGCGCGCGTCAGGGCTGAGCCGGGGCACGTCCCGCCGCCCGCTGCGGCTCGGCCCGGCCGACCCGCGCGACCCCGACCCGCCGACCGGCGGGCCGGTCCACCAGGACCTGTCGAACAGGAGGATCAACGATGCGATTCAGGACCCGGAACGCGATCATGACGACGGTCGCAGCACTGGCGGCCGCCGGCGCGATGCCCGCGGCACACGCCCAGGGGCCCGCCCGGGAGACGGCGGTCCGCGGTGACCCGGTGGTGCGCGAGCTCACCTCGTTCGCCGCGCCGGGATGCGCCGGCGGCTGCGGGTCGGGCAGCACCGTCGGCCCCGACGGCGCCCTGTACGTGACCGACGGGCCGGCCGGCCGGGTGCTGCGCGTCGACCCGGAAACGGGCGCGACGAGCACCTACGCCGACGGGCTGCCCCGGGCGGTCCCCGAGGTGGGCATCGGCGGGGCGATGGACGTCGTCTTCCTGCACGGCACGGCGTACGTCCTGGTCACGCTCGTCGGTCCCGAGTTCGGCCGGCCCGACGTCGTCGCGGGCGTGTACCGGATCGGCAAGGGGGGACGCCCCTCGGTGCTCGCGGACGTCGGAGCCTGGTCGGCCGCGCATCCCCCCGAGACGGACTTCTTCATCGCAAGCGGCGTCCAGTACGCCCTGGAGCGCCGCCACGGCGGGCTCCTGGTCAGCGACGGGCACCACAACCGCGTGCTGCGCGTCTCCCGCGACGGCGACATCCGGCAGCTGCGCGCGTTCGGCAACGTCGTCCCGACGGGCCTCGACGTCCACGGCCGGACGATCTACATGGCCGAGGCCGGCCCGATCCCGCACCGGCCCGCCGACGGCAGGGTCATCGGCTTCTCACGCACGTCACCGGTCGCGGTGGTGGCCGGCGGCGCGCCCCTCCTGGTCGACGTGGAGCGCGGCCGGGGCGGCCGGGTCTATGCGCTCTCCCAGGGCGTGTGGGACCTCCCGCCGACGCCCGAGAACGAGGGCAAGCCGGCCTCACCGAACACCGGCAGCCTCCTCCTGGCCGACCGGCGCGGTGGCCTCGTGCCCGTCGTCGAGGGCCTGGACCGCCCGACCTCCGTCGAGCTCTCCGGCGGCACCGCCTTCGTCGTCACGCTCACCGGCAAGGTCCTGAGGATCGACGGCCTCTCCTGCGAACGCCGGTCCGAGGTCGAGGACGCGCCCCGGACCGTGAAGATCCGGATGTGACCTGAAGCCGTGGAGGTGGGCGCAGGCATCGGCCCCGGGACACCGCCCGGACCTTCACCGACGAAGGTCCGGGCGCTCGTCCCAGGGTGGATGCAGCACGCGGGTGGTGCCATCCCGGCGGACTGTGAGGATGAACGGTGGCGTCAGGATTTCGACCTGGCGCCGGATCTCCGAAGCGGCCGCGGAAAGGGCCGCCGCGGTCTGGTCGGACGTCAGCTGAGCGGAGGCGGAGACGAAGACTGCGGCGACCCCGTGCTCACGGAGGGCGGCGCGCTCGGGACCGCGCTGGCGGATCTTCTTGTCCTGGGTGACGAAGACCCATCCACGTGCGGCCACGAACTGCAGCAGTTCGGTGTCGGGAGTCTCCTGAGGGAAGTGGTCGTCGTGGACCTCTGCCGCCCATCCCGCGGCGGCAAGCGCCCTCGGGACCCTCCGGCCCAGGTTCCGGTCGAAGAAGAACCGCGGGGCTATGCCGCCCGCGCCAGCGGCTGCTGCAGCGCCCACTCGTAGCGGATCGCCTGCTCGACCTCAGGCGGCTCGAGCCCGAAGTCGTCGGCGATCTCCCCGACGTTCTCGCGTGCGAGGAAGCGCTGGAGCAACACCTCGGTCCGTATGCCCCTGACCGTCGGAAGTCCGAACCCGATACGGGGATTGAGCCTCACGATGTTCTCGCCCTCGGGAGGTCGCCACGCGCTTGCGATGCCGCTCTCCCAGTCGATCGTCTCCAGGTACTGCTCGATCGCGGGAGCGAGCGCGCGCTGTCCCCCCCGGGTGAGCGTGGTGAACGATGATCCGGGAGATTCCTCGGCGTCGGCCCGCGCGAACAGGTCGCGGCCGGCCACCCACACGCGCTGACGGGCGAACGGGTGGGGCCCGAACTCCCGGCTCGCGATCCGATGCGCCGTGCGAATCCTCTGAAGCGAGATCCCCCGCCGTCGCCACGCCCCGATCAGCGCGGCCTCGATGAGGTTCTCGAACGACAGGCACAGCTGACCCAGCGGACGTTCCCGGGGGAGCTCCAGCAACGGTGGGTACACCCCATCGGCCACGCGGTACCCGTCAGCCCAGTTCCTCAAGGTGCTGACAGCCACCCGCGCGTACCTCGCGGCCTCGGCCACGGGGTAGATGGGAGCGTGTTCAGGGGCGTCTCGGCCGGACATGGATCCGATTGTAGGCCCTTCGGCCGCCCGAAGAGCGGCGCACCACCCGGGCGTCACCGCTTGAGCAGCCGCCCGACGGCGGTCATCACCTCGGCGTGCTTGGTCCCGCGGTCGTCCTCGGGCGCACCCATGACGCAGTGGGCGACGTGGTCGTCCAGCAGGCCCAGGGCGACCTTGTCGAGCGCCGCCTGGATCGCGCTGATCTGGGTGATGATGTCGATGCAGTACCGGTCGGACCGGATCATCCCGGTGATCCCCCGGACCTGGCCCTCGATGCGCGCCATGCGCTTGAGGAAGTCGTCCTTGGACCCGGCGTAACCGCGCTGTTCGGTTCCCATGCCCGGACGTTACCATACCCGGGCAGGGTAGATATACCCATGGGGGGTAGGGTAGTATGCGGCCGGAGGCCACCGACACGGGGAATGACGATGCCCACGAACGAACTTCGCCACGACGTCCCGGGGATCAGCTGCGCGCACTGCCGGACGGCCATCACCGAGGAGGTCACGGGCGTGCCCGGGGTCACCGCCGTGGAGGTCGACCTCCAGACGCGTATGGTCACGGTCCGCGGGAATGACCTCGATGACGCCGCGGTCCGCGCGGCCATCGAGGAGGCCGGGTACGAGGTGACGTCATGACCGGAGCCATGCGGATCGCCGGGTTCGCCGTCGGCGTGGTGGCCGTGGCCGGCGTCGCCGCCGCCGTGGGCCTGGCGGTCGGACCGCTCGACCGCGGCCACGACGACTCCGGCGGCCACGGCGGCGACGGGCATTCCACGACGGCCATGGACGACCACGCCGCCCCGCCCGGGCTCGCCGTCGCTCAGGACGGACTCACGCTCGCACCGCGGGTGCGGACCGCCGCCGCCGGGACCACGGCGGAGTACGCCTTCCGCATCCTCGGCGAGGACGGGCGGCCCGTCCGGGACTTCGACGTGGAGCACGATCGCGAGATGCACCTCATCGTGGTCCGCCGCGACCTCACGGGGTTCCAGCACCTGCATCCCCGCATGGACCCCGACGGCACGTGGCGCACGCCCCTCAGGCCGGAGGCCGCCGGCACCCACCGGGTGTTCGCCGACTTCAGCCATGAGGGGGACGCCACGACCCTCGGCGTGGACCTCGGCGTCCCCGGGACGGCCGGCCACGACCCGCTGCCGGCACCGGCGGCGACGTCGACCGCGGGTGCCTACACGGTCCGCATGCAGGGATCCGCGGTCCAGCGCGGCACCGAGAGCGACCTCGGCTTCGAGGTCAGCCGGGATGGCGCGCGGATCGGCGACCTGCAGCCGTACCTGGGCGCGCGGGGCCACCTGGTCGCGCTGCGCGAGGGGGACCTGGCGTTCCTGCACGTGCACCCCCTGGACGACGCGACCGCCGGGCCCTCGGTGCGGTTCCGCGTGGAGTGGCCGAGCCCCGGCCGCTACCGGTTGTTCCTGCAGGTCCGCCACGACGGGCGGATCGTGACGACCCCCTTCACCGTGGAGGTGCGGTCATGACGACCACCACCACCACGGGCCCGGCCACCACCCGCCTCGACCTGCCGGTCTCCGGCATGACCTGCGCCTCCTGCGCGGCCCGGATCGAGAAGCGGCTGAACCGCCTCGACGGTGTCGAGGCGTCGGTGAACTACGCGACGGAGACCGCATCGGTCACCTACGACCCCGAGGCCGTCGACCCGCAGCACCTGCTCGACGCCGTCGCCGCCGCCGGGTACTCGGCGACGCTCCCGGCCGCCGGGCCGGCCGCCGGTGCGGAGGCCGAGGAGCCCGCCGACCGGGAGCTCGGCGCGCTGCGCCGGCGCCTGTGGGTGTCGGCGGCCCTGTCGGCGCCGGTGCTGCTGATGTCGATGATCCCCGCGCTGCAGTTCGACTTCTGGCAGTGGCTCGCCCTGCAGCTGGCCGCACCGGTGGTGCTGTGGGGCGGCTGGCCGTTCCACCGCGCCGCGTGGGTGAACCTGCGCCACGGTGCCGCCACCATGGACACGCTGGTGTCGGTCGGCACGCTCGCGGCGCTGGGCTGGTCGGCGGTCGCCCTGTTCTTCCTCGGCGCCGGCGAACCGGGGATGCGCATGGACTTCGAGATCATCCCCTCCGGGGACGGCGGTGCCACCCACATCTACCTCGAGGTCGCGGCGGTGGTCGTCGCGCTCATCCTGGCGGGCCGGTACTTCGAGACCCGCGCCAAGCGCCGTGCCGGCGCCGCCCTCCGGGCACTGCTCGAGCTCGGCGCGAAGGACGTCGCGGTGCTCGCCGGCGACGGCACCGAGGAACGGGTGCCGGTGGAGCGCCTGCGGGTGGGCGACCGGTTCGTCGTGCGGCCCGGCGAGCGGGTCGCCGCCGACGGCCTGGTGGAATCCGGGACCTCCGCGGTCGACCGGTCGCTCATCACCGGGGAGAGCGTCCCCGTCGAGGTGGGGCCCGGGGACACCGTCGTCGGGGCATCGGTGAACGCCGCCGGGCGCCTCGTCGTCCGCGCGACCCGGGTGGGAGCCGACACCGCCCTGGCGCAGATCGCCCGGCTGGTCACCGAGGCACAGTCCGGCAAGGCGCCGGTGCAGCGCCTGGCCGACCGCATCTCCGCGGTGTTCGTGCCGGTGGTCATCACCCTGGCCGTCGCGACGCTCGCGGTCTGGCTCGGCGCCGGCGCGGACACGCAGTTCGCGTTCACCGCCGCCGTCGCGGTGCTCATCATCGCGTGCCCCTGCGCCCTCGGCCTGGCGACGCCCACCGCCCTGCTGGTGGGCACCGGCCGCGGCGCCCAGCTGGGCATCCTCATCAAGGGCCCCGAGATCCTGGAATCCACCCGCGTGGTCGACACGATCCTGCTCGACAAGACCGGCACCGTCACCAACGGGCGGATGGAGCTGGTGGACGTGGCCGCCGCCGACGGCGAGGACCCCGCCGAGGTGCTGCGCACCGCCGGGGCGGTCGAGGACGCCTCCGAGCACTCCGTCGCCCGGGCCATCGCCGACGCGGCACGCGCCGCCGGGAACCGCCTCCCGGGGGTGGAGGGCTTCACCAACCGGGAGGGCCTCGGCGTGGAGGGCCTCGTCGACGGCCGTGCGGTGGTCATCGGCCGTCCGGCGCTGCTGCGGACCTGGGGCCTCGGGCTGGACGCCACCCTGGACGCCGCCCGGGAGAGCGCCGAACGCGCCGGACGCACCGCCGTCGCGGTGGCGTGGGACGGCCGTGTGCGTGGCGTGCTGGTCGTGGCCGACACCGTGAAGCCCACCAGCGCCGAGGCCGTCCGGCGGCTCCGGGAGCTCGGCCTGCGGCCCGTCCTGCTGACCGGTGACAACGCGGCCACCGCCCGCGCCGTCGCCGGCGAGGTGGGCATCGAGGAGGTCATCGCCGAGGTCCTGCCGAGTGAGAAGTCCGACGTGGTGCGCCGCCTGCAGGACGAGGGCCGCACCGTCGCGATGGTCGGGGACGGCGTCAACGATGCCCCCGCCCTGGCGCGGGCGGACCTGGGGATCTCCATCGGCACCGGCACCGACGTCGCCATCGAGGCCGGCGACCTCACCCTGGTCTCCGGGGACCTCGGGGGCGCCGCCGACGCCATCCGCCTGTCCCGCCGCACGTTGCGGACCATCAAGGGGAACCTGTTCTGGGCCTTCGCCTACAACGTCGCGGCGATCCCCCTGGCGGCGAGCGGCTACCTCGATCCGCTCATCGCCGGCGCGGCGATGGCGTTCAGCAGCGTGTTCGTGGTCTCCAACTCCCTGCGCCTGCGCCGGTTCACCCCGGCGCGCGGTGCGGATGCCGGAGACGTGGATCCGGGGTGACCGCGGTCCCGGCGGGCCCGCGGCGGTGAGCCGCGGACCCGCCGATGGGCCTACCGGCGCCGTTGTCCGGTGCCGGCCCCGGCCGTGACCCGCTCGGGCACGGGGGCCTGCCTGCCCTCGCCGTCGTGCGGCGGCTCGATCGTGAGGCGCGGCAGTGCCCGCTGCAGCCAGCCCGGGATGTACCAGGACCGCTCCTTCAGCAGCGTCAGCAGCGCCGGCACGAGGGTGAGCCGCACGACCAGCGCGTCGGTGAGGATGGCCACGGCCAGCAGGATCCCGAACTCCTTGGAGACCCGGTCCGGGCTCAGGATGAACGCCGCGAACACCGTGCCCATGATGAGGGCCGCGGCGAACACCACCCTGCCGATGGCCGCGATGCCGTGCTCCACGGCCTCCCGGGTCGGCAGCCCGTGGACGTGCTCCTCCCGGATGCGGCTCATGAGGAACACCTCGTAGTCCATCGAGAGCCCGAACAGGATCGCGAACGCGATCGGCGGCACGAACGTCTCGATGGGCCCCGTCACATCGAGGCCGGTGAGCCCCAGCAGGTACCCCTCCTGGACGACCAGGGTCAGCACCCCGAAGCCCACGAACGCCGACAGCACCGTGGTGAGCGCGGCCTTCAGGGAGATGACGATCGAACGGAACGCCATCGCCAGCAGGATGAACGTGACGCCGACGATGAACAGCAGGAACAGCGGCAGCCGTTCCGTCAGCCGGTCGGCGATGTCCTTGAACGCCGCCGTCTGCCCGGACACGTACGCGACGGCGTCGCCGCCCCGCGTGGCGGCCGGGACCACCTGGTCGCGCAGCTCGTCGACCAACCGGTCGGTCGCCTCGTCCTGCGGCCTGGTGGTGGGCGTGACGAACACGATCGCCACGCTGCGATCGTTGTTGAACTGCGGGGGTCGCACGGTGGCCACGCCCGGGGTGCCCTGGACGCTTCGGTAGATCTCCTGGGGCGCCTGCGGATCGTCGTTGACGTCGACCACGATCGGGATCGGGCCGTTGAAGCCGGGCCCGAAGCCCTGCGCCAGCAGGTCGTAGGCACGCCGGCTGGTCTGCTCGGTGGGCTGCGTGCCCTGGTCGGCGGCGCCGAGCCGCACCAGCGACGAGGTGGCGGCCAGGCCCAGGATGGCCACGAGCACGACGGGGAAGACGACCTTCGCGTGGGCCGTCACGAACCGGCCCCAGCGAGCCACCAGCGTCCGCTCCCGGGCCGCCTCGGAGTCGTCCAGTCGCCGCATGAACGGCACCCGCCACCGGTCGACCCGGTGCCCCAGCAGCGCGAGCACCGAGATCAGCAGCGAGTTGGCGATGAGCACCGTCGTCACCACGCCGAGGGCGCTGCCCACGCCGAGCTTGGTGATGAAGTCCAGTCCGATGACGGCGAGGCCCGCCACGGCGATGGCCACCGTCAGGCCGGCGAACACCACCGCCCGGCCCGCGGACGCCCCGGCCTCCGCGGCGGCCGCGCGCGGCGTGAGCCCGTCGTGCAGCAGCTGCCGGAACCGGGTGACGATGAACAGCGAGTAGTCGATGCCGACGCCCAGCCCGATCATCGACACCAGCACCGGGGTGATGGTGTTGACGTCGGTGAAGCCGGCGAGGATGAACAGCAGCAGGAACGCCGTTCCCAGCGCCGCGAGCGCCAGGAAGATCGGGATCATCGCGGCGACGAACGTGCGGAACACGACCAGCAGCACGATGATCGCCGCCAGGATCCCCAGCAGCTCCGCGGTGCCCTGCTCCACCGGCGGGAACTCCGCCTCACCGTTGTACTCCACGGTGACGCCCGCGGGCTCGACGACGTTGCGCACCGCGTCCTCCACGGCCACCACGGCGTCCCGGTCGGCGGGCTCGATGGTCTGGTCGAACTGCGCCTCGGCATAGGCGATGCGACGGTCACCCGACCACGTCTCGGGCGTGAACGGGTTGTCGACGCTCACGATCCCCGCCCGGTCGGCGGTGGGCGCGTACTCCTGGGAGCGCAGCGCCCGGAGCGCCTCGCGGATCGCGCCCTGCCGCTCCGGGGTGTCCAGCCGCTCCCCGGGCGGCGCCGCGAACACGATGTTCAGCACCGCGCCCTGCTCCGCCACGAACTCGGACTCGATGAGGTCCGTCGCGCGCTGTGAATCCGACCCCGGGATCTCGAACTCGTCCCGCAGCCCGCCGCCGACCCCGGCGACGAGGCCCACCAGCACGACGACGATCGCCAGCCAGCCGGCGATCACCCGCCACGGGTGCCGGGCGCACAGCGCCGTCCATCGTGCCAGCGCCCCCGTGGACAGGCGCTCGTGGGCCGCGCGCCGGTCCGTCGGGGTCCTCTCGTGGGAGGCCATCCCTTCTCCTTTCCTCCTTTGCGGCGGCCGTGTGGGACGGCCGCCACCACTTGGACCGCCCGGGGCCGCGGCACTCATCGGTCCTCGTGACGCCGGAACCCGTCGTGACCGCCGGCCGCCCCCGGCGAACGGAACGGGCGCCGGGTTCGGGTGGGCGGACCCGGGGAACGGGGTTACCGTGATCACCGTGGAGGCCACGCTCACGCCCACGACGCTGGCGGAGGCGCTCGAGATGCGGGCGGCGCATCCCGGGTCGGTGCCCATCGCCGGCGGCACGGACCTGATGGTCGAGCTCAACTTCGACCGGAGGAGGCCGGAGCGCCTGCTGGACCTCACCCGGGTCCCGGAGCTGGCCGAGCTGGGCCGCGACGACGGCGCTGTCCACCTGGGCGCCGGGGTCACGTACACCGGGATCGTGGAGCGCCTCGGGGCGGCGGCACCCGCGCTCGCCATCGCCAGCCGCACGGTGGGCTCGCCGCAGATCCGCAATCGCGGCACCGTGGGCGGCAACCTGGGGACCGCCTCGCCCGCCGGCGACGCCCTGCCGCCGCTCGTCGCGTCGGGGGCGAGCGTGGAGGTGGCCTCGGCCCGCGGCCGCCGGACCGTGGCGGCCGCCGACTTCTGCGTCGGCCCGAAGCGCAACGTGCTGGACGCGGACGAGCTGATCGTGGCCGTGGACGTCCCGGCGGCGCGCGGCCCGCAGCAGTTCGCGAAGGTCGGGGTGCGCAACGCGATGGTGATCGCCGTGTGCTCGTTCGCGCTCGCCGTCGACGCGCGGTCCCGCCGGGTCACCACCGCGATCGGCTCGGCCGCGCCCACGGTCGTCTCCGCCCCCGAGGCCGAGGCGTTCCTCGCCGGCGCGCTGGACGAGCGGGACGGGTGGGATCGCCCGGCCAGGCTGGGCGAGGCGGAGCTCGCGCGGTTCGGCGATCTGGTCGCCGCGGCCGCCCGGCCCATCGACGACGTGCGCGGCACCGTCGCCTACCGCCGCCACGCCCTCGCCGTCCTGGCCCGGCGCGCCCTGGACTGGGCGTGGACGGACTACGCGAGGTCGTGGGCGTGAGGATCGCGCTGAACGTCAACGGTGAGCCGCGCGAGGTGGTCGCGGCCTGGGAGGGCGAGAGCCTGCTGTTCGTGCTGCGTGAGCGCCTCGGCCTTCCGGGTAGCAAGAACGCCTGCGAGCAGGGCGAGTGCGGTTCGTGCACGGTGTACCTGGACGGGGTACCGGTGTGCGCCTGCCTGGTGCTCGCCGCCCAGGCCGACGGCCGCGAGGTCCTCACCGTGGAGGGCATCGCGGCCGGGGACGAGCTCCACCCGGTCCAGCGCGCGTTCGTGGAGTGCGGCGCGGTGCAGTGCGGCTTTTGCACCCCCGGCCTGGTGGTGGCGGCCCACGCGCTGCTGGAGGCGAACCCCGACCCCGGCGACGGCGAGATCCGCGAGGCGCTCGCCGGGAACGTGTGCCGCTGCACCGGCTACGAGAAGATCCTGGAGGCGGTGCGCGTGGCGAGCGCCGAGATGAGCCGGTGAGCCGCTTCGTCCGTCACACCGAACCCGGCGGGGGCGCGGTGACCACGACCCCCGCCGAGCGGCGCGTCGCCGGCCGCGTGGGCGACCCGCTGAGGCGGCGCGACGGCGTGCCCAAGGTGCGGGGGCACTTCGGCTTCTCCTCCGACCTCCATGCCGACCGCATGCTCCACGGCGCCACCGCACGCAGCCCGCATCCCGCGGCCCGCATCGGGGGCATCGACATCTCGGCGGCCCTCGCGGTGCCCGGCGTGTTC
>JADLHW010000063.1 GCA_020848615.1 Thermoleophilia bacterium
CCAGCGCGCGGTCACCTGGGACCGCGGACGCCTGGACCGCGCCGAGCGCGCCCTGGCCGAGGCCGCCGCCCGGCTGGAGCGCCTCGGGGGCGACGCCGCGCTCCCCGACCTCCCGCGCCTGGAACGCCGCGCGGAGGTCGCGCAGGGCAGGGCGGCGCGGTGGTCGGAGCGCGAGCAGGCCCTCGGCCGCTCGCTGGAGGACGTCGCCGCCACGCGGGCGGCCGCCGAGGACCGCCGCCGGGCCGCCGCCGCCGAGCTGGCGCGCACCGCCGGTGCGCACGCCGCCGCCGCCGGCCGCCTGGGCGACGGCCTGGAGGTGGAGCCGGGCACCGAGCGGGCGGTGGGCGCCGCCCTGGGCGCCCTGGCCGACGCCACGCTCGCCCCGGACGTCCCGCGCGGCCTGGCCGCCGTGGAGGACGGCGCCCCCGCAGCCGTGGTCCCCGCGCCCACGCGGTCGGCGTTCCCGCCGCCGCCCGGCACGCGGCCCATGGTGTCGGTCATCCGCGCCTGCCCGGAACCGGTGCGCGCCCACATCGAGCGGCTCCTCGCCCAGGTGTGGCTGGTGGACGACCTCGCCGACGCCCCCGCCGGGCACACCGGCCTGTTCGTCACGCCCCTCGGCGAGGCGTACCGGCCCGCCCAGGGCGTGGTGGAGCGCCCGGCGAGCGACTGGGCGCTGGCCGCCCTGCATCGCGCCGCCGCCGAGCGGCTGGACGCCGCCGAGGGCGCCTGCAGCACCCTCGCCGCCGCCGAGGAACGCGCCCGCGCCGCGGTGAACGCCATCGCCCCGCGGCTGCGCGCCGCCGCCCGGGCGGCCACCACCGCCGAGTCCGCGCTGGGCGCCGGGCGCGCCGCCGCCGGGCGTGCCGCCGCGGAGCGCGCCGACGCGACCGCCGCCCGCGACGCCGCCGCCCGCGAACGGGAGGCCGCCGCCGGAGCCGAGGCGCCGGCCGCGGCCGCCCTGGGGGAGGCCGCCCGGGGGGAGGAGCTCGCGCGCGCCGTCGCGGCGGGCGCCACGGAGGAGCTGGAGGCCGCCGCCCGCGCGCTGCGGGAGGCCGAGACGGCCGCCGCCGAGGCCCGCGCGGAGCTCGCCGCCGCGCGCGTGGCGGACGCGGAGGCCGCCGAGCGGCTCGCCGGCATCCTGCGCCGCGCCTCGGCCGGGGACCGCGTGATCGACCTGACCCTCCCCGCCCGTGCGCTCGAGGCGCTGCAGGAGGCGTCCCGCGTCCTGCTCGACCGCTCCCGGGCGGCGTCCGGCGCGTCCACGAACGCCGGCGCGGTCCTCACCGAGGCGCAGCGCCTGCGTGCACGGGCCCGCCAGGTGGTCGTGGCGGCCGAGCAGGTGCTGGAGCGGGCGCGCCAGCGGGGCCACGAGGCGGAGCTCGCGGTGGCCGCCGCCGCCGCCCGCGCCGAGGAGCACGGACCGCCGCCCGCCGAGGACCCCGGCGACGTGGACCCCGAGGCGGAGCGCCGGCGCATCGAGGATCTCGAGCGGCGCCGCCGGATGATGGGCAACGTCAACCTCCTGGCCGCCGACGAGCTGGGGGAGATGCAGGGGCGGATCACCGAGATCGGGGAGCAGGTCGCCGACCTGGAGACGGCGTCCGCATCCCTGCGCGCGCACATGGAGGGCCTGGACGCGACCGTCAGCGACGGCTTCGACGAGCTGTTCGGGGCGGTGCGGGCGCGGTTCTCGGACAACATCGCGACGCTGTTCCCCGGCGGCCACGGGCGCCTGGCCGAGGTGGAGGGCGAGGACGAGGAGCCGGGCATCGAGGTGCAGGTCGTGCCCGCGGGCAAGCGCCCGCGGCCCCTGTCGATGCTGTCCGGCGGCGAGCGGTCGCTGGTGGCGCTGGCGTTCTGCATGGCCATCGCCATGTGCAAGCCCGCGCCGTTCTACCTGCTGGACGAGGTCGAGGCGGCCCTCGACGACACGAACCTGCGCCGGTTCCTGGCGCTGGTGCGGCACCTGTCCGATCAGACCCAGTTCCTCATGATCACCCACCAGCAGCCCACGGTGGAGATCGCCGACACCCTGTTCGGGGTCACCATGGCCCAGGACGGGGTGTCGCAGGTGGTCGCGCGACGGCTCGACCGCACGCTGGAGGGGCGGGCACGGCCGTTCGTGCGGCGCCAGCTGAAGGCCATCCAGGGCGGGCGCGCGTGAGCGAGTCCGACGACGACCGCGCGGTGTGGGCGGAGCTGTTCGGGCTCGAGGCGCCGCCCAGCGAGGAGGACCAGGCGCCGCGCCGCCGCGGGCTCCTGGGCCGCCTGCGCGAGAACCTCAGCCGTCCGCGGCAGACGATCTCCCCGCAGCTCGCCGGGATCTTCGCGCCCAGGCTCATCACCGAGGACGTGTGGGACGAGCTGGAGGAGGCGCTCATCGTCGCGGACTGCGGCGTGGACGCCAGCCTGGCGCTCGTCGAGGAGCTGCGCGAGCAGGCCGGCGAGGGCCGCATCACCAACGGCACCGAGCTCGCCGGGGCGCTCGCCGCCGCCGTCGGCCGGCAGATGGCGCCCGATCCGCCGCGCATCCCGCTCACCGCGAGCCCGACGGTGATCCTGGTGGTGGGGGTCAACGGCAGCGGCAAGACGACGTCGGTCGGCAAGCTGGCCCACCGGCTGTCCGAGCTGGGGCAGAAGGTCGTGATCGGCGCCGCCGACACGTTCCGCGCCGCCGCGATCGACCAGCTGGCCGTGTGGGCCGACCGCAGCGGCGCCCAGCTCGTGCGCCAGGCGCCGGGAGCCGACCCCGGGGCCGTCGCCTTCGACGCCGTGTCCTCCGCGAAGGCCCGCGGCGCGGACGTGGTGCTGGTCGACACCGCCGGGCGCCTCCAGACGCAGCGGAACCTCATGGAGGAGCTGCGCAAGGTCGCGGCGGTGGTGGGGAAGGCCGACCCCGGCGCACCCCACGAGACGCTCCTGGTGCTCGATTCGACCACGGGCCAGAACGGCCTCAGCCAGGCCCGCCTGTTCGGGGAGGCCGTGCCGCTCACCGGCGTGGTGCTCACCAAGCTCGACGGCACCGCGAAGGGCGGCATCGCCGTCGCGATCAGCCGGGAGCTCGGCACGCCCATCAAGCTCGCGGGCGTCGGGGAGAAGCTCGAGGACCTGCGGCCGTTCGACGCGCGGGTGTACGCGCAGGCGATCTTCTCCGCCCCGGAGTGAGCGCCCGCTAAACTCCCCGGGTTGCGCGGCCCCGCCGCGTCGTCTGCGCATGTTCGATTCTCTCTCCGACAAGCTCCAGAGCGCCTTCGCCGGCCTGCGCGGCAAGGGCAAGCTCACCGAGGCCGACATCGACGTCGCGATGCGGGCGATCCGCCTGTCGCTGCTCGAGGCCGACGTGAACATGGGCGTGGTCCGCCAGTTCACGAAGGCCATCGGCGAGCGCGCCAAGGGCGCGGAGGTGATGCAGTCCCTCACGCCCGACCAGCAGGTCGTGAAGATCGTCAACGAGGAGCTCACCTCGCTGATGGGCCAGGCGAACGTCGGCATGCCCACCTCGCCGCGGCCGCCCACGGTCGTGCTGATGGCCGGCCTGCAGGGCTCCGGCAAGACCACGTGCTGCGCGAAGCTCGCCCGGCACTACGCGCAGCAGGGCCGCGCGCCCATGCTGGTGGCGTGCGACGTGCACCGCCCGGCCGCCGCCCAGCAGCTCGCGGTCCTGGGCGAGCAGGTCGGCGTGCCCGTGTACCGCGAGGACGGCACCGACGCCGTCGGCATCGCGAGCCGCGGCATCGCCGAGGCCAAGGCGAAGGTCCGGGACCTGGTGATCGTCGACACCGCCGGCCGCACCGTCATCGACGAGGCGATGATGGACGAGCTGGTGCGGGTGCGCGACGCCGTGAAGCCCACCGCCGTCGTGCTCGTCCTGGACGCCATGACCGGCCAGACCGCCGTGGAGGTCGCCACCGCCTTCCAGGAGGCCGTGCAGTTCGACGGGGCGATCCTCACCAAGCTCGACGGCGACGCGCGCGGCGGCGCCGCCCTGTCGGTGCGGGCCACCACCGGCCGGCCCATCTACTTCGTGGGCACCGGCGAGAAGGTGGAGGCGCTCGAGCCGTTCCACCCCGACCGCATGGCCTCGCGCATCCTGGGCATGGGCGACGTGCTGTCGCTCATCGAGCGGGCCCAGCAGACGGTCGACGTCGACGACGCCCGCGCCATGGAGAAGAAGATCCTCGGCGGCGGGATGACCCTCGAGGACTTCGCGAACCAGCTCAAGCAGGTTCGTAAGATGGGCCCCGTCGGCCAGCTGCTGGGCATGATGCCCGGCTTCGGCAAGATGAAGCAGCTGAAGGACGTGGAGGTCGACGAGAAGCAGCTCGACCGCGTCCAGGCGATCATCTCCAGCATGACCCCGTCGGAGCGCCGGCGACCCGAGATCATCAACGGGTCCCGCCGGCAGCGCATCGCGGCGGGCAGCGGCACCACGGTCCAGGAGGTCAACCAGCTCCTGGCCCAGTTCAAGCAGATGCGTAAGCTGATGAAGCGGTTCGGGAAGGGGGGCCTCCCCCCGATCCCGGGCACCTGAAACACACCGAGGAGCGACGTGGTCAAGATCCGGCTCGCCCGCGTGGGCAGCAAGAAGAACCCCATCTACCGCGTGGTGGTGGCCGATTCCCGGTCCCGCCGTGACGGGCGCAACATCGAGACGATCGGGCGCTACAACCCGCAGACCGACCCCAGCATCGTGGAGGTCGACGTCGACCGCGCGAAGCACTGGATCGGCAACGGCGCGCAGCCGAGCCGCGCGGTCCAGAAGCTCATCAAGATCGTCGAGGCGCGGGGATGACCGAGGACGGCGACGGGCGGCTGGCCGACATGGTCGCCACGCTCGCCCGTGGCCTGGTCGACACCCCCGACGAGGTCCGGGTGGAGCGCGAGCGGGAGGGCGACACCACCGTGCTGTCGCTGTACGTCGCCCAGGAGGACCTGGGGCAGGTCATCGGTCGTGGCGGCCGCATCGCGCGGTCCCTGCGACTGGTCACCCGCCAGGCCGCGCACGCGGGCGGCGGCCGCGTGAACCTCGAGATCGTCGACTAGCGCCCGCGCCGCGCGCCGCCGCGGTGCGCGACGATGACGTGATGGACGCTCCGCGGGTCGTGATCGGCGAGATCCTGCGCGCGCACGGCGTGCGCGGGGCCATGCGCGTGCGCCCGACGGGCGCGACGCTGGAGGACCTGCGCCCCGGCGAGGCGGTCACCCTCGTCCCGCGGGAGGGCGCGGCACGCCCGGCGACGGTGGTCTCGGTGTCCCCGGGCCCCATCCTCACGCTGGACGGCGTGGACGACCGCGACGCGGCCGACGCGCTGCGCGGCGCGCGCGTCGAGGTGCCCGAGGCGCGCCTGCCGGCGCCCACCGCGGCCGACGAGTTCTACGTGCGCGACCTGGTGGGCTGCGAGGTGCTGCTCGACGGGGCGCCGATCGGGACGGTGGGGGAGGTCCACACGCGCCCGGCGAACGACGTGCTGGAGGTCCGGCGCGACGGCGCCGATCCGGTGCTGCTGCCGTTCACCCACGACGCCGTGCGCGAGGTGGACCTCGCCGCCCGCCGCATCGTGGTGCGGGCGGACATCCTGGGCGAGGACGCCTGAGCCGCCGTGCGCATCGACGTCTTCACGCTCTTCCCGGAGTGGTTCGACTGGATGCGACGCCCCCGTCACCTGGCGAACGCCGCGGAAACCGCCGGTCTTGAACTCCGCGCGTTCTCATACCGTGATTACACGCCGCTGGTCGCCGGGCAGGTGGACGACGCCCCGTACGGGGGCGGGCCCGGGCAGGTGATCCGCGTGGACGTCGTCGCCGCGGGCCTGGAGGCCGTGTACGGCGTTCCCGCCGACCGGGTCACGGCGGATCGCCGGGTGGTCGTCATGACGCCGCGCGGGCGGCGCTTCACCGATGCCGTCGCCCGGGAGCTCGCCGAGCTGCCGGCCATGACGCTCCTGTGCGGCCGGTACGAGGGCTTCGACGAACGGGTGCACACGGTCCTCGCCGACGACGCGATCTGCCTGGGGCCGTTCGTGCTGGCGGGCGGGGAGGTGGCGGCCATGGCGATCGTGGACGCCGTCGCCCGGCGCCTGCCGGGGGCGCTCGGCAACAGCGCCAGCCTGGAGAGCGAGTCGTTCGGCGAGGCCCTCGGGGGCGGGACCGAGCACCCGCACTACACGCGGCCCGCGGAGTTCCTGGGGCACGGGGTCCCGCCGGTGCTGCTGTCCGGCGACCACGGCGCGATCGCCCGCTGGCGCGCGGAGCACGTGACCCCGCCCACGGGGGGCACGGGGTCGTCCGGGTGACGGCGGTCCATGGTATGCTCCCCGCCGTTTTGCGATCGCCCGGAGGAAGAACCTGACATGAGCGTCATCGAGTTGCTTGAGGCGGCGCAGATCCGCGATGACGTGCCGGTCTTCAAGCCGGGCGACACCGTCAAGGTGCACTTCCGCGTCATCGAGGGCCAGCGCCAGCGCATCCAGGTCTTCGAGGGCACCGTGATCAAGCGGCAGGGCTCCACCAGCCGCGAGACGTTCACCGTCCGCAAGCAGAGCTTCGGCGTGGGCGTGGAGCGCACGTTCCCCGTGCACTCGCCCAAGATCGAGCGGATCGAGCGCGTGATGGAGGGCGACGTGCGGCGGGCGAAGCTCTACTACCTGCGCGGCAAGGTGGGCAAGAAGGCCCGCATCCGCGAGAAGCAGCGCTCGCACACCGGCTAGCGGCCCGGACGGGACGCCGGTGGCGACCACATCGCCTCGGCGCCGCGCGCGCACCTCGAGCAGCCGGGCATCCGCCCGGCTGTTCGCGTTCGACCGGGCGCTCGGCGCGTCCCGCGTGGCGGGCGCGGACGAGGCGGGCCGCGGCTGTCTGGCCGGCCCCTTGGTGGTCGCCTCGGTGTGCATCCACCTCGGGCGGCTCCCGCGGTCGCACCGCCTGCTGCTGACGGACCTGGACGACTCCAAGCGCCTGGCGCCTGAGGTGCGGCAGCGCCTCGCCGCGGCGATCGCCCGGGTGGCCGACCAGGTCGTGGTCCTGTCCGCGAGCTCCGCCACCATCGACCGCGACGGCCTGCACGTCACGAACCTGCGGTTGCTGCGCAGGTCGCTGGAGCTGCTCGACCCGGTGCCGGACGTCTGCCTGGTCGACGGCTTCTCGCTGGGCGCCGCGGCGGTGGAGCACCGGGCCGTGGTGGGCGGCGACCGGCGCAGCGCGTGCATCGCGGCGGCCTCGGTGGTCGCCAAGGCGACCCGCGACCGGCTCATGACCGGCCCCGCCGCCGCGACCCACCCCGGGTACGGCTTCGAGCGGCACGTCGGGTACGCCACCACCGCGCACCGCGCGGCGATCCGCGCGGCCGGCCCCTCGTGCCTGCACCGCAGGTCGTTCGCCTCCCCGGCGTTCGACGGCTTCGGCTGAACCGCCTCACCGGGCGGCGCCACCGGGCAGCACGCGGACCCGGTGCCACGGACCCACCCGCCGGACGGCGGCCAGGTCCATGCGCACCTCCCCGTCGTGCGGGTGGCGCGCCAGGTACGCCTCCGCGGCGCGGTGCAGCCGGCGGGCCTGCGCGGCGCGCACGGGTTCGGCGAGGGCCGCCGGGTCCGATCGCGCCTTGACCTCCACCACCGCGAGCACGCCGTCGCGCACGGCCACCAGGTCCAGCTCCCCGCCGCCGCCGCGCCAGTTGCGCGCCGCGATGCGCCACCCGCGGCGACCGAGCCATCGTGCGACCGCGGCCTCCGCGGCCGCTCCGGTGCTGGAGCCCATGCCCGCATGATCGCCCCGCCCGGCGCGCGGGTGGCGCGCGCATCGCGCCGGCTCACGCGCGGAACGGCACCTCGGTGCGGCCTGGCGGCCCGGCCCCGCGTGCATCCGGTGCGCCTCCGGTGCGCCGGGCGTCACATCCCCGCCTGGAGCCGTCACACGCCCGCCGGGAGCATCCCCGCATGGTCTCCCGCCTGGTGTCCGCGGCCGTCATCGGCCTCCAGACCGCCACCGTGCAGGTGGAGGTGGACCTGCGTCCCGGGCTCCCCGCGTTCGCGGTGGTGGGGCTCCCCGACGCCGCCGTCCAGGAGTCCCGTGAGCGGGTGCGCTCCGGCATCGTCAACCAGGCCTTCGCCGTGCCGGCCCGCCGCATCGTGGCGAACCTCGCCCCGGCGGACCTCCGCAAGTCCGGGCCCCAGTACGACCTGCCGATGGCACTCGCCATCCTCGCGGCCTCCGGGCAGCTGCCCGCCGAGGCGGTCCGCGGCGTCGGCGCCGCCGGCGAGCTGGCCCTCGACGGCGGGCTGCGTCCGGTGCCGGGGATCCTCGCCATGGCCGAGCACGCCTCGCGCAGCGGGTGGCGGCGGCTGGTCGTGCCCGCCGCGGCGGCCACCGAGGCGCGCCTGGCCGGAGGCGACTGCGAGATCGTCGCCGCGACCGGCCTGCGCCACGCGGCGGACCTCCTCACCGGGCGCGTGGCGCCCGATGCGCCGCAGGACCCGCCGGCCGCCCCGCCCGGGCCGGCCGGGCCGGACCTGGCGGACGTCCGCGGCCAGCACGCCGCCCGGCGCGCCCTGGAGATCGCCGCCGCCGGCGACCACTCGCTGCTGATGATCGGCCCGCCGGGCGCGGGCAAGACGATGCTGGCGCGCCGTCTGCCCGGCATCCTCCCGCCGCTCTCACGGGAGGAGGCGGTGGCGATCACCCGCATCCACTCGGTCGCCGGGCTGCTCGACCCCGGCCATCCGCTGGTCGCCAGGCGGCCGTTCCGGGCGCCGCACCACAGCATCTCGGTGTCCGGCCTGGTGGGCGGCGGGCGGTTCCCCAGGCCCGGGGAGGTCACGCTGTCGCACCTCGGCGTCCTGTTCCTGGACGAGGTCTGCGCGTTCGCGCCGTCGGTGCTGGACGCGCTGCGCCAGCCGCTGGAGCACGGCGTGGTGGACGTCGCCAGGGCGATGACGACGGTGCGCTTCCCGGCCCGCCCGCTGCTCATCTGCGCGGGCAACCCGTGCCCGTGCGGGTTCGACGGCGACCCGGAGGGCCGGTGCGTGTGCCCGCCGGGGCGGGCCGAGGCCTACCGGTCCCGGCTGTCCGGGCCCGTGGCCGACCGCATCGACCTGCGCATCGACGTGCCCCGGCTCAGCCGGGACGAGCTCCTGGGCGACGGCGCCGCCGAGGCGTCCGCCGCCGTCGCCCGGCGGGTGGCGACCGCCCGGGACGCGGCGCGGGGCCGCGGGCAGGCGGTGCCGAACGCGCGCCTGGGTCCCGAGGCCGTGCGGGCGGCCGCCGCACTCGACGCGGCCGGCATGCGCCTGGTGGGGCGCGCCGTGGACCGGCTCGGGCTCACCGCACGCGGGTTCGACCGGGTGCTGCGGGTGGGCCGCACGGTGGCCGACCTCGCCGGGGCGGAGCGGGTGGGGGAGGAGCACCTCCTGGAGGCCATCGGCCTCCGCGCGCCCGCGGCCACGGAGGGCGCGTGAGGGTGCGGCCGGAGGAGGCCGCGGGCCTCGCGGAGGTCGCGTTCGTGCTGGGGCGGGACCTGCAGCGCGCCGCGCGGACCGCGGGCGGGCCGGGCGCCCTCTGGCGCGCGGGCGGCGCCGGCCTGGCGGAGGCGCTGCGGCTCAGCGGGGCGGCCGCGGCGGAGGCCCGTGCCGCCCGGGACGCCGTGGACGGCGCCCGCGCGCTGCGCACCGTGCGGGACGCCGGCCTGGAGGTCATCCCAATGGGCGACGACCGGTACCCGGCGCGGCTGGCGGAGGTGTTCGACCCGCCGTTCGCGCTCATCGCGCAGGGGTGGGCGAACGTGGCGGCGGCCCTGGCGGAGCGGCCCGTGGTGGCGGTGGTGGGTGCCCGGCGGGCGACGCCTCCCGCCCGGCGGTTCGCCCGGGGGCTGGCGGCGGACCTCGCCGGGCGCGGCGCGGTGGTGGTGAGCGGCCTGGCGCTCGGCATCGACGCCGAGGCCCATGCGGGGGCGCTGGAGGCCGGCGGCCTCACGGTGGCCGTCCTGGGGTGCGGGGCGGCGGCGGGCTACCCCAGGGCCAACGCGGCGCTGCGGCGGCGGATGGGCGCCGAGGGGGCGGTGTGCGGCGAGTACTGGCCTTCGACGCCGCCGGCGCCGTGGCGGTTCCCCGCGCGCAACCGCATCGTGTCGGGCCTGTCCCACGCGGTGGTGGTGGTCGAGGCGGCCGGGCGGTCCGGGGCGCTCATCACCGCGGACTTCGCGCTGGAGCAGGGCCGGCCGGTGCTGGCGGTCCCCGGCTGGCCGTGGAGCGAGGCGGCGGCCGGCTGCAACGAGCTCATCCGGGCCGGCGCCGCGGTGTGCACCTCCGCCGGCGACGTGGTCGCCGAGGTCCCGCACGGCGGCTGGTCGGCGCCGGGGCCGGGCGCCCCCGGCGGGCCGGTGCTGGAGGGCCTGCCCCGCGACGTGCACGACCTGCTGCGCGGCGCGCCGCTGCGCGCCGACGAGATCGCCGCGGCGCTCACCGCCGACGCGGCGGCCGTGGCGGCCGCCCTCGCGTTCCTGGAGCTCGAGGGCCTCGCCCTGCGCGGCGACGGGCAGCGATGGTGGGCGGCCCCCACCCGGGGCTGACCGGGACGGCGGGGGTCAGCCGGCGGTGGCCGGGCTCACCGCGTACGCGTCGAGGATCCGGGAGGCCATCTCGGCGATGGTGCGGCGCACGGCGACCGGCTCGAACAGCACGGCCTCGCCCTGGTGCTTCAGGATCTCCTTCACCAGCCAGTCCTCGCTGGAGTACGGGATCTCCACCAGCACCGACCCGTCGGGGTGCCGCTCCCAGGACGGGTGCTCCTCGATCATCCACCGCGCCAGCTCGGCGCTGCACCACACCGAGGCGCTCTGGGCCAGGGTGCCGCGCTCGGGACCCGCGGTGCCGTACGGCAGGTACGGGCCGCTCGCGGTGATCTGCGGACGGCGGGTGAACCGCTCCCCGGTCACCGTCGCGCTGCGGACGCGGTCCAGGCGGAACGTGCGCTGGTCCTCCGCGCGGCGGCAGTACGCCACCAGATACCAGGCGTCCCGGGAGTTCACCAGCAGGTGCGGCTCGATGACCCGCTTGGTGAGCGCACCGCGGGACTCGGTCCAGTACTCGATCTCCAGCACCCGCTCGTCGCGCAGCGCCCGGTTCACCGCGGCGCTGACGGCCTGGTTCGCCACCTGCGCGCGGCCGATCTCGACCTCCGGCAGGTTCTCCTCGCCGATCGCCTGCTCGATCTTCGCCCGCGCGGAGCCCAGGGCGTCCTCGGTCTCGATGGGCAGGCGGTCCCCGATGAACTCCAGGGCCCACAGCAGCGCCTTGGCCTCCAGCGGCGACAGGCGGGCGGGACGGGCGAACCGGTCTCCGTAGGTCTCCTTGGTGACCGCCACCACCTCGCCCTCGACCTGGGCGTACAGGGCGTAGCAGCCGCCCCCGAAGTTGATGAGGTTGAGCAGCACCAGGTCCTCCTCGAGGACCTTCCGGTCGATGTTCAGCGCCCCGCGGAGCTCCGACACCGGCACGTGGGCGTCCGGGGAGTCTCCGCAGGCGTTGAGCAGGCGCGTCATGAGCGCCAGCAGGCGGGCGAAGCGCTCCGCCGGGACGACCTTGTCGGGCGACGGCGGCGCCTGCCTGGGCTGCGCCGGCGGGCGGCGCTCCTCCCGGGTCATCCGCACGCCGCGGGGCCGGTCGGCGCCGTTCCCGGCGTGGCGGGAGCGCACCAGCTCCAGGGCGCGGCGCGCCGCGTCGCGCAGCTCGGGCGGGTCCACCACCTCGGCCTCGGACCCCAGCGACAGCACCCAGGTGAGCAGCGCCTTGGCGGAGGTGAACTCGGTGGTGTAGACGCCGGAGCCGTCGGCCCGCACCTCGCAGCGGCCATAGGTGCCGAACATCTGCTCCACCCACCAGGCGACCATCGGCGACAGGTGGATCGTGGCCGGCTGGGCGTCGTCGTCCAGCTGCCAGGGCGCCCGGTCCCGGTACGGGGACACGTCGAAGTCCGACGGCGGGGCGAAGTCGTGCTCCGCCCGGGTCTTGAACGTGATGCGCCCCTCGATGCGGGACAGCCGGAAGATCCGGGTCGCGCCGCGCTCGTGGGAGTGGCCCACCATGTACCAGTTGCCGCCCAGGTACAGCAGCGAGTACGGGTCGACCTCCCGTTCGCTGTGCTCGTCACGGCCGATGGAGTAGTACGTGAACCGGATGGTCTTGCGGCGGCTGATCGCCGACTCGATCTTCGACAGGTGCGCCGCGACCTCGGGGGAGTAGTCGCCGCCCAGCAGGTTCACCGAGACGGTGCGCGCGGCGTGGTCGTCCAGCGGGCTCGGCCGCCCGAGGGTGAGGTGCTGCAGCGCCAGCCGCAGCGGCTCCGCGTACGCGAACTGCCCCTCCAGCAGGTACAGGCAGGTGTGGAGGGCCGACAGCTCCCGCTCGTCGAAGTCGATCTGCGGCAGGTAGTAGTTCTCGGCGGGCAGCGCGTACAGGTCGCCCTGGACCGGGTCGTCGGTGGGGCGCTCCACCGCGAGCTTGAGGCCCATCGCCTCGATCTCGCCGCGGTCCGCGTAGAAGCGGCGCAGGAACGCCTGGTCGCTCATCCCGCCGTACCCCTCGACCGACTCGTGGATCTCGTCGGCGGTGACGGGGCGCTGCTGGGACATGAGGAACGCGACGAGCGACAACTGCCGCACCAGCTTGTCGTCGTCCCTCATCGCCATGGGGGCTCAGGGCTCGGGCGGGAGGACACTAGACGCCGGATGATAGCTCCGAATCGCCCGCGGGACCGCATCGGGTGCCCGTTTCGGCTCCCGCCCGGGGGACTGGTAGCCTGGCCGCATGACCGTTCTGGAGCATGTCTACGGCATCCCCTCGGAGGACGAGCTGGCGATGCTGGTGGGTGCCGCGACCCCGCATTTCGCGATGCAGATCCACGGCCGCGTGGCGTCCTACGCCCGGCAGCTGCCCGCGTCCCACCCGCGGCAGGCGGAGCTGAAGCGCCACCTCGCGCGGCTCGAGGAGATCGCGCACCACGGTGAGCACGGCGGGCAGGCCACGCCCGACCTGCCGCCGCACGGCTCGCTGAACGCCTAACGGGCCCCGCCGGCGGCGAGCGCGTCCCGCACCACCTCCGCGAAGCCGCGGAGGATGCGGGCGGTGGCGCCCCACACGTCCTCGCCGCCCACCGGGTACCGCAGCTGCGGAACCCCGGCGCCGGCGGGGATCACGGCGTCGATGGCGAGGATGTCGCCCAGCGGGACCTCCAGCACGCGCCCCACCTCCGGGTTGGGGGCGGGCACCGGCCGCTCCGGCAGCAGCCCGACCACCGGCGTGACGATGTAGTTGCTCACCATCGTGTTCACGTCGTCGAGCAGGCCGATCACCTGGACGGCCTCCGGCGGGATGCCGACCTCCTCATGGGTCTCGCGCAGCGCCGTCGCGGTGAGCGACGCGTCCGCCGCCTCCCAGCCGCCGCCCGGCAGGCTCACCTGGCCGCGATGCACCGACAGCGTGTCCGCGCGCTTGGTGAGCAGCACGTGCGGGTGGCCGTCCACGTCGAACAGGGGCAGCAGCACCCCGGCCCGGCGTCCCGGGGCGTCCGACACCTCGCGCTCGCGGCGCGACAGGAGGGCACCCAGGAACGCGGCGAGCACCGCGGCGGGGGGCAGCGCGACCTGCCGCGGCTCGGATGCGGGGGCCGGCGAGTCCACGGGTGCGAGTGTACGCCCCCCATCCCGGGGCCTACACTCGTGCGGTGACCGCCCCACGCGTCCCCGACGGCTGGCTCATCGCCGCCGCCGACCCCGCCGGCGACGCCCTGGACGCCGCCGTGGAGGACCTGGTCGGCCGGCTGGGCGCGGCGCGGTCCGCCGCGGCCGGCGTGGCGGGCGCGCCGCCGCTGGGGCTGCGCGCGGTGGAGCTCGCGGCCGCCTCCGCGCACTACGTGTGCGCGTTCGAGGGCCCGGCGTTCCTGGTGCTCGACCCGGGCCTGCGGCCGGTGGCCTCACGCCACGCGGTGCTGCGGCACGCCGCGGCGGGCCTGCTGTGGGAGCAGTTGGAGGGGCTGGTCGACGCCGGCCGCCTGCGGGCGCTGGCCGCGGCGGGCGGCCGGCTGCTGGCGTCCGGCCTTGAGGCCCCGGCGGCCGTGGACGCCGTCGAGGACGCGGTGCAGGCGGCGCTGCGCGTCGCGTCGTGGCGGGAGGGGCCCCTGCGGGCCGTGGCGTCCATGACCCAGGTGGACGTCGTCTCGACGCTGCAGGAGCGGATGCACGCCGCGTACGTGCGGTTCGTCGCGGCCACCGAGCCCCTGGTGGAGCGGCAGGACGCGCTGGGGGAGGACCTGGTCGCCGCGCTGCGGGCGTTCGAGGAGGCGGCCGCGCTCGCCGGCGCCGGGGAACGCCTCGCGGACCGCATCGGGCTCATGCTGCCGGCCTGCGACGAGGGCGCCGCGGAGATGGCCGGAGTGCACCTCACGCCGCTGACCTGATCTCGCGTTCCCCCTGCTTCGGGGCGAGATTCCGGGGATCCCGGGCCCCCGCGTATACTCGGGGGCCGTGGACCCCAAAACGATTGTCGTCATGGAGGGCGACCAGACGGGCCAGGAACTGCTCGAGGAGGCGCTGCGCGTCCTCGACCCCGCCGTCTCCGGACTCCCCCTCGATTTCGAGCGCTACGACCTGTCGCTCGAGAATCGCCGCGCGACGAAGAACCAGGTCGTGTTCGAGGCCGCCGAGGCGATGAAACGCCACGGCTTCGGCCTCAAGGCCGCCACCGTGACCCCGGAGGAGACCGGGGACGTCGGCAGCCCGAACGCGCTGCTGCGCGAGGCCATCGACGGCCGCGTCATCATCCGCACGGGCCGGCGCCTGCCCGGCGTGCGCCCCATCGGCGGCATCCACGCCCCCATCTCCATCGTCCGCATGGCCGTGGACGACGCGTACAACGCGAAGGAGCACCGGGAGGGCACGGGCCTCGACGAGGTCGCATGGCGGCAGGAGCACATCTCCCGTCGCACATGCCGCGCCGTCGCCGAGTTCACGTTCCTCCAGGCGCGCCGGATGCACGCCCAGGTGTACGGCGGGCCCAAGTGGACGGTCTCACCGGTGTACGAGGGCATGCTCAAGGAGGAGCTCGACGCCGCCGCCAAGCGCCACCCCGACGTCCGCTACCGGCCGGTGCTCATCGACGCCGCCTACGCGGGGCTCATCACTCACACCGGTGACGCCCTCGTGGTGCCGTCCCTCAACCGCGACGGGGACTGCCTGTCGGACATGGTGCTGCAGCTGTTCGGCTCCATCGCCGGCGCCGAGTCGCTGCTGCTGAGCTTCGACGACGACCTGCGCGTCACGGTGGTGATGGCGGAGGCACCGCACGGCACCGCCCCGACCCTGCAGGGCAAGAACGTCGCGAACCCGCTGGCGATGATCCTCGCCGGGGCCGCGCTGCTGGGCTTCATGCACGACACGCGCGCCACGCAGGTGTCGCGCGGCATCTACGAGGCGGCGCTGGAGGCCGTCGCGGAGGAGACCCGCACCGCCGACCTGGGCGGGCACAGCGGCACCGACGAGTTCACCCACGAGGTGATCAAGCGGCTCCGCACCAAGATGGACGTGTGGAGCTCCCTGGGGGAGTCCGCCGTCATCTGACCGATCGCCGAGGATGCGCCGGGCCCGCACGGGCCCGGTCAGTCCTCGTCGTCGTCCTCCGTGGGGCCCTCCGCGATGAACGCGATGAGGTCCTCCACCGTGAACCGCCCGGCGCGCATCGAGGCGACCAGGCCGTAGACGGTCGCGCTGTGGGGACGCTCCAGCACGTACGCCCGCATGGCCTCGTTGGCCTCGTCCTCGAGCCGCCCGGCGCGTTCCCGGCCGGCGTCGGTCGCCGCGATGCCCGCGGGGCGCACCTCGGCCAGCTCGTCCTGCACCAGCCGCCCGGTGACGGCCGCGACCTCGTCGCCGTCGGCGTCGAGGGCCTCGGCGAGGTGCTTCACCGGCACCGCGTCACCGGCGCGCACCAGCTCCCGCAGCACCAGGTACGACCCGGCGGACAGGCCCCCGGCCGCCACCGTCTGGTCGAGCACCCCGGCGAGCTCGCCGAGCAGCGCGATGTCCTCCTCGCTGCGGTACACGCCCGCCCCTAGGGGCCGTAGCGGTGCGGCGGCGCCGGGCGCAGCGTCGTGCGCGTCTCGCCCAGCCAGGTGCGGCCGCGGATGCCGAGGTCGTCGAGCAGGCGCAGCGCGGTGCGCACCACGCCGGCGCGGGCGCCGTGGCCGGCGGTGTTGGCGACGGTGATCGCGAAGTCGTGGTCGCCGTCGCCGTAGAGGGGCCGGGCGTTCGCCCGGGCCAGGGCGACGCGCGCCTCGGAGAGCCGCTGCGGCTCGTCCAGGGCGACGTAACACTCGAAGAACGACCAGTCCCCCGGGAGGTCCTCCATCAGGGCGTCGAACGCGGCGGTGTGGCTCATCGCGCGAACGGTACCACGGGGTCCGGAGGCCGCTCGGCGGCCGCCGTGTGCGGCCGCAGCGCCTCGGCGACGCGCCGCTCGGCCGCCGCGAACTCCGCGTCGCCGAGGGCCGGCGTGCGGGCGCCCGGGGCGAGGCCCTCCGGCAGCTCGATCCAGCTCACGCAGCCCCCGTGCTCGGGGCCGACGTCCAGGACCATCGGGTCCTGCAGCCGCCACACGCGCAGCACCACCGCCCACAGCGGGTGCTTGCGGCGCCACTTCAGGCGCTCCGCCGCGTAGTCCGGGGTGAGGATGTGCAGGTCGTCGATGGCGTCCAGCGCCTCCGGGTCGCGGATGGGGTGGCTGGAGACCAGCTCCGCCCACACCGCCAGGGGGAGGTGCTCCGGGTCGTCGCGCCGGTCCAGCGACCCGGCGAAGTCGCCGTGGTGGGCGGCCTTCACCAGCTCGGGACGCTGGTGGGCGTACGTGGGGAAGAGGAAGAACGCGGGATGGGGGAGCTCGAACGTCTTCTCCCCGATGCCGCCCTTGCGGACGATGAGCACCTGCGCGCCCTCGGCGAGCGCCTCGCAGGTGACCGCCCACTCCTTCAAAGCGTGCTCGGCCATGGGCCGATGGTACCGCCGCGGCCCGGATACGGCCCGGAGCCCCCGGCCCGGGGCCGTGGCGGCGGGCTGCGTTGCTACCCTCCGCCCATGACCGATCGCATCCTCTCCCGCGCCGCGGACGGCGGCCGCATCACCCCCGAGGAGGCCGTCCTCCTCTATCAGGAGGCGCCCCTTCAGGACCTGGGCGCCGCGGCCGACGAGGTCGTCCGCCGCAAGTACGGCTCGGACATCACCTACAACGTCAACGCGCACCTCAACCCCACCAACATCTGCGTGGTGGGCTGCGGGCTGTGCGCCTTCGCGGTGTGGACCGAGAAGGACGAGCGCGCCTACGCGTACAGCGTCGACCAGCTGGTCGAGCGCGCCGGGCAGCTGGTGGGCCATGGCATCACCGAGCTGCACATCGTGGGCGGCATGACCAAGGAGTACGGCCTCGAGTACTACGAGGAGCTGTTCTCCGAGCTGAAGGCCGCGTACCCGCAGGTCGCCCTCACCGCGCTCACCGCGGTGGAGATCGACTTCGCGGCGCGCCTGGCGAAGGTGAGCCACCGGGAGGCCCTGGAGCGCACCCGCGCGGCGGGCCACGACACGATGCCGGGCGGCGGGGCCGAGGTGTTCAGCCCGCGCGTCCGGGCGATCATCGCGGACCGCAAGGTGGCCGCCGAGACGTGGCTCGACGTGCACCGCGAGGCGCACGGCCAGGGGATGCGCACCAACGCGACCCTGCTGTTCGGGCATTTCGAGACGCCCGAGGAGCAGGTGGACCACATGCGCCAGCTCCGCGAGCTGCAGGACGAGACCGGCGGGTTCCAGGCGTTCATCCCGCTGCCGTTCCTGCCGGGCAACACCGAGTTCGCGTACCTCCCGGGCCCCAGCCGCGAGGAGAAGCTGCGCACCATCGCCACGGCCCGGCTGTTCCTCGACAACTTCCCGCACATCAAGGGCCACTGGGTGATGCTGGGCGAGGACATCACCGCCGAGGCGCTCTCCCACGGCCTGGACGACCTGTCCGGGACCCTCACGGAGGAGCGCATCGCGCACGCCACCACCGTGCAGACCCCGCTGGGGCTCTCGCAGGAGCGCATGTGCGAGCTGGTCCGCCACGGCGGCAAGACCCCCGTGGAGCGGGACACGCTGTACAACCGCGTGGAGCGGGCCGTTCCCGCCTGACCGGTGCGCGACGGGTCCCGCCGGCCGGCGGGACCCGCGCCCGGCTCAGCTCAGGCGCCAGCTCCCGGACGCCTTGGCGAACCCGGCGCGCGGCGTGTACTCCAGGCGCTGCGGCACCGCCGGCTGGGCGATCTCGAAGGTCACCCAGCCGGTGAGCGTGCCGCCGGTGTCGATGGTGGGGTTACCCGGGAACCCGGGCTCCGGGGCGCTGAGGATCTCGGGCTCCACGGCCCCGCCGTCCACGAGCAGGCGCACCGCGGTGAGCGGGGACTCGTTGGTCGCGACCGTCCCGACGTTCTCGATCCTCAGCCGCACCGCGTAGTAGCGGTTCCCCTCGCCCGGGTCGAACGGCGTGTCGGAGGTGATCCGCACCGGGTCGCGCACGTCCAGGAGGGTCACCGCGATCCGCTCGCCGGTGAGGATCCCGGCGATCACCAGCCGCTTGCCGACCTCCGCGTCGGCGGGCGGCGCGATGGGGGTGGTGCCGGTGACGCCGGTCACCGGGGCGGTCCCGGTGGTCTCCGGCGCCGTCGGGGTGGTGAGGTCCGCGGTGGAGGGGCCGGTGGCCGCCCCGGTCGTCACCTCGGGCGTGCTCGAGGCGCCGCCGCAGCCGGCGAGCGCCAGCGCGAGCACCGGGACGACGGCGATGGCCGATGGCCGGATCCGCATTCGGGGAACCCTCCGGTTCGGGACGGGGCCGGGCGATGATGCACCGGGTCGCCCCGGAATTCCACTCCCCGGACGACCGATCACATCTGGCGGCGCCGGACGCCGTAGGCGGCGAGCGCGAGGAAGATCCCCGTCCAGAACACCGTCCACACCACCGACGGCCACCCGGAGGTGGGCACCACGACCTCCAGGCCGTTCACGTCCACCTCGGGCGCGGACGGCCCCGCGACGCCGCGCTGCTGCATCCCGTGGATCATCGGCGACACGAGGGCCCGCGGGAACAGGGCGTAGACCGGGTCGATGATGACGTGGGAGTCGCGGTTCACGGCCCCGGCGTCCAGCGCGGCCTTCAGGTTCACCGACGCCTGGGCGGACACGTAGACCATGAGGCCGAACACGCCCGCCGCGACGGGCCCGATGACCGACGCCATGGCGGCGCTCGCGCACAGCACCAGCGCCAGGTTCCCGAGCACCGCCAGCGCGTGCACGACCAGCGGGCCGTCGCCGCCCTCGCCGATGGCCGCGCTGCCGGCGAGCAGCGCCGCGGTCCAGGCGGCGATGATCGCCGCGAGCGCGATCAGGCGGGCCGCGACCCGCGCCGAGCCCACCGCGGACGGCGTGGCCCCGCTGCCCACCAGCAGGCCCAGGTAGCCGCGGGAGGCGTCCCGCGCGAACGCGCCGGCGCCCAGGCACACCGCGACGGCCAGGCCGCCGAGCAGCAGCAGGGACGCGCCGCCGGAGCGCAGCGCGTCGAGCCGGTCGATGCCGTCCTCCGACGACGCGCGCGCCGCGACGATCGCGGCGATCGCGACCCCCGCGAGCAGGACGGCCCGCACCCAGCGCACACGGGCGAGGATCCGCAGGTCGTTGCGCACGACGGCGGCCAGGTGGGCCGCGGTCACACGACCACCCCGGCCTCGAGGGTCATCACGGGGCCCAGCAGCGCCGGGAACCCCCCGGGGTCCGGGGTGGCGACCAGGATCGTGGTCCCGCGCGCGGCGGCCGCCGACAGGACCGCGACCGTCTCCGGGAACTCCCACGGGTCGTCGAGCACCAGCACCTCCGGGTCACCGGCCACCGCGCACGCGAGGCTCAGCCGGCGCACGTCCTCAACCTCGAGGCGGTCGATGCGCCGGTCCGGCGGGGCCTCGAGCCCCACCCGCTCCAGCGCCTCGGCGGCCGCCGAGGGCGGGACGCCGCGCACCGCGGCCACCAGGCGCACGGCCTCGCCCGCGCGCATCACGCTGGGGAAGGGGTGCTTCTCTGGGCCGTAGCCCACGCGCCGCCGCACGGAGGGGTCGAGCACCGGCGAGCCGCCCAGCACCTCGACGCTGCCGGCGGAGGGCGCCACCAGGCCGACGAGGGCGCGCACCAGCGACGTGCGCCCGCAGCCCTCCGGCCCGGTCACGACCAGCCCGCCGCCGGCCGGGACGGCCAGGGTCACCCCGCGCAGCGCGGGCTCCTGCCCGCCCTGGTAGCGCACCTCGAGGTCGGTGACGGCGATCGCCGCCTGCGGGCGGCCCGTCTCAGGCACGGATGAGGGCGAGGACCTCGTCGCGGCGCCGTTCCATGTCGGCCTCCGAGACCAGCGACTCCAGGTTCAGGCGCAGCAGCGGCTCGGTGTTCGACGCCCGCACGTTGAAGTGCCAGTCGTCGAAGTCCACCGACACGCCGTCGATCTCGCGCTGGACGCCGTCGCGGTACGCGTCGCGGATGCGCTGGATCGCGGCCGGCGCGTCCGCCACCGTGGAGTTGATCTCGCCGGAGATGTGGTACTTCGCGCGGAAGCCGTCGATGAGCTCCGACATCTTCGCGCCCCGCTCCGCGAGGAGCTCGAGCACCAGGAGCGCCGGGACGAGCCCGGTGTCGGCGAACGAGAAGTCCTTGAAGTAGTAGTGGCCGCTCACCTCGCCGGCGAAGATCGCGTCCACCTCACGCATGCGCCGCTTGATGAAGGCGTGGCCCACCCGGAACTCGTCGGGGGTGCCGCCCGCGGCGGTGATGGCGTCGCGGACGGCCCAGGAGGCGCGCAGGTCGTACACGATCGCCGACGGCCCGTTGCGGCGCAGCAGCCGCTCGGCCAGCAGCGCGGTGAGGAAGTCGCCCGGCACGAACTCCCCGCGGTCGTCGATGAAGAAGCAGCGGTCGGCGTCCCCGTCCCACGCGATGCCGAGGTCCGCGCCCTCCTCCGTCACCTTCGCCTCGATGAACGCCCGGTTCTCGGGCAGCAGCGGGTTCGGCTCGTGGTGGGGGAAGCGCCCGTCGGGGTCGAGGAAGCACGGCACGGCGTCGATGCCGATCCGCTCGAGCACGGGCGGGAGGTACACGCCGGCCATGCCGTTGGCCGCGTCCAGCACGACGCGCATGCCCCGGATCTTCGATGCGTCGACGAAGCCCATGCAGAAGTCGACGAACCGCCCGAGCACCGAGTCGTCGCGCTCCCGGGACCCGCCGGGCGCGGGGGCCGGCTCGCCGGCCATCGCCAGGCGTCCCACCTCGCCGATGCCCGTGTCGCCCGAGAGGGGCAGCGCCCCGGCGAGGACCAGCTTGGCACCGGTGTACTGCGGCGGGTTGTGGCTGGCGGTGATCGCCGCGCCGGCGTCGAACCCGCCGTCGGCGACGGCGAAGTACACCATCTCGGTGGCGGCCAGGCCGATCTCGGTGACGCGGGCGCCCGCCGCCGCGGCCCCGGTGCAGAACGCGTCGGCCATGGAAGGGGAGGAGAGGCGCACGTCGTGGCCCACCGCGATGCGCGGGTTCGGCGTGCCCGGGGTGGCCTGGCGCACCACCTCGACGAACGCCCGGCCGATGCGCTCCGCGCCGTCCTCGTCGATCTCGGTGCCGTGGAGGCCGCGAACGTCGTACGCCTTGAACACGCCTGGGATGAGCGTCATACGGAGAACCCCGGTTTCAGCAGGTCGTAGGTGTCGTCCAGGTGCTGCGGCATCACCCGGCAGTCCCCGATCGCCGGCATGAAGTTCGTGTCGCCCACCCACCTCGGGAGGATGTGCAGGTGCACGTGATCCGCGATGCCCGCCCCGGCGGCGTGGCCCTGGTTCATCCCGACGTTGAAGCCCTGGGGGTGCATCGCGCCGGCGAGCACCGCCTGGGCGCGCTGGGTGAGGGCCATCATCTCGGCGGTCGTCTCGGCGTCCAGGGCGAGCAGGCTGTCGACGTGCGCATACGGCACGACCATGAGGTGCCCATTGTTGTACGGGTACAGGTTCATGATCACGAAGCACCGCTCACCGCGGTGCAGGATGTACGCGCGCGCGTCGTCGTCCCCGGCGGGCAGGCTGCAGAACACGCAGCGCTCACCCTCGAATCCGTGCTCGTGCTCACCCGAGATGTAGGCCATGCGCCACGGCGCCCACAGGATGTCCGGGCCCTGATGGCCCTCGGGGGGTCGCGTCATCCGCGCCATCCTAGCGGCCGTCCCCCGAGGCGGGCTTCGCGTGCGCACCGTCACCGCGCGGGGTGCCCCGTACGTCACCCGCGGATCCACCGGGCTGATTTCGCCCCTCGAAGGGAGTAGCGTCGCCGATCGGCTCCGCGGGCCACACCCGGCCGCGCACGCGGACGCCCCACACGTGACCCATCACAGCCACAGCGCTTCCCGCGGGGCGTCCGCGGGTCTCACCCTCGCCGCGCTCGGCGTCGTCTTCGGCGACATCGGCACCAGCCCCCTGTACGCCATGAAGGAGGTGTTCAGCGGGGCGCACCGGTTCACCCCGGACCCCGGGCGGATCTACGGCGTCATCTCGCTGGTGTTCTGGTCGCTCATCATCATCGTGACCCTGAAGTACGTCGTGCTGATCATGCGGGCCGACAACCAGGGGGAGGGCGGCATCATGGCCCTCGTCGCCCTGGTCAAGCGCATCCCGTCCTCGGCGCGCATCGGCGGCGGGCTCATCCTCCTGGGGATCTTCGGCGCGTCGCTGTTCTACGGCGACGGGATGATCACGCCCGCCATCTCGGTGCTGTCGGCCGTGGAGGGCCTGGAGGTCGCCAGCCCCGGCATCGACTCACTCGTGGTGCCCATGGCGCTGGCGATCCTCACGGGCCTGTTCGCCGTGCAGCGGTTCGGGACGGGCGCGGTGGGCCGGCTGTTCGGCCCCGTGATGCTCGCGTGGTTCACCACGCTCGGCGTGCTGGGCGTCATGGAGATCCGCGTCCACCCCGGCGTGCTGCAGAGCCTGTCACCCACCTACGCGGTGCGGTTCTTCGTCGACAACGGGTCGCTGGCGTTCCTCGCGCTCGGCTCCGTGGTGCTGGCCGTGACCGGGGCGGAGGCCCTGTACGCCGACATGGGGCACTTCGGGCGCCCCGCGATCACCCGCGCGTGGCTGCTGATCGCGTTCCCCGCGCTGCTGCTGAACTACATGGGGCAGGGCGCGCTGCTGGTGAACGAACCCGCCGCCCGGGACAACCCCTTCTACCGGCTCGCGCCGGAGTGGGGGCAGATCCCGCTGGTGGTGCTGGCGACCTGCGCCACCGTGGTGGCCTCGCAGGCGGTCATCTCCGGCGCGTTCTCGGTGACCCGCCAGGCCATCCAGCTCGGGTTCCTGCCGCGCATGGCGGTGCGCCACACCTCCGCCGACGAGGCCGGGCAGATCTACGTCCCGGCGATCAACTGGCTGCTGTACGTCGCGGTGTTCGCCCTGGTGCTGGGCTTCCAGTCGAGCTCGAACCTCGCGTCGGCGTACGGCATCGCCGTGACCGCGACGCTCGCGATCGACACGCTCCTGGCCTTCTACGTGATCCGGCAGCTGTGGGGGAAGCCCGTGTGGATGGTCGCCCTGGGCGTCACCGGGTTCCTCGTCGTCGACCTGGCGTTCTTCGCCGCGAACACGACGAAGATCCTGCACGGCGGCTGGTTCCCCATCCTCATGGGGCTCGTCGCGTTCACGATGCTGTCCACCTGGTGGCGCGGCAGGCGGCTGGCGCTGCGCCGGCTGGCCGAGCGCGAGATGCCGCTCAAGAAGTTCATCCAGCTCCTGCGCGCCCAATGGGCCCGCTCCATCCCCGGCATCCCCCTCACGCGCGTCCCCGGCACCGCGGTGTACCTCACCGCGATCGACGGCGGCACCCCGATGCCGCTCAACCGGAACCTCGAGCACAACCACGTGCTGCACCAGCGCATCGTGCTGTTCACCTCACGGGTGCGCGGCGTCCCGCTCATCGGCGACGACGAGCGGCTCGAGGTGAGCGAACTGGGGCAGGGCATCGTGCGGGTCGTCGCGTCCTACGGGTTCCAGGAGCAGCCCAACGTGCCCGCCGCGCTGCGCCTGGCCGCCGCGCACGGCCTGGACGTCGACCCGGACCACGCCTCGTACTTCCTGGGGCACGTCACGCTGAACCCCGTGGACGGCGAGGGCATGGCCCTGTGGCGCAAGAAGCTGTTCGCCTGGATGAGCAAGAACTCGTTCCGCGCGTCGACCTACCTGGGCGTGAAGTCCGACGAGGTCATCGAGGTCGGCACCCAGGTCGACATCTGACCGGGCGCCCCGCGGGGGCGTCAGATCCAGCGTTTCCTGCGGAACCACACCAGCAGGGCCGCGCCGGTGCCCAGCATCACGGCGATCGTGAAGATCACGCTCCACGTGCCGTGGCGGGCGAGGAACAGCCCGTCCACGTTCATGCCGTAGAAGCCGGTGATCAGGGTCATGGGCAGCACGATCCCCGACAGGATCGTGAGCACGCGGATCACCTCGTTCAGGCGGTGGGTGATGACCGCCTCGTTGGTGGCCTCCAGGGCCTCGGCGACCTCCTTGTAGTTCTCCAGGAGGTCCCAGATGCGCTCGTTCTTGTCGACGATGTCGTCGAAGTAGATCTCGAGGTCCTGCGGCGCGTACTCCTTCACGTGCCGCTCCAGGAGCCGCAGCGTGGGTCGCTGCGGCTTGATGATCTTCCGGTAGTTGATGATCTCCTGCTTGACGTTGGAGATGTCCCGGACGATCTCCTCGCCGCCGCCCTCGAAGATCTGGTCCTCGAGCAGGTCGAGCTTGAAGCCGATCTTGTCGAGGATCGGGAAGCAGTAGTCGAACATCGAGTCGACGATCTCGTAGAGCAGGTAGCCGGAGCCCTTGCTCATGTGCGCCTCGCGCTCGTCCTCCCGCGCGTTGCACCGCGCCCACAGCGCCGACAGCGGCTTCAGGGACTCGTTGGGGATCGTGATGATGAGATCCCGGGCGACGAACACGTTCAGCTCGGCCGCCTGCAGCCGCTGCGTGCGCTTGTCGAAGCGGGGGAAGTGGAGAACGATGAAGACGTACTCGTCGTACTCGTCGATCTTCGCCCGCTGCCGGCGCCGCGAGCGGACGTCCTCGATGTCCAGCGGGTGGAAGTCGTGGTGCTCGGCGAGCCAGTCGATCTCCAGCTCGCTCGGCGACTCGATGTTCAGCCAGGTGAGGCCGTGCGCCTCCAGGCGCTGTACATCGGGTTCCTTGGGCGGTGCGTTCTGGGTCTCAGCGAAGTGCCGCGAGGCCCGAGACGACGCTCGGCGGATCTTCGGCAGGTTCGCCATCGTCCGTCCGCATCGTCATCGGCATGATGTCGCGCCCAGGGGTCACGCGGCCGAGTGTAGCCCAGCGCCGCACCGCCCGTGAGGACGGGATGTCACGCATCGCGGCGGGCCGGCCGCCGACGCCGCGCCGCGGGTCAGTCGATGAGGCCGTTGCGGTACGCGTACCGCGTGGCCTCGGTGCGGTTGCCGACGCCGAGCTTGCGGTAGATGTTCGACAGGTGGAACTTCACCGTCTGCTCGGTGACGTACAGCTTGCTGGCGATGTCGAGGTTCGACAGGCCCTCGGCGACGAGCTTGAGGATCGAGAGCTCGCGGTCCGTGAGGCCGCCGGGGTTCTGCGCGGTGACCGGCTCGGTCGCCCCTCCGCCGCCGGAGCCCCGCGGGTGGTAGACGGTGCCCTCCACCACCTGCCGGATGGTGGACGGCAGGTCCAGCGGGTTGATGGACTTCACCACGTAGCCGGCCGCGCCCTGGCCCAGCGCCTGCTCGATGTGCTCGGAGTCCTCGAACATCGACAGGATGATGACCTTGACGTCCGGGTGGCTCTTCTTGAGCTGCTGCAGCGTGGTGAGGCCGTCACCCTTCGGCATGCGCAGGTCGAGGATCACCACGTCCGGCCGCACCTTCGGCACCAGGGCGATCATGTCCTCGCCGTTCATCGCCTCGCCCACGACCTTGATGTCCGGGGCGGTCTCCAGCGCCCGCTTGATGCCGTCGAGCATCAGGCGGTGGTCGTCGGCGATCGCGACGCGGAGTGGAGGCTTGTTGATGGCGGCGACGGGGTCCGGCAACTTGGCAGTCGTCACGAGGACGGTATCGGCGCTGCGGACGGATTCCTGAAGCAGCGACGACCAGAACCCTATCGTCCCGCTCGGACGGGCGGTAGCCGGGTGAGGTCCGTTGCACCCTGGGTGGGGCGGGCGACCCGCCGCCGGGATCAGTCGATCTCGGGCCCGTGGCGCTTGATCGCGGCGACGATGTCCGCCGCCGGGGTGCCCTTCACCAGGAACTCGGAGGCGCCGCTGTCGAGGCCCGCGGCGATCTCGTGCTCCTTGTCCGCCACCGACAGCATCAGCACCGCGACGTCCGGGATGCGCGACTTGAGCTCCAGCGTCGCCTCGAGGCCGTCCACGCCGGGCATGGACAGGTCCATGAGCACGACGTCGGGACGGTGCTCCTCGGCCAGCTCGAGGGCCTCGGCGCCGTTGTTCGCCTCGGCGACGACCTCGATCTGGGAGTCGCGTTCCAGGAGCCGGCGCAGGAGCGACCGGAACCTGGCGTTGTCATCTGCAAGAAGGACTCGGACCATCACGGTTCGACGGAGACCCTCGCTACTCGCATCGCTGGTGGGGTGTGCGCACTTCGCGGAAGAGCCTAAGCCGGTCACAGTCTCCGGATGCCTAGACGCGTGGACGGTTCTTCGGACCGGAGAGGTATAGGACCGGGGAACGTCACGCAAGTTGCGATCGATAGGATCGCACAGATGGCCGAACAAGAAACGCATGTGGATCACGCCGCGGTTCGCGGTTTGCTTGCGGTCCTCGATTGCCCGGTGTCACCCAGCGGCCTTTCCGACGGCCTCGCCGCCGTCGTGGAACGGCTCACCGATGCGGTCGGCGCCTCGGCGGCGGCCGTGGTGACCCGCACGGGCAAGGCGGGTTCGCGGATTCTGGCGAATTCCCGCTTCGCGGAGGACGAGGCGGCCTCCCTCGACGAGCACGCCGGTGATCTGGTGGAGCGCGCGAACGCCGGCGAGACCGGCGACCCCGTGGCCGTTCCGGTGCCCGGGGCGCTCGGCGACGTGGCCCTGGTGGTGGCCGGTCACGACCACGGCGACCTCCTGAACGCCGCGGCGCTGCGTGCCGCCGCGGAGCGGGTGGGAGCGGCCATCGAGGTGGCCCGGCTGCGCAGCGACCTGGACCGGGCGATGGCCCAGATCCTGGAGACCGACGAGCGCCTCCTGGGCCGCATCGGCCTGGACATCCACGACGGGCCCACCCAGCACCTGTCGGTGGCGCTGCTGGAGATCCAGCTGCTGGAGGCCGACCTCGCCGACGCGGCGTCGAACGGGGTCGAGCTGCCGGACGGGCTGCTGGGCTCGATGGAGCGCATCTACGAGACCCTCGGCGGTGCGCTCACCGAGATGCGCGAGCTCATCGGCCACCTGCGGCCCGCCCAGTTCGAGAACCGCCGTCTCTCCGAGATCCTGCAGGACGCCCTCACCGCGTTCGAGGCGCGCAGCGGGACGCCGGTGCAGGCCGAGATGTCGGGCGAGTTCCCGGTGAACGGGGTCTCGGTGACCCAGCGCATCACCTTCTACCGGGTGCTGCAGGAGGCCCTGAACAACGCGCACCGCCACGGGCATGCCCGGCACATCGGGGTGCGGGCCTCCGACGAGGACGGCGGCACCCGCCTGGTGGTCGCCGACGACGGCAGGGGCTTCGACGCCGAGGCGGCGCTCAAGCCGCGCTCCGGCGCCCCGATCGCCCGCTTCGGCCTGCACGGGATGCGGGACCGCACCAACATGCTGGGCGGCACCTTCACGGTCACCAGCGCCCCCGGCGAGGGGTGCACCATCGAGGTGTTCCTGCCCACCTGGCGCCCCGAGGACGATCCGTCGCGTGCCTGAGCGGGTACGCGTGCCTGAGCGGGTACGCGTGAAGGTGTGCGGGCTCACGGTCCCGCGGGAGGCGGCCGCGTGCGCCGAGCTGGGGGCGTGGGCCGTGGGCGTGGTGTTCGCGCCGGAGAGCCCCCGCCGGGTCGACGTGGCGACGGCCGCCGGGGTGCTGGCGGTCCTCCCGCCGGAGGTCCGCCGCGTGGGGGTGTTCGTGGACGCCACCCCGGAGGAGCTGGCGGCGGCGGCGGCGGGCTGCGGGCTCACCCACGTGCAGGTCCACGGGGCGACCGACGTCGCCGCGGCCCGCCGGGCCACCGGCCTGCCGGTGATCCTGGGGATCCCGTACGACGGGGCGGGGGCGTCGGCGCGCGCCGACGCCTCGGACGCCGACCTGGTGCTGTTCGACGCCGCCGTCCCGGGGCGTCACGGCGGCACCGGCACCACCCTCGACTGGGACGCGCTGGCGGCCGGCCGGCCCCGGCGGGCGTTCGGCCTCGCCGGGGGACTCACCCCGTCGAATGTGGGCGACGCGGTGCGTAGGGTGCAGCCGTCGTTCGTGGACGTCTCGAGCGGCGTGGAGTCCGCGCCCGGCCGGAAGGACCCGGACCTGGTGCGGCGGTTCATGGAGGCCGTGCGTGGCTGAGGTGACACAACGGTTCGGGCCGTTCGGGGGCAGGTACGTCCCGGAGACGGTCATCGCCGCCCTCGACGAGCTGGCGGACGCGTACCAGCGCCTGCGCGACGACCCGGGCTTCCGCGGCGAGCTGGAGGGGCTGCTCGGCGCGTACGTGGGCCGGCCCACGCCGCTGTACCGCGCGCGGCGCCTGGGCGAGGCGTACGGCATCGGGCGGCTGTACCTCAAGCGCGAGGACCTGTGCCACACCGGCGCCCACAAGATCAACAACGCCCTCGGGCAGGTGCTGCTCGCCCGGCGGATGGGCAAGCGGCGCATCATCGCCGAGACCGGCGCGGGGCAGCACGGCGTGGCCACCGCCACCGCCGCGTCGCTGTTCGGCATGGAGTGCTGCGTCTACATGGGGCGCCTGGACATGCGGCGCCAGCGCCTCAACGTGATCCGGATGAAGATGCTGGGCGCCGAGGTGCGGCCCGTCGACGCGGGCACCGGCACCCTCAAGCACGCCACCAGCGAGGCGATCCGCGACTGGGTGACCAACGTGGAGGGCACCCACTACGTGATCGGCTCCGCGGTGGGGCCGGCTCCGTACCCGGAGATCGTCGCGGACCTGCAGCGGGTGATCGGCGACGAGACCCGCGAGCAGATCCTCGCCGAGGAGGGGCGCCTGCCGGGCACCGTGGTGGCGTGCGTGGGCGGCGGCTCGAACGCCATCGGGATGTTCCGGGCGTTCCTCGACGACGCCGAGGTGGCGATCGTGGGCGTGGAGGCCGCGGGCGACGGCATCGGGACCGGGCGCCACGGGGCGTCGCTGTCGGTGGGCCGGCCCGGCGTGCTGCACGGCTCCTACAGCTACCTGCTGCAGGACGACGACGGCCAGGTCGCCGAGGCCCACTCCATCTCCGCGGGCCTGGACTACCCGGGCGTGGGACCCCAGCACAGCCACCTGCGCGACACCGGCCGGGTGCGCTACGAGGCCGTCACCGACGCCGAGGCGCTGGAGGCCTTCTCGCTCACCTGTGGCACGGAGGGCATCATCCCGGCGCTCGAGAGCTCCCACGCGCTGGCCGTCCTCGCCCGCGAGGGGCGGGTGATGGACGCCGCCGGCCCGGTGGTGGTGTGCCTGTCGGGGCGCGGCGACAAGGACGTCGATCAGGCCAGCGCGGCCCTGGGCATCGATGTCTGACGGCGCGGCCCGCATCGCGGCGGCCTTCCCGGCGGACCGCGCGGCGTTCATCCCGTACGTGATGGGCGGCTTCCCGGATGTGGCGGCGAGCCTCGCACACGCCCGCGCGATCGGGCCGCACGCCGACGTGCTGGAGATCGGCATCCCGTACTCCGACCCCCTGGCCGACGGGCCCACCATCCAGGCCGCCGGGCAGCGCGCCCTGGACGCCGGCACCCGGCCGGGCGACGTGCTGGAGATGGCCGAGGAGCTGCGGGGCGGCCCGCCGGTCGTGCTGATGACCTACGTGAACCTGCTGATGGCGGCCGGGCCGCGGGCGTTCTTCGAGCGCGCCGCGCGCGCCGGCGTGGCGGGCATGATCGTGCCGGACCTGCCCATCGACGAGGGGGACGACATCCGGGACGCCGCGGCCCGGGCGGGCGTCGCGATGGTGCCGCTGGCCGCGCCCACCACCACCGACCGGCGCATGGCGATGATCGGCCGCCGCGCCGCCGGCTTCACCTACCTGGTGTCGGTCGCCGGCGTGACGGGCGGCGAGCTGGAGGTGGGGGAGGCCCTGCGCCGGTTCGTGGAGCGCGCCCGCCGGGCCGTGGACACCCCGCTGGCGGTGGGCTTCGGGATCCGCACGCCCGAGCAGGCGGCCGCGATCGGCGCCTTCGCCGACGGGGTGGTGGTGGCGAGCCAGCTCATCCGGATGATCGAGGCGTCACCCGACCCCCGGGCCTGCGGACCGGAGCTCGCGGCCTATGCGGAACGGCTCCAGGACGCCCTGCGGGCCGCGCGAAACGTGCCGCCCGGCTCGTGACGAAGGTGGCGAACGCCGTGACGTGCGCTAGCATCGCGCATCAGCCAGGTCGAATGCGCCTGGCACGCATCATGCGGGACCGTGGTCGAAGTCGCTCGTAGGGCACCGCCGTACGCGTTTTCACCCTGGATCTCGCCACCTTACATTGGAAGGAAGCAGCATGGCGCAGGGCGTCGTCAAGTGGTTCAACGCCGAGAAGGGGTATGGCTTCATCACCCCGGATGACGGTGGAAAGGACCTGTTCGTCCACTACTCGGAGATCCAGTCGTCCGGGTACCGCTCGCTCGAGGAAGGCCAGCGGGTCAACTACGAGCCACAGGACAGCCCGAAGGGTCCGCAGGCCAGCCAGGTCAGCCCACTCTAAGGCGAAGCGACACCACGGCAGCACACGCGGGGCGCCACTCTCCCGGGGGAGCGGCGCCCCGCAGTGCGTCCGGGCTCAGAACGAGGTGGGCCCGCGGGGCTCCCTGCCCTCCCAGTCATGGGTGGAGCCGGAGAGCTGCTGATCCCGCTTGAGGCCCATGGCGCGGGCGAAGAACTGGTACGCCTGGCTCAGCAGGGCGTCCCCCACGTTGAGGGGCGCGCGCCAGAAGATCCAGTACAGGACGTACTGGAAGGGGGACACGGTGCCGATCTTCGGGTGCTTGCTCTTGGGGACCGGGGGGTGCGCCTGCACCAGCAGGTACGTGGTGCCGGCCTTGTGCTCGGGCAGCTCGCGTTTGTCGATGGGCCACTTGAAGCCCTCGTGGCTGAGCGTGGGGGGCTGGGTGCCCTTGCGCAGCCAGTCGATCCCGTACTCGAACGACGCCAGGATCACGAAGACCAGGGCGAAGAACACCAGCAGGCCCCACCGCGACCAGAGGTGCCCGCTGAACAGCGCGACGACCTCGAGGAACAACACGCAGCCGAGCACCCAGGACGCCGCCCGCCACCACTCCGACTTGTCGTCGGGGCCGGTCGGCATCTTGGGCGGCGAGCTCACTTCGTTCCGATCGTCGCCCTGCCGGAGTTGTCGAGTCTCAGGCCGTCACCCGTCGAGTACATGCACCCGACGCCCTTCACGCAGAGCCCCGCGCCGATGAGGCCGTTGGTGACGAGCAGGATGAGGACGAGGAAGAAGCCGATGATGACGAAGACTTTGCTCACAGTCGGTGCGGTTCGACACCTCGGCGCGGAGTCCTCCCGCGGGTGCCCCCCGGCGGATCGCACCGATAGATTCCCGGCCATGCCGCACCCGGTCCCCCGCGCGAACGCCGACCGCTTCCTGGCGGCGTTCCGCACCATCGAGGACCTCCTCTCCCGCGATGCGGAGCGCAACGGTGGCGGGCACCGCCGCGCGTTCGCCGAGCTGGTGGACGGCTCCGGCCGGCCCGCGGTGCAGCACTTCCGGCGGGAGCTGCGGGAGCTGCAGGAGCTCCGCAACGCGATCGTCCACAAGGCCACGCGGGACGGCAGGCCGATCGCGGAGCCGCACGACGACACCGTCGAGCTCATCGAGGGGATCGCCCGGCGCATGGCGGAGCCGCCGCCGGCGCTCACGATCGCCGCCCGCGACGTGATGGTGTGCCACCCGAAGGACGACGTCGGGATGGTCGCGATGCGGATGCGCTCCCGGGGTGTCTCGACGATGCCCGTGCTCGACCGCGGCGCGGTGGTGGGACTGCTCACATCCGACACGATCACCCGGTGGATGGCCGCGGAGCTGGAGGCCGGCCGGGGCCTGCTGGAGACCGCGCCGGTGCGGGACGTCCTCGCGCACGCCGAGCACCCGGACGAGCATGCGGTGCTGCCGCCGGGCGCGTCCGCCTACGAGGCGCTCGCCCTGTTCCGCAGGGGCCTGGAGTCGGGCCGCACGCCGCGGGCGGTGCTCATCACCGCGACGGGCACCGAGACCGGCCGGGTGCAGGGGCTGCTCACCCCGGCGGACATGCCGCGGCTGCTGGAGCTCGCGGGGGCACTGGGCTGAGCCCGCCCCGCCGGCGGCCGGCCGGCGGGGCGATCAGGGCTCAGGCTTCGTCGGGCCTGCCGGGCTCCTTCAGTGACTCCACGGCGGCCTTCGCCTTGTCGGAGATGCTGCCCTCGCCGGTGGCGATGTCCTTGAGCTCCGAGGCCTCCTCGGCCACGGTGCCGGCCACGTCCTTGGCCTTCTCGCCGACGTCGCCCGCGATGTCCTTCGCCTTCTCGGTGGCCTCAGCGGCGACTTCCTTGGCCTTGTCGGCAACGTCGCCGGCGAGGTCCTTCGCCTTGTTGACCAGGTCGTCGAGACCCATTGGGCTGTCCTTTCACACGCGGTCGTCGAGCGGGGGTCCGCCCGCGCCGTCAATCTTCCCACAGCGGCGCGCGATCCGGTGGCGACCGGCGTGGCGGCGCGCGGCGTGCCAGCATCCCCGGCGTGGATCCCCGTGCCGACCGCCTGTCCCGCATCGCGCCCTTCGAGGTGATGGAGGTCCTCGCGCTCGCCCGGCGCCTGGAGGCCGAGGGCCATGACGTGATCCACCTCGAGGTGGGGGAGCCGGACCTCCCGACCCCGGAGCGGGTGGTGGAGGCCGCGGCGCGTGCCATGCGCGACCGCCCGATGGGGTACACGCCGGCGCTGGGCCTGCCGGAGCTGCGGGAGGCGATCTCCGGCTGGTACGCGTCGGCCCTGGGCGTGGACGTCCCCGCGGTGCGCATCGTGGTGACCGGCGGGTCGAGCGCCGCCCTGCTGCTGGCCCTCGGCGCGGCCGTGAACCCCGGCGACCGGGTGGCGATGGGCGACCCCGGGTATCCGTGCAACCGCCACTTCGCGGCGTTCGTGGAGGGCGACCCGCTGCTGGTCCCGACCGGTCACGAGACCGCCTACCAGCTCACCGCGGAGCTGCTGGAGGCGGCGTGGGAGCCGGGCGTGCGGGCGGTGATCGCCGCGTCGCCGTCGAACCCCACCGGCACGCTCATCCCGCCGGAGGAGTGGCGGCGCCTCGCCGGGCTGTGCGCGGATCGCGGGGCCCTGCTGATCGCCGACGAGATCTACCAGGGCCTCACGTACGGGCGGGACCCGGAGACGGTGCTGTCGGTCGCCGACGACGTGGTCGTGGTGAACAGCTTCTCGAAGTACTTCCAGATGACCGGGTGGCGGGTGGGCTGGCTGGTGGTGCCCCCCGGGTGGGTGCGCGACATCGAGAAGCTCGCCCAGAACCTGTTCATCTGCGCGCCCGCGCCCGGCCAGTACGCGGCGCTCGCGGCGCTGGAGCCCGAGACGATCGCGGTGCTGGAGGATCGGCGCGCGGAGCTGCACCGCCGGCGCGACGTCCTGCTCGCCGAGCTGCCGCGCACCGGGCTGCGGGTGCGGGCCGTCCCGGAGGGGGCGTTCTACGTGTATGCCGACAGCGCGGAGGTCGCGCCCGACAGCTTCGCGCTGGCCGGCCGGCTGCTGCGGGAGCGGCACGTGGCCGTCACCCCGGGGCGGGACTTCGGGCTCGCCGCGCCCGAGCGCCACATCCGCATCGCCTACACCCAGCCGGTCGACCGGCTACGGGAGGCCGTGGACCGCATCGCGGCGGCCGTCTGACGGTCAGCGCAGCCGGGAGACGCGGGTGGCGGTCATCACCCGCAGGCCCCGGGAGTACGAGCCGTTGGGGACCGCGAGGAAGGCCAGGGTGATGCGGCCCGCGGCATCGGTGCCCAGGTCCGGCATGACCGCCCGGAAGCCGCGGACGCCGACGTCGGCGCGCGGGCCCCAGGTGCCGGCCGGCGCGGTCCGGCTCGCGATGAGGGATCCGAAGGTGCCCCGCGGGTGCGACCAGGCGACCAGCGCCGCGCCGTCCGGGCCCAGCACCGCCACCGGGGCGCCCACGTTGCGGGGGCCCCGGCCCAGGCGCCGCGCCGCCTGCCAGTCGCCTCCGGCGAGGCGGCGCGCGGCCCGCACCTCCAGGCGCCCCGCGACGCGGGCGCGCCACGCGGCGACGGCCGTGCCGTCCTCGGCGATGGCGGCCGCCGGGGCGAGCGCGCAGTCGTCGGCGGACGCGCCGCCACCGACCCGCTGCGCCACCGACCATGCGGCCCCGCTCCACTCCCCGACGTCCACGGCTCCGGCGGTGCACCACGCGACGAGGGCACGGCCGCCCGGGGCCACCGCGACCGCGGGGGTGCCCTCCGCCGGGCCGAGGTCCACGGGGGTCCCGGTGCTGCCGGCGGCGGCCAGGAGGTGCCCGCCGGCGACCCACGCGGTGACGGTGCGGCCGTCGGCGGCCGCCGCGAACGCGCTGGCGGTGGCCGCGGGCGCGAGGTCCGCGGGGGCGCCCCACGCGGCGCCCGCCCGGGTGACGGCCGTGAGCGGTCCCGCGGCGCCGCCGCGCCACAGCAGTTCCCGCCTCCCCGGGCCCAGTGCCACGTGGAGCGAGGTGATCCGTTCGGCGGGCGGGAACACCGCGGGCGAGGAGGGGAGACCGGCGAGCCCGTAGCCCAGGGCCCGGGGTTCGCCCGACGTGATGCCCTGGCGCGCCCACAGCAGCAGCGCGCGGTTCCCGGAGGCCGCGGCCACCACGGGGCCCGCGAAGTGGTCGGTCACGAAGTCGGCGATCACCGGGGGGCCGAAGCGGCCACCCGCCGACGGCCGTTGTGCGATCTCCACGAGGTCACGGCCGCGCGCGGTCCCGGAGCGCTGCCAGGCGAGGGCGGCGGTGCCGTCCGGCGCGACCGAGAGATCCGGCCGGGACCACGGGTACCGGGTGCCGCTGCCGGACACCTGCACGGGGGCGCGCCACACGGCGCCTGCGGCGGTGGTCGCGGCGACGGCGAGGCCGGTGGCGGTGAGCAGGGCGGCGCGGGCGAGCACCGGCGTATCCAACCACGCGGCCGGATCCGCCACACCGTTCCCGCCGACCGGCGGATCTGCGAGGATCCCCGCGATGGCAGACCAGGCGCCACCCCCGCCGCCTCCGCCGCCGGCCCGGACACGTCCGGACTGGGGCAGGCGGCTGCTCCTCGCGGCGATCGCCCTCGTCGCGGTCGTGCTCATGACGCTCGCCGCGTCGGCGGTCGTGCCGCGCTGGTGGGCGCACCGGATCGGCGACCAGGTGAACGACAGCATGTTCGCCGGCTTCGGCCTCGGGCTGCTGTATGGCCTCATCTTCACGGCGCTGCCGCTCATCGTGCTCTGGTACACGTTCCACCGGCGCAGGCCGTGGAAGGTGTGGGTGGGCGGCCTCATCCTGGCGGTGATCGTGGCCCTGCCGAACCTCATGACCCTCGCGATCGTCCTGGGCACGGGCAACGCCGCGCACGCCGGCGAGCGGACGCTCGACGTGGAGGCGCCGCTGTTCCGCGGCTTCAGCCTGGTGGGCGCCCTGCTTGCGGTGGTCGCCGTCGGGTTCTGGCGGGACCAGCGCTTCAGCCACGTCCGGACCCGCCGGCAGAACACCAGGCTGCGCAACGACCTGGACGCGGCCCGAACGCCCCCGGCGGACGCCGGCGAGGGCGAGCCGAGGTGAGCACCGACGGGGAGCCGGACACCCGCGTCCGCCCGGCGGACGAGGACGACGACCGCCCCCGCTGGTACCGGGAGCAGCTCGACAAGCTCAGGGCCCTCACCGACGACGAGGACCTGGACGCCTACCTGGCGGGCGTGGAGCCCCGTGGGCCGCGTGAGCAGGAGATGCTCACCGAGCTCGCGTCGCACCAGCCGGTGCTGGCGATGCCCGAGCAGTTCCTGCCGGCACACCACCGCGCCGTGCGCTCGCTGGAGGCGGTCCGCCGCCACGGCTTCCGCCGTCCGGTGCTGCGCAGCCTGGGGCCGTTCACCACCGTCGTGCGGTACCCGATCGAGCTGGTCGCCCGGTACATCGTGGTGTCGTACGTGCAGCAGGTGAGCACGGACCTGCGGAACCTCTACCGGCTGCGTGAGGCCCAGGCGCCGCTCGGGACCATCGAGAACCGCCGCCTGCGGCGCGCCCGCCGCGACGCGGAGGACATGCGCACCGTCTTCCAGGGCCGCACCATCGGCCTGCCCACCTTCCTCATCGGCGGCGCGCTGCTGCCGGTGGCGGCGGCGCTGTCCAACGCGGCGTCCGGGGTCACCTCCAATGGCGGCTGGCCGTTCGTGCTGGCCACGGTCATCGGGCTGCTGGTCGCCGCGTTCGTGAGCTGGGTGGTCCTGCGGGGCGCCGCCCTCGCGCATCGGCGCATCCAGATCGCCACGCGCGTGCCGCTGGAGCGCCTGTGGCAGACCATCGGGTCGGCGGGCAAGCCGCCCCGTGACGACGGCTCCACGTTCGCGCTCATCGCGATCGTGGTGACCGTCGGCGCCTGGCTGGTGTTCCCGCTGCTCGTGCTGTTCGCCGTCGTGAGCTGAACCGCGCGACGCCGCGCGGCCCGGCTCACCGGCGGCGCAGGGTCACGGTGCGCGCCGTCCGCCACGAGCCGGAGGCCGATGCCCGCACCCGCAGGCGCACGGCGGCGAACCCCCGGTCACGCAGCGAGACGCGGATGCTGGTGCCGGTGAGCGCCGCGGCGCCGACGGCGCGCCACCGCCGCCCCGACCTCGCCTGCACCGAGAGCCGCGCGGCGCGGCTTCCGCCGGTGACGCGGGCGGAGATCACGATGCGGCCCTTGGCGCGCGTCACCCGCAGGCGGGTGAGGCGCGGCGCGGCGGGGGTGGGCCGCGGGGCGGACGCGGGGTTCTGCTGCGGGCCGGATGCGGCGCCGTACCGTGCCGTGACCGTCTGGGCGGAATCCGGTGTGGTGAACGCCACGCGGTTCGCGGCGACCAGGCCGGCGCCCGTGTCGATGCCCCGCAGGACGTACTGGACGCCACCGACGGTGACCGTCGGGGGCGCCGACAGCGTGTGCTCCTGGCCGATGGCGGAGGGACGCACGTGCGGCGTGACGCGTCCCTGCCCGTCCAGCACGAGCTGCACGCCCGCCGGGACGCTCGTCAGCGCCAGGTCGCGGGTCTCCGGCAGCAGCTCCGTCGCAACGGTCGTCGACCCCCTGAGGCTGTCGGTCGCCGTCGCCCGGATCTCGTAGTGCACGTTGTCGCCGTGCTGGTCCGACACGACCGTGCCGGCGGCGCCGGTGTGGCCGGCGTCGTAGTGCAGGTGGTCGAGGTGGTGGATCACGATCGCCCAGGTGATCTTCGCGGGCGGGATCGCGCCGTCCTCGGCGTCGGTCGCCGAGATCGTGAAGGGGATGGCGTCGCCGATGCGGTACGTGGTGCGCGGCACCGTGATCGTCACGGAGGGCCGCGTGTTGCCCGAGTCGACGGGGACCGTGGCCGTCGCGGTGGCCCCCTGCTGGTCCTTCACGGTGAGCGTCGCGGTGTACGAGCCCCTGGCGTAGGTGTGGGTGACCGTCGGGCCCGTGGCCGTCGAGCCGTCGCCGAACCTCCACGCGTAGGTGAGGGTGGCCCCGGGATCCGGGTCGGCCGACCCGGCGGCGCTGAGCGTGGTGCGCAGGGGGGCCGCGCCGGACGCGGGCACCGCCTTCGCGACGGCCACCGGCGGGTTGTTGGAGCTGATGTAGGCGATCTCGCGGATCTGGCCCATGGAGATGCTGGCGTATGCGACGGTGCCGGCCGGCGTGACCTGGATGTCCACCGGGTTGCCCCACGACCCCGCCGTGCCGAAGTCCTCGAGACCGCTCTGCGGCCGGTAGAGCATGAACCTGTCGAGGCTGTAGTCGGCCAGGAACACGGCGCCGCGGTACCGGGCGGGGTAGGCGGTGCCGCGGTACATCGGGCCGCCGGTGATGGATCCGCCCTCGTTCGCCGCGTGCGACAGGGCGACCAGCGGGCCGGCGCTGCCGGCACCGGTGCCGCCCTCGGCCGGGGCGTACACGGACCGGCAGGTGGCGGCGGTCGCCGGGTCGGTGGCGTAGCCCACCTGCTTGGCCGGCCCCGTGCCGGCGCCCTCCCAGCAGGGCCACCCGTAGTTGCGGTCGCGGTCGGGGTTCGTGCCGTCGGGGGAGACGACGTCGAGCTCCTCCCAGTCGTTCCAGCCGACGTCGGCCACGTAGACGGCGCCGGTCTGGGCGTCCAGGCCGAACCGGAACGGGTTCCGGAATCCGCGGGCCATCACGCGGGACCGCACGGACCCGGGGCTCGCCGCGGCGTGGTACGGGTTGTCGGGGACGCCGTCGCCGGTGGCCGGGTCGATGCGCAGCAGCTTGCCGGCGAGGCTGTCGAGGTCCTGGCTGCGCAGCGCGAGGGGATCCACGTCCTTGAACGTCGCGCCGTCGCCCAGGGAGATGAGCAGGCGTCCCTGCCCGTCCAGCCGCAGGCCCCCGCCGATGTGGTTGACCGGCGTCACCTCGAGGCCGCTCACCAGCACGCGCCGGCTCGCCGCGTCGGCGCGCAGCGGGTTCGCGGCGGACGGCCGGTACGCGGCCACGATCACCTCGGCGCGGTTCACGGTGTCGGGCGCCGCGGGGTTCACCTCGCGCGTGAGGAACACGTACACCTCGCCTGAGGCGCCCACGGCGAGGCCCAGCAGGCCGCCGTCCTTCACGGAGTTCACCTCGGCGCGCAGGTCGAGGAACACCTGGTTCGCGCCGTTGTCGACCACCCACACCCGGCCGTCCTTCTCGGCGACCAGCATCCGGCCGTCGGGCCGGTACGCGAACGCGGTGGGCAGGGAGAAGCCCGATGCGAGGGTGCGCAGGCTGAAGCCGGACGGCGGCCCGGCGGCCGCGGGGCCGACGGCCGCCAGGGCGACGAGCCCCAGGCTCATGCCCCCGGCGGCGACGATGGCGGACAGGGACAGCGCCGCACGGCGGCGGCGGGGACGGCACAGCGACATCGGGCACCTCGGCACGTTCGGACGCCTCCCGATTCGGCCGTCGCGTGCCGGTCCTGAGCGATGCGGCAGGCCGCGGCCAGGATGTCCCGAGGTCGGGACATCCTGGCCGCGGTCGCCGGACTTCAGTCCTTCGGCTCCCGGTAGCGACGCTCCAGGTGCTGCTCGACGGTGCGCGGCGTGCCGCGCTTGTCGGGCGCTCCCGGGTTCCACACCGTGTAGCGGGACACCATGCCCACCAGCACCTCGGCGGTGGAGGTGAGGCCCAGGGCGGTCTCCTCGACGCGCTGGGTCCCGGCGGCGGTCTCGCCGGACGACGCCGCCACCTGCTCGGCGGCGGCCGCGTTCTGCTCGCTCACCGAGGCGACCGCCGCGATCCCCTCCCGCACCGTCCGGGTGCCGGTGGACAGGTCCCCGGCCGCCGTGGCGACCTCGCCCACCTCGGCGGTGAGGCCGGCGACGTCCCCGGAGATCGTCTGGAACGCCTCGCGCGCCTCGCCGGCACGGCGGACGCCGTCGGCGACCTCGCGCTGGCCGTCCTCCATCGCGGCGACCGCACGGCCGGTCTCGGCCTGGATGTCGCCCACGATCGCGGCGATCGACCCGGCCTGCTCCTGCGTGGACTCGGCGAGCTGGCGCACCTCCTCGGCGACCACGGCGAAGCCGCGGCCGTGCTCGCCGGCCCGTGCCGCCTCGATCGCCGCGTTGAGGGCGAGGAGGTTGGTCTGGGCGGCGATGTCGGTGATGGTGGCCACGATCGCGCCGATGTCGTCGCTCTTGGAGCCCAGGCCCTCGACGACCTCGGCGGTGCGGCCCACGGCCTGCTCGATGCGGTCCATGACCTCGGCGGTGCGGGCCATGGCGGCCGCGCCCTCCGCGGCGGTGGAGTCCGCGCGCCGCGCGGCGTCGGCGAGCCGGTCGGCGCCGCCGGCGACGGCCTCGACGCGGTCGGCCATCTCCTCGGCCTCCCGTGTCACGCGCATCGCGTCGGCGGCCTGGTTGCTGGACGCGTCGGCGACCACGTCGATCGTGGAGGCGACCTCCGCGACGGCCCGTCCCGCGCCGCCGGCGGTCTCCGACAGCTCCCCGGCGGTGCCGAGCAGGCTCCGGCCCGTCTCGCCGACCGACCGGACGATGTCGTGGAACGTCGCCATGAGTGCGTTGAACGCATGGGCGAGGTCACCGACCTCGTCGACACGGGTCGCGTCGACGCGGGCGGTGAGGTCCCCGCCGTGGGCGATGGACATCATGTGCACCTGCAGGCGCCCGAGGCGGCGGGTGATGTTCCGCGTCTCCATGATGCCGAGCCCGGCCGCGAGGGCCACCGCCAGGGCGGCCAGGATGCCGAGCAGGAGCCGCACCGACCCGACCGCGTCGTCGGTCGCCGTGGCGCCGGCCGTCGCCTCGGCCTCACCGAGGCGCGTGAGGCCGTTGGCGAGTTCGTCGCCGGTGGTGTTCAGCTCCGCGTTCGCGAACCGGACGGCCTCGCCGGTGCGCCCGGCGTCGAGCAGCCCCTCCAGGCGGGCGTCCATCCGCGACCACGTGGCGTAGCCGTCCTTCACCTTGGCGTACGCGGCGCGGCCCGCGCCGTCGGCGATCGAGCCCCCGAGCGTGGCGAACGCCTTCTCGAAGACCGCGACATCGGCCCGGTGCATGTCGCTGCCGTCCTCGTTCAGCACCCGTGAACGCCCGCCGAGGGCAACGTTCTGGGCCTGGGAGACGCGCATGTTGTACGCGGCGGCGGCCGCGGCGTGCGCATCGGCGGCGCTCGCGGAGTACCGGGTCTGGTCGCCCGTGACGGTCCCGATCCGGAGCCATCCGACGGTGAGGGCGATCAGGAAGGCGGCGGTGGTGATGGCGAAGGCGAGGGCCAGCCGCTGGCCCACCTTCAGCCGGTGCATGACGTCCATTGGGGGGTCGACCTCCATGTCGACGAGGACTGCGTGTGTCCACATCGGGTGTCGTCCGGACGGGACCCCGTCTTGACGACCGGGACGCCGTGGCGGCGGTCCCCCCCGTGTCGGCGGGGCGTCCGTCCCGTCCGGCGGGACGGACGTCCCCGGATCCGGTTCGGCGCTCATTCCCGTGGCGGGGCGGCCGAGAGGGGAATCACGGACGACCCCGCGCGCCGGCAGTGCAGGCCGTGTCCCGTTCGCCATGGAACCCCGATTCGCCCCGCGCCGGCCCGCGGGATCCCGCATGGCGGTCCATCGCGTCTCAGGAGACCCCAATGGAGCTCATCGGGGACGGTCCCGGTGCGGCCGCGTTCGCGGCCGGCCGTCCGGCCGTCGTGACCGTCGGCCGGCGCCTCGCCGCCGCCTTCGCGGTGATCGCCGCGCTGGCCGGCGTCCTCGGCCTCGTGGCCGTACGGTCCGTCGGCGAGGTGAACACCACCTACGCGCGGGTGCTGGAGGTCCGGGCGGCGAACCGCGCCGCCGCGATCGGCCTGGAGACCGAGATCGCCCGGGAGGCGGCGGCGTTCCGCGGCCTGGTGCTCACCGGTGACGACGGGTTCGGCGAGCGGTTCGACGCCGCGTCGGCGGCGTTCACGACGGGCATGGCCGAGATCCGCCGGCGGGACGCCTCCGCCGGACCCTCGCTGGACCGGGTGACATCCGCCCATGCCGAGTACCTCGCGGCGGTGCGGCTCGCCCGCACCGCGCTGGAGGCCGGCGACCGGGCCCGCGCGACCCGCCTGGTCGCGGAGCGCGTGGGACCGGCGAACCAGCGTGCCCAGGCGGCCCTGGAGCCGTTCGTGGCGGCGCAGACCGCGGCGATGGGGGCGGGCCGCCGGGAGGCGGAGTCGGCCACGTCGGCGGCGCGCCTGGAGGTGCTGGTCGTGCTGATCGCGGCGGTCGTGCTCACGTTGCTGCTCGCGGTGCTCACGGGCCGGTCGGTCACGCGGCCCCTGGCGGCCCTCGGGACCCGCCTGCGGGCCATCGCGGACGGCGACGGGGACCTCACCCTGCGCGTGACGGTGCGGCGGCACGACGAGATCGGCGCCGTGGGGGCCGAGTTCAACCGGTTCGCGGACCGCGTGCACGCCATCGTCCGCCAGGTCCGGGACCAGGCCGGGGCCCAGGTCCGCATCGCGGGGGAGCTTGCGAGCGCGAGCGACCAGTCCGGGCGGGCTGTGGAGCAGATCGCGGTGACGGTGGAGGACATCGCGAAGGGCGCCTCGACCCAGGCCGGTGGGGCCCAGGCGGCCGCGGACGCCGCGGACACCCTCGGGGCGGCCGTGGGTCGCCTCACCGGCAGCGGCGACGCCGCGGCGGAAGCCGCGGACGACGCGGGCCGTGCCGCGAGCGGCGGCCACGAGGTCGTCACCTCCGCCGGGGAGGCGATCGCCCGTGTGTCCCGGCGGTTCGCCGAGGCGTCGGAGGTCGTGGGCGGCCTCGGTGCGAAGGGCGAGGCGATCGGGGAGATCGCGGGCACCATCGACGCGATCGCCGAGCAGACGAACCTCCTCGCGCTGAACGCGGCGATCGAGGCCGCGCGAGCCGGCGAGGCGGGCCGCGGGTTCGCGGTGGTCGCGGAGGAGGTCCGGGTGCTGGCGGAGGGGAGCCGTGACGCGGCCGCCTCCATCGGGCGCATCATCGCCGACATCCAGGCGGGGACCCGGGCGGCGGTGGGGGCGATGAACAGCGGCCGGGACGAGGTGACCGCCGGTGTCGGCGCCGTCGCCCGGGCCGGCGAGGCGTTCGACGAGATCCGGTCGCGGGTGGAGCGCGTGACGGGGGAGATCGCCGTGGTCGCCCAGGCGGGCCGGGAGATGGAGGCCGGGGTCGCCGAGATGCGCGGGCGGTCCGCGGACGTCGCGGCGGTGAGCCAGGAGAACGCGGCGGCGGCCCAGGAGGTGGCGGCCGCCACCGAGCAGACGGCGGCGGCGTCACAGGAGGTGTCGGCGTCCGCGACGGCCCTCGCCGGAAGCGCGGAGGCCCTGGCCGGCCTGGTGGCGGGCTTCACCGTGTGACGGGGGTGTGGCGGCCGTCCCCCGGTGGCGCGGGGGCGGCCGCCGCTCGTCACGGCTGCCAGTTCGCGGTGACCGAGACGGTGGAGATGCCGCGCAGGATGATGCGGCCCCGCCTGCCGCCGATGCCGACGAGCCGCAGCCGGCCGGCGCCCGCGATGAAGTCCTCGTTCATCAGCAGGGTCCGGCCGTCGGCGGACACGGCTTCCGGGTACGCGATGACGCGGCTCGATCCCAGGCGCCGCACCGCCCCGCTCGCGGCGTTCACCGTGATCGGCACCGAGTGGTCGTCCCCGCCGATCGACCCGATCACGGTGGTGCCGTCCGGTGTCCAGGCGCTGGCGAACGGCCCGGTGATCAGGAACGGGCCGGGGGGCACGGAGGTGAGCCGGCGCGCGCCCCCGCCGCCCGGGTTCACGGTCCAGATCTGCGAGTGGATGACCGTCGACGGTTGCCCGCCGATCCTGACGCGCCGCCGGGCGTACCGCGTGACCGCGATCCTCGCGGGGCCCCAGACCGGGCCGGTGGCGTCCCGCACGGCCAGGATGCGGGCCGGCATGCTGGCGGGGTCGGCGACGTACACGTTGCTGGTGGTGCTCCCGAACCGGCCGGCGGAGTAGGCGATGCGGGTGCCGTCGGGCGACCAGTCGACGCTGTCCACCTGGTTCCCCGGCGCGCGGACGAGCGTCGTGCGGGCACCGGTGGCGGCGTCGATGAGCGCGAGCCCCTCACCGCTCACGAAGCCGGCCGCCGTGGCGGTCTCGGTGACGCACACGAGCCGCGTGCCGTCGGGCGACCACACGGGCATGTTCCGGCAGATCTGCCCGGACGCCACGACCGAGCCGCCGGCGATCGTGAGGATGCGGACGGGCCCCGGCCCGGCGCTCCCGCGGAGCGGCTGGTACGCGAGCCTGGTCCCGTCGGGGGAGATCACGGCGTTCGTCCCGCGCGCCGCGAGCACGTGGGCACCGCCGCCGTCGTCGTTCGCCAGGTGGATGCGGTCACCGGTGCCCGTGGGCTTCTGGAACGCGATGGTGGCCTGCCCGGTGGCGGGCACGGCGAGGACGGCGATGCTCGCCGCGACGGCGAGGCGGCGGACGACGGGTGCTGCGGCCATGGAGGTCTCCTGGGACGGTGCGCCGTGCGTGGACGTGCAGATGCTCGCATCCGGGGGCGACGGTGCCCGGCGGTCGCGTCAGCCGATGACGACGCCGCCGCCACCGCCGGTGCGGCCGCCGGACGTGACCACGACGCGGCGCACCGCGTCGGAGGATCCCCACAGCTGCGGGTTCTCCGGGTTGAAGTGGACCCGGATGCGCTTGGCTCCGGCGGTGTCCGTCCCCTTCACGGTGAAGAAGCCCTTGGCGTTGGGGTGCACCTCGTCGCCCAGCGGGGTGATCGCATTGGGGCCCACCTTGCGCACCATCGTCACGCCGGCGGTCCGCCCGAGCAGGCCCACCAGGGGCGGGGCGACCTGCGGGAGGATGCGTCCCCTGATGACGATGCGGCCCTTCGTGAGGGTCCTGACCGAGATGATCTTCACGCGGCTGCGGCCCGCCTGGGGCGTGACGCCCGCGGAGTCCGCCGCGGTGGCGGCGCCGGTGCCGTCGGTGGCCGTCACCCGGCAGCTCAGCGGGACGCCGTACCGGTAGTAGGGGTCGGCGATCCGCAGCGTCGGGCCGGTGGCGCGGGTGGAGCCGTTGAAGATCCACTCGTACGTGTACGACACCGGGGTCCCGGCCCACGTGCCGGTGGAGCACTTCACGGTCTCGCCATAGCGCACGTCGCCGGTGATGGCCGGCTGGGCCACGACGCTCGGCGCCGCCGCCGCCGTGGTGGCACACGCGGCGACCACGACGAGCGCGCTGCCGGTGAGGTGCTTCAGTCGCATCGAAACCCCCGGGAACGTGGATGGCGGCGCCCATCACAGCACGCGAACCGGTGTGCTCCAAAAGGCGGGTCGGCACGCGTCGCATCCGGCGGTGCCGGGGCGCCGCGAGGTCCCTGAGCACGCGACCGAGGTCAGCCGCGCCGGGACGCCGCGGGGTCAGCGCGTGGCCGCAGGGCCCGGACGGCCTCGACGCCTCGCACGCCCTCGCCACGCGCGATCTCGTCTCGGGCGGCGGTGAGGTCGCGGAGCGCCTCCGGGCCGGCGAGCAGGGACGCCGTCTCCTCCTCGATGCGTTCGTCCGACGGGTCCTCGTGGTGTTCGGTCATGTGGGGCGGTGCGCGTCGTGGGGCCGGGTCATCGGTCCCGTCGGGAGTGGGGGCTCATCCAGTGGCCGGCTGCCGCAGGACCTCGTCGCGCTCCCGCTGGGTGAGCACGCCGCGCATGGGTGAGACCTCCCGCATCTCGATGGCATCGGTGTCGAGGCCGGTGAGGATCCGGTGCAACCCGGGCAGGTCGCCTTCGCCCACCAGGGTGCTCCACCGCTCGAGGTTGGTGCGGTGCGGCTCTCCGCGAAGGTCGTCGCGAAGCCGCTCGATGTTGCCGAGGAGCCGGGGCGTCCATTCCTCGAGCGTCCGCCGGTCCAGGAGGGTGGAGATCCGGCGGTGCAGCAGCCACGACCGCCGGACCGATCTCGGCATCTCGAGCCGGACCGGGCGGCGGACGACCTCCAGGCCGAACCCCATGCACGACAGCAGCCGTCCGAGCATCTCGTCGCTGGGCTCGACCCGCCCGGAGAGCATCTGGCTGATGCTCGGCTGGCGGACTCCGCTGAGTCGCGCGAGCTCCGACTGGGTCGTGCCCGTCTCGCTCATCACCCTGCCGAGGATGTCACGCCGCTCGCTCACGGGAGGTGTATAGCAGCTGACGCTATACATGAGCAAGGATCGGCGCTGCCGGGTGGGGACACCATGCGGACACGGAGCGGCTCGGAGTCGGTCACACCGCCGATTCAAGGCAACAAAAAAGCCCCACGTTTGCGGGGCTTTTCATGAAGCTCCTCGGGTAGGACTCGAACCTACAACCCTCCGGTTAACAGCCGGATGCTCTACCATTGAGCTACCGAGGAACGCTTGATCCGGAATCGTATCGGATCATCCCGCCGGACGCTTGAAGGTCAGGGCCTCCGCGGCGGCTCGGTGAACCGGTGCAGGTAGATCACGCGTCCCTGCTCGTCCGGCCGCCCCTCGTACCGGACCTCCTCGCGCTCGTGGCGCCACCCGGCCTCCCGCATCTCGGTGACCAGGGACGACGCCGCGGGCCGCCGTGGGTCGGCGATCAGGACGGTCCCGCCGGGCCGCACCAGCCGCAGGATGAGGGCGGCGAGCTGCGGCCCGTGCCGGTTCTCGTACGCCACGTCCGCGCCGATCACCAGGTCCCAGGGGCGGGCGGCGAGCAGGGCCTCGGGCGGGGCGCCCCAGTCGGCCTCCATCGTGGGCAGCTCCCGGAGCCGGTTGGCGTTCGCGTTCGCCCTGGCGAACTCCAGGGCCTCCGGGTACCAGTCGGTCGCCAGGACGTCCGCGCCGCCGCGCAGGGCGACCATGGAGGGCAGGCCCAGGCCCGCGCCCACCTCCAGCACCCGCAGGCCGGCGAGGTCCATGGTGGTGAGGTGCGCGGCGAGCACGATCCCCGACGGCCACAGGTCCGCCCAGTACGGGAGCCGCTCGTCGAGGGCGTACTCCTCCTCGTCGATGAGCTCCTCGGCCTGGCGGGGGTGGGTCACGCTGAGCCGCAGACGGCCGACGAGCACGTCGTCGGTCACCAGGTCGTAGCCCTCCGGGAAGCCCGTCACGGCGCGGGAGGCTACCGGGCTCGACCCCGCCCGTCCCGGCCCGCTATCCTCCACCGGTCGTCCGATGGATCAAGGGAGCAGTGGATGAGCGAGGAGACCGAGGGCACCGTGGCCGAGGAGGCCGTCGAGGAGGCCCCCGCCGCAGAGACCGAGGTCGCCGTCGCCGAGCCGGCCGCCGAGGCCGAGGAGGCGGTGGAGGAGCAGGATGAGGCCCCCGCCGATGAACCCGTCGCCGAGACCGCCGCGGAGCCCGTCGCCGCCGCGACGCCGCTGCGCCGCGAGGCGCTCGTCTACCTCTGCGAGCGCGGGCACCGCACCCTCATCATGTTCGGGGAGCCGCCCGCGACCTGCAACGCGCAGATCACGCGGAATCAGCTCTGCGGCCGCCAGATCTACCACATGACCGAGCTGCCCGAGCAGGTGCAGAAGGCGCTCAACCCGATCAAGGCCTCCAAGAAGAAGGCCGGCAAGAAGTAACGCCGCTCCGCCGGCTCGCCGTCGCCCCTCGTGGGGCGGCGGTCAGCCGCGGGCGCGCAGGGCCAGCTCCGCGAGACGGCCCAGCAGCGGACGCAGCGGCGGCGGCGCCGAGGCGTCGTCGCAGCTCACGCGCACCGCCCCGTCGGGGGCGTCGATGCGCAGCACGTAGCGCACCGCGTCCGGCGGGCCGCCGGACCCCGGGGCCGCGTCCTCCGCCGCCGGCTCCTCGGCGAGCACGCCGGAGGCGTCCACCAGGCCCCGCAGCTCCTCGGCCTCCGGTGCGGGCAGGGCGTCCACGTCCACCTCCATCCGCAGGGGCTCGGCCATCAGCCCGGCGTACCCCCCGGACATCTCGAACCGGATGCGCACCGCTACCGCGGCAGCCCGACGGCGGCGAACGCCTCGCGCACGGCGTCCGGGGTCCCGGCGGGCACGTCGCCGGTGCGGGCCAGCTCCGTGGCGCAGGCGCCGATGACCGACACCGCGTCGTTGAACGCCGCCGTCGCCCACAACCGCAGCAGGGCCGTGTACCACACCCGCATCGCCGCGGGCGTCCCGACGCGCAGGGCGGTGAGGACGAACGCGCGGTTCGGGATGCCGCTGTTGATGTGCACCCCGCCGTCGTCGTCCTGGCCGGTGTAGAGGTCGTCCATGTGCGCCGGCTGCGGGTCCCTGCCGAGCACGTCGTCGTCGTAGGCGGTGCCCGGGTCCTTCATCGACCGGATCGCGACGCCGGTGACCTGCGGGCCGATGACCTCGTTGCCCACCAGCCAGTCCGCGTCCTGGGCGGTCACCCCCTCGGCGTGCTGGCTGATGGCCGCGCCGAACACGTCCGAGAAGTGCTCGTTCAGCGCCCCCGACTGGCCCCGGTACTCGAGCGCCGCGGTGAACTGGGTCACGCCGTGCGCGAGTTCGTGGGCCACCACCTCCAGGGACCGGGTGAAGCTGAGGAACACCCTCCCGTCGCCGTCGCCGAAGGTCATCTCGTCGCCGTCCCAGTAGGCGTTCATGTAGCGGACGCCGTAGTGGACGTTGAGCAGCAGCGGCATCCCGTGGCCGTCCACGGAGTCCCGTGACAGATGGGACCGCAGGTAGTCGCGCACCGTGCCGGCGTGGTCGTACGCGGCGTCGGCGTCCGGGTCGCCGGTGGGCGCGGCGCCCTCGGCGCGCACCCGGCGGACGCGCTGCTCCCATGTCCCCGAGGAGTCCCACACCTCGCGCCCCGCGGCGGCGCCGGTCGCCGGCTCCGGCTGGACGGCCAGGACGCCCGGGGCCGCCCGGGTGGCGAGCCGGCGCAGGCGCGCGTGGCGGGACAGGGTGGCGGACACGCGCGCCCGCTCCCGGACCTCGGGGTCCTCCGAACGGGCGATGCGGTCCAGCAGGTACGGCGGGACGAAACAGCAGCGGCATGCGCGGCCCATGCTTCCTCCTCGGCTCAGCCCGCCTCGGCGGCCTCCACCATGCGGGTCATCTCCGCGAACCCGGGCTCCCAGCACGCCGGGTCGTCCAGGTCCACCCCGAGCGGGCGCAGCAGGTCCGCGGGTGCGGCGCTGCCGCCGGCGGCCAGGAACGCCATGTACCGCTCCGCGAACGGGGCGCCCTCCGCCCGGTACCGGGAGTACAGGGCGAGGGTCACCAGGTGCGCGAACACGTACGCATACGTGTAGAAGCGCGTCGAGATGAAGTGCGGGATGTACGACCACCCCAGGCGGTACCCCTCCGGCAGGCCCACCGAGTCGCCGTAGTACGCGCGGTTGCGGTCCAGCCAGATCTCCGAGAGGCGGTCGGCGGTGAGCGTCTGGCCCTCCGCGCGGATCCCGTAGGCCCGCTGCTCGTACCGCGCCAGGACCGTCTGCCGGAACACCGTCGCGAAGCTGCCCTCCACCCGCTCGCAGATGAGGGCCCGCCGTGTCGCGGGGTCGGTCTCGGTGCCCATGAGGTGATCGAACGTGAGCAGCTCCGCGAACGTGGACGGCACCTCCGCCAGCGCGAGGCCCGTGTGCACCGACAGGGCGGTCTGCCGGGACGCCGCCAGGGTGAAGTGCATGCCGTGACCCAGCTCGTGGGCGAGGGTCATGACGTCGTCCATGCGGTCCGTGAAGTTCATGAGCACGTACGGGGAGGCGTCCTGCGCCACCGACGCGCAGAACGCGCCGCCGCGCTTGCCCGTGCGGGGCTCGGCGTCCACCCGGCGCTCGGTGAAGAAGCCCCCGGCGATCTCCGCGATGCGCGGCGAGAAGCGCCCGAAGGAGGTGTCGATGAGCCGGCGGGCCTCCGGGAAGTCCACGCCGCGGCCCGCGCCGATGGGCGCGTACTGGTCCCACAGCTCCAGCCGGTCGAGGCCGAGGATCCCGGCCTTCGCGCGGAACCAGCGCTGCGCGAGGCCGTAGTTGGCCTCCACCGCGTCCATCATGGTGTCCACGACGGCGCGGTCCAGCTCGTTGCGCAGGTGCGTGCGGTCCATCGGGTCCTCGTGCCCGCGCAGGCGGTCCATCGCCAGGCGGTCCGCCACCAGCGTGTCGTACACGTGCGACAGGGTGTCGGCGTGCGGGTCCAGGCCCTCGTACAGGGCCTCCAGCGCTCGTCGCCGCAGGTCCCGCCCCGGGTCGCGGACGTGGGCGAGCAGCCGGTCGATGGTGTGCGGTTCCGGGCCGTCCCCGGCGTCGAACGCGACCTCCAGGGTGGAGGTGATGCGGGAGAACAGCGTCTGCCAGGCGCTGGTGGCCGCGGGCTCCCGCTCGGCGAGCATCCGCTCCTCCGGCTCGCTGAGCATGTACGGCGCGAACCGGCGCATCCCGATGAGGTGATGGCGGTCGGCGGCCACCTGCGGGCTGTCCGCCAGCTCCACCGCGCGGACCTCGTCGAGGGCCATCCACTCCAGCTCGAAGAACCGCAGGGCGTTGCCGGCCTCCACGAGGCTGCGGTCGATGAACGCGGAGAGGTCCCGGTTCTCCTCGTCGGTCACGTCCACCGACTCGCGCAGGTGGGCGTAGGAGCTCACGCGCGAGAGCTCGTTGTCGAGCACGGCGAGCTCGGCGAGCGCCTCCGCCAGGCCGTCGGCGGTGATCGTCGCCAGGGCGCCGCGGTACGCCGACTCGAATGCGCGGGACCGCTCCAGCGCGGCCTGCATGCGCCGGCGAGCCTCCTGGGCGCCGTCGACGAGGGGGGCGAGGTCCCAGCGGACGCCTGCGGCGTTGGGACCGGTGGGGGCAAGGGTGTCGGTCGTCATCCGGGCGAGGGTACACCCTGGTCCAGGGCCCGGAAGAGCCCGTCCGGCGTGTCCGGCGGCAGGGGAGGGACGCCCGTGTCGCCCAGCTCGAAGCGCTGCCCCGGGGCGTGGAAGTCCGACCCGCCGCACGGCACCAGGCGCAGCCGCCGGGCGATCAGCGCGTACGCGTCGCGCTGCTCCGGCGTGTGTTCCGGGCGGTGCACCTCGATGCCCACGAGGCCGGCGTCGCGCAGGGACTGGACGGTGCCGTGCAGGTGCCGGGTCCCGAGCCGCAGGGTGGCGGGGTGGGCGAGCACCGGCGCCCCGCCGGAGGCCCGCACCAGGCGGACCGCCTCGTGCGGGCCGACGCCGCGGTGCGGCACGTACGCCGGGGCGTCGTCGGCGAGGAACCGCGCGAAGGCGTCCGCGCGGGAGGCCGCGTGGCCGGCGTCGACCAGCGCCGCGGCGACGTGCGGACGGCCCACCGTGCCGTCGGTGTGCCGGGCCACGTCGGCCATCGTGACCGGTGCCCCCAGCTCCGCGAGGCGCGCGAGGATGCGCTCCATGCGACGGGCGCGATGCCCGCGGAGCTCCTGCAGGCGGCCGGCGAGCGGTTCGGGGGCGGGGCCCGGCAGGTAGCCGAGCAGGTGGAACATGCCGCGCTCCACGGCGACGCTGATCTCGATGCCGGGGATCACCCGGACGCCCGTCGCGGCGCCCGCGGCGAGCGCCTCGTCCAGCCCGGCGAGCGTGTCGTGGTCGGTCACGGCCAGCGTCCCGATCCCCAGCCCGGCGGCGCGATGGACCAGTTCCGCGGGGGCGAGGTCCCCGTCGGAGGCGCGGGTGTGCGCGTGCAGGTCGGCGCGCGCGGGGGTGCTCAGTCGGCGGTGCCCTCGGCCACGGGCAGGTGCAGCCCGCACTCGACCTTGCCGGTGCCCGCCCAGCGGCCGGCCCGCGGGTCCTCGCCGGGGGCGACCGCCCTGGTGCACGGCATGCAGCCGATGCTGGGGTAGCCCCGGTCGTGGAGCGGGTTGTAGGGGATGTCGTGGGCGTACAGGTAGCCCATGACGTCCTCGGTGGTCCAGTCCGCCAGCGGCTGGACCTTCACGACGCCGCGGCCGGCGTCCAGCTCCACCTTGCGGGCGGCGGCGCGGGTGCTGGCCTGCTCCCGGCGGATGCCGGTGATCCAGGCGTCCATGCCCTCCAGGGCGCGCGCGAGGGGCGCCACCTTGCGCAGGGCGCAGCAGCGGTCCGGGTCGCGGAGCCACAGCTCCGGCCCCTCGTCGTGCGCCTGCTCCCCCACCGTGCGCAGCGGGTCGACGCGTTCCACCGTGAGGTCGTACCGCTCGATGAGCGCGTCCCTGGTGGCGTACGTCTCGGGGAACAGGAGCCCCGTGTCGAGCTCCACGATGCGCACCCGCAGCCCCGCATCGTGCAGCATGTGCACGAGCACCGAGGACTGGAACTGCCACGAGCAGGTCAGCACGATGCGGTCGCCGAAGCGCTCGGCCGCCCACGCCAGCAGATCCTGGGCGGGCAGCGGCTCGAAGCGCCGGGCGAGCTCGTCGGCCTCCGCGGCCGTCATCGGTGCGCCGATCATCTCCACGAGGCTACCAGAGGAAAAGAGGGGCATGTCCGGGGGGAATACGGGGAATTCGCGGCTGGTGTACACCAGCGACGCCGGACGGGTGGAGGAGGAACGCCCCGCGGCGGAGCCGCCCGCCGGCGACGGGATCGTGCGCGTGAGCCGCACCAAGGCGGGCCGGAAGGGCAAGACGGTCACGCTGGTCACCGGGCTGCCGCACGGCGACCTGGAGGCCGTCGCGAAGGAGCTGAAGCGGCTCTGCGGATCCGGGGGCGCCGTGAAGGACGGCGTGGTGGAGCTGCAGGGCGACCACCGCGACAGGGTGGTGCTCGCGCTGAGCGGCCGTTACCGGGTCAAGCCGGCCGGGGGCTGACCGGCCCGGAGCCCGCCGCCAGCAGGGACAGGGGCGCGCCGAACGCGCGCTCCATGTGCGGGCCCTCGGCCTCGGCCGACCACAGGGCCAGCGACGGGTCCCCGGAGCACTTCACCGTGATCTCCAGGCTCCCGTCGCGCATCCGGCAGCGCAGGCTCCGCACCTGGCCGGCCTTCGCCCGCTCGAGCTGCTCGGCGAGCCGCAGCAGGGCGACGCCCCGCCGGTAGGCCCTCTCGTCGGAGGGGCGCAGCAGCTGCGCGTACGGCTCCAGGGACGGCACGCCCTTGCGGTGCCCGCGGAGCATGCTGGCGATCAGGGCGAGCTCCCGGTGGTTGAACCCCGGCAGGCTCGTGTTGAGGCTGAGGTACTCGGAGTGCCGGTGGTGGGCGCTGTAGTCCACGTGCACCCCCACGTCGTGCAGCATCGCGGCGGCCCACAGGACCTCCCGCTCCCCGGTGTCGCCGGGATGCAGGCCCAGGCGGGCGGTCGCGTCGAACGCCATGAGCGCGACCGCCGCGACCTGCTCGGCGTGCTCGCGCTCGAAGCCGAACCGGGCGCCGGCGTTGAGCACCGAGGTGCGGCGCACGTCCTCCAGCAGCGGCGGGTCCTGCCCCGCGAGGTAGTGCTCCATGAACACGCCCTCCCGCAGCCCCTGGGCCGTGACGTCCATGCGCCGGCAGCCCAGCACGGCCATGGCCTCGTCGATCGCCAGGGCGGCGGCGAGGATGATGTCCGCCCGGTCGGAGCGCAGGCCGGGCAGGCCCCGCCGCTGGTCCACCGGCAGCGCCAGCAGGGCGTCGATGGTGTCCCCGAGCGCCTCCCGAGAGATGCGGTGCCCGTCGGGGTTCACGAACGGCGCGCCGGTGCGGCGCTGCTCCATCACCGCGAGGGTCCGCACCGCGCCGCCGATGCCGACGATGCGTCCGCCGCCCTCCAGCCACCGGTGGTCCTGCAGGGTCCTGCGGACGTGCTTGCGCAGCGCCGCGACCTCCCGGCCGGAGCGCTGATCGCCGGTGAGGAACGCCTCGGTGAGCCGCACCGCGCCCAGCGGGGCACTCATCGAGTTGGTGAGCAGGCGGTCCGCGATGCGGCCGATCTGCAGCGACCCGCCGCCGATGTCCAGGAACCAGCCGTCCCGCACGGTGGTGCCGTTCACCGCCGCCAGGTAGCCGTACCGCGCCTCGTCGGCCTCGGTGAGCACCCGCACCGGGAGGCCCGTGCCGGTGAGGGCCGCCAGCGCCTCCTCCTGGTTCGCGGCATCCCGCACGGCGCTGGTCGCCACGCCGTCCACCGCGTCGATGTGCGCCGCCGCGCAGTACGCGGCGTACAGGGCCGCCGCGTGCTCGGCGCGCGCCAGGGCACGGCGCTTCAGACGGCCGTCGGCCTGACCCTCCGAGAGACGCACGGCCTCGCGGATCTCGTCGACCAGCCGGAACCACTCGCCCGGGATCCAGCGGAACACCACCAGCCGGAAGCTGTTGGAGCCCATGTCGACGATCGCGATCGTCCGCTCCTGCGCCGGCGCGTTCACACGACCCTCGTTTCCGGTTTGCCGAGCGCTAACCGCACGCATACCCGGCTCTCACCCGGGCGGGATTGGATGCCGCCCAACGCTCCACCACACCCCGAAAGGACACCGCGATGACCGTCGTCGCACTTCCCCAGTCGAGTGAGCTCTCCCGCATCGCCGCCCTGCTGGACCGCATGGACCCGCAGCCCGCCGGCGAGTGCACCGTCCCCGGTTGCCTCCACCTGCACGGCGAGGCCACGCGCGACCTCCCGGCGGCGGCTTGAGTCCCGCCCCGGCGTCCCGCGGCACTCCGCACGGCTACTCGCCGGGGTGCCGCGGGATCTCCCGGAGGAAGGGCCGGGAATCGGCGGCGGCGAGGGCGATGCGCCCCGCCGCCAGGTCGAGCAGGGGCGCGCCGGCGAGCCGGTGACGCCACCCCGACGCGAGCGGGGACTCGTCTCCGTCGCGTCCGCCGATCGCGTGCGCCAGGTACGTCTCCACCTCGTCGCGCGTCGCGAGCAGGCTCGGCGCCAGGTCGGCCTCGGCGGCCCGGGCCGCCACCAGGATCTGCCCGAGGGCCGCGAGGCTCTCCATGCGCACCTGCACCTCCGGCGGCGGCGGCGGGGGCATGCTCATGGGCGGCGTGTCATTCCCGCGGCGGATCGCCTCCAGCATCGCCTCGACGTCCGAGGCGCGGACCCGCTCCGGCAGGCCGCGCTCCTGCTGGAGCTGCTGGGCGGTCGTGGGCCGCCTGCGGGCCATCTCGAGCAGCGTCCGGTCGGGGACCACCCAGGCCGCGGGCCGGTCGCGGCGGGCGGCCTCCAGCTCCCGCCACCGCGCGAGCTCCTTCAGCACCGCCCGGTCACGGGCGCTGAGCTTGCCCTGGCCCTTGACCTTCCGCCAGGACTCCTCCGGATCCGGCATCCACCGTGAGGCGGTCCCATAGCGGCGCTCGTGCTCCTCGGCGACCCAGTCGGCCCGCCCCAGGCGCTCGGCGCGCTGGCACAGCTCCCCCCACAGGCGCTCCAGGTGCTCGACGTCGGCGCGGGCGTACCGCAGCTGCCGGGCGCTGAGCGGCCTGCGGCTCCAGTCGGTGTACTGCTCGCCCTTGTCCAGGCGCACCTTCAGGACCCGGTCCAGCAGCACCGACAGCCCCTGGCCGGCGCCGAGGCCCACGAACCCGGCGGCCAGCTGCACGTCCACGAGGTTCGCCGGGCTCGTGGCGTAGTTCATCGCCAGCAGCGTGAGGTCCGCGGACGGCGCATGCATGATCGTGAGCAGCGACGGGTCGGCGACCAGCGCGGCGAGCGGCTCGATGGGGGCGCCCTCGATGGGGTCGACCAGATGCACCGCGTCGCCCACCGCCACCTGCACCAGGCACGGCTGCGGCGAGTACGTGCGCTCCCACAGGAACTCGAAGTCGATGGTGAAGCGTCCCGCCGCCCGGGCGGAGCGCACGACGGCGCCCACGCCGGAGGCGTCGGTGATGACCTGAGGGGTGTCGCTCGCCACCCCGCTACCCTATCCGGTCGTGGACGTCGTCCAGATCGAGAAGAGCTACGGGGCGCGCACGGTCCTGAGGGACGTGTCGTTCAAGGTGGGCCCCGGTGAGCGGCTGGCGGTGGTGGGGCGCAACGGCGAGGGCAAGACCACGCTGCTGCGCATCCTCGCCGGCCGCCTGTCGCCGGACTCCGGGCAGGTGTCGGCGCCCCGCGGCACCCGCGTCGCCCTGCACGACCAGCGGCCGCCCACCGATGCGCTGGACCGCACCCTGCACGACTACGTGTGCGAGGGCATGGCGGACGCCATGGCCGCCGAGGCCCGTCTCGCGGAGCTCGAGGCCCGGATGGCCGCGGGCGACACGGGGCCCGGGGTGATGAGCGCGTACGAGCGGGCGCAGGCGGACCTCGAGGCCGCCGGCGGCTACCACTGGCGCGTGTGGATGGGGCAGGTCACCCGCGGGCTCGGCATTCCCGACGACCGCCTGGGCGACCCCCTGTCGGTGTTCAGCGGCGGCGAGCTCACGCGGGCCGCCCTCGCCCGGGCGCTGGTGAGCCGCCCGGACGTGCTGTTGCTCGACGAGCCCACCAACCACCTCGACGTCGGCAGCGCCGAGTGGCTGGAGGGCGCCATCGCGGACATGGGCTGCGCCGTGGTGCTGGTGTCGCACGACCGCTGGTTCCTGGAGTCCGTGGCCACCGGGGTGCTGGAGCTCGACCAGGGCCGGGCGAAGCTGTGGCCCATGGGCTACTCGGCGTTCCGGCGGGAACGCGCCGCCGCCGCGGCCCGGCTCGCCCGGGAGGCCGAGCGGACGGCCGCCGAGATCGCCCGCCTGGAACGGTTCGTGGAGCGCTGGCGCGCGGGGACCAAGGCCAAGCAGGCCCAGTCGCGGGCGAAGCGGCTCGGCCGGATGGAGCGCGTCGAGGTGCGGCGCGGCCGGAAGGGCCTGGACTTCGGGTTCCCTCCGGTCGCCGCCAGCGGCCGCGTGGTGCTGGAGGCCCACGGTCTGGACCTCGCGGCGGGCGGCACCACCCTGGTGAGCGGCGCGGACCTCGTGATCGAGCGCGGCGACCGCGTGGCGCTGGTGGGGCCGAACGGGGCGGGGAAGACCACGCTGATCGACGCCCTGCTGGGCGTGCGGCCACCCGCGAAGGGCCGCGTGGGGGTGGGGCACCGCGTGGATGTCGCGCACTTCTCCCAGCACGGCACCGAGATGCGGGACGACCGCACCGTCGTCGACACGCTCCTCGCCGACGCGAACCTCACTCGCACGCAGGCCCGCACCCTGCTGGGGGCGTTCCTGTTCCCGGGGGAGATGGCCGACCGGCAGGTCGCGGACCTGTCCGGCGGGGAGCGGCGGCGGCTGTCGCTGGCCCTGCTGGTCGCCCGCGGCGGGAACCTGCTGGTGCTCGACGAGCCCACGAACCACCTGGACGCCGACGGCCGGGAGGCCCTGGAGGACGCCCTGCAGGCCTACGAGGGCACCGTCCTGTTCGTCTCCCACGACCGGGCGCTCATCGACGCGGTCGCGACCCGGACGCTGTCGATCGAGGACGGGCGCCTGGTGGCCCGCGACGGCGGCTGGGCGGAGATCCTGCGGGCCCGCCGGGCGGAGGCCGCGCCGCCCCCGCCGCCGCAGCCCAGGAAGGCGGCGACGGCGGCCGCCCCGGCGGCGCCCACGACGAACGGGGACCGCAAGACCTCACCGGGGAAGCGCGTCCGCCAGCTGGAGACGCGTGTGGCGAAGCTCGAGCGGGAGCTCGCCGAGGTGGAGGCGGAGCTCGCCGACCCCGCGGCGCACGCCGACGGCCCCCGGATGTCCGGGCTCGCGGAGCGCCACCGCGCGCTCCAGGAGGACCTCGCCTACGCCATGGCCGACTGGGAACGGGCCGCGGAGGCCGCCGGGGTCTGACCCACGGCCCGCCGTGTCAGGACGCGCGGCTGTCGGGCGGCTCGGGGGCCGCGGGCAACGCCCATGCGCGCTCCAGCCGGGCGACCTCCCCCGCCGCGCCGACCCTGTGGAAGTACGCGTCGCGGGCGGCGCGGAACTCCTGCCAGTCGGAGGCCGAACGCGTCCGCGGGCGGTGCTCGTCGTGTGGGGCCGGGCCGGGTGAATCGCCGCGCATGCTGCTCCTCCCATGCTCGTCGCCGAGTGGGGACATCCTGATCACCCGGCGGCGGGCAATGCGATGGGGGAGAACCCCGGATGTGCCGGCGGAGGGCGCGTCCGGAGCGCGGATGGGCGATTCCGGCGGGTTCGGGACCCGCGGGCCGGCCGTCCCGGGCCCCGGCGCGCCGGGACCCGGACGGGAAAACCGTGTCAGTCGATGCCGAGATCGGAGACGAAGCCCGCCGCCACGTCCTCCGGGTCCTCCTTGTCGAGGTCCACCGCGGCGTTGAGCTCCTGGATCTTCTCCTGGGTGAGGCCCTCGTCGACCTGGGCGAGGGTCTGCTCCAGGGCGGACCTCTGGTCCGCGGTGAGGCCCTCCAGCCACCCGGTGTTCACCACCGGGTAGGTCCGGAACGGCACCTTCCCGGAGAACGCGCCCCTGTCGTCCTTGATGAGCACCAGGGGCAGCTTGGCGAGCTGCGGGTCGGTGCCGAACGCGTAGACGCACTGCGCCTTGCCGTCCTCGATGGGCTTGTAGCGCAGGTTGATGTCGACGGTGATGGTGGACTTGAACTTCACCCCGTACTCCTTCTGGAGCAGCGGCAGGCCGTCGTCGCGGGTGAGGTGCTCGGCGTTCGCGGAGTACACGAGCTTGCCGGAGGCCTTGCCCAGGGAGGTGAGGTCGGTGATGCCGTCGGCGTCGACGGCCTCCTGGGTGCACGCCACCTCGTTGCCGTTGTTGTACGGGGCGGGGGGCAGGGCGGTGAGGCCGCGGGCGGCCGAGTCGTCCACCACCTGCTGGAAGAAGGCGTCCTTGGTGTCCGGGGCGTCCGCCGCGGTCTTCTTCAGGACGTTGAACCAGGTGGTGCCGTCGTACTCCGGGTACAGGTCGATCTGCCCGTCGCGGACGGCCTTGTCCGCGAGGTCGGTGCTGGCGAGGCTCGTCACCGAGGCGTCGAAGCCGCGGGCGTTCAGGGCCGCCGCGTATGCGTCGGCGACGACCGTGCTCTCGGTGAAGCCCTTGTCGGCGATGCGGACCGCCGCGCCGCCGCCGTCCAGGCCCGAGGTGTCGCCACCGGAGCCGGCGTCGCTCCCGGAGTCGCTGCCGCAGGCGGCGACGCCCGCCGCCAGGGTCGTGGTGAGCAGGATCGCCGCGAGCGTGCGTGTCCGTGGGGTCACGTGGTGCTCCTCATCGTTTTGGTCGGTCGGGAAGCGCGGGCGAGCCGGAGGCCCCGCGGGGTGAGCAGCCGCTCGGCGAGCGCGAGCATGCCGCCCACCGCGAGGGCCAGGAGGGCGGTGGGGATCGCGCCGGCCAGCAGGATCTCGTCGTCGGCGTTCGCGAGCCCGCTGAGGATGAGGACCCCCAGGCCGTTCGCGCCCACCGACGCGCCCAGCGCCGCGGTGGCGACGATCTGGATCGCGGAGACCCGGATGCCCGTGAACACCAGCGGCAGCGCCATGGGCAGCTCGACGCGGCCCAGCACCGCCAGGGGCGTGAACCCCATCCCGCGGGCCGCCTCGACGGCGCCGCGGTCCACCTCGCGGATCCCGGTGTGGGCGTTCAGCAGGACCGGGGGGACGCCAAGCGCGACGAGGCCCACCAGCGTCGGACCCTCGCCGATCGTCGACAGGGCCACCGCCAGGGCCAGCAGCGCGAAGGTCGGGATCGTGCGGCCCAGGTTCGCGACCGCGGACACCACGAAACCGGTCACGCGGCCCGTCTTGGCCGCGACGACCCCGAGGGTCACGCCGATCACCGTCGCGAGGACGAGGGCCTCCAGCGACAGCCGCACGTGGATCCACAGCTGGTGCCAGCCGTCGAGGTTCGGGTCGTTGAACGCGTCCCAGATCCCGGCCGGGCTCACAGGGCGGCCCTCGCCCGCGTCCACGGGGTGAGCAGGCGCTCGGCGAGCACCAGCAGGGCGTCCAGCACGATCGCCAGCGCCGTGGCGAGCACGGTGCCCACGAGGATGGGGGTGAGGAACAACTGGCGCTGGATGCCGTCCAGCAGGATCAGTTCACCGAGGCCGTCACCGCCCACGAACACCGCGATCGTGGCGATGCCCACGGTGCTCACCGTCGCGAGCCGCACGCCGGCCATGATCGACGGCACCGCCAGCGGCAGCTCCACGCGCAGGAGGATCTGCCGCGGCGTGAGGCCCATCCCGGCCGCGGCCTCCCGCACGGCGGCGGGGACGCTGCGCAGGCCCACCACGGTGTTGCGGATGAGCATGGTGAGGGCGTAGGCGATGAGCCCGATGACCGCCGGCAGGTTGCCGATGCCCGTGAACGGCACCAGGAAGGAGAACAGGGCGATGCTCGGGATCGTGTACAGCACGTCCGCCGTGCCGGCGGCACCGGCGAACGCCACCCGCCGCCCGCGCACCAGGATCCCCAGCGGGATCGCGATGGCGACGGCCGCGACGACCGACACGGCGGTGATCTCCAGGTGGGCGACGGTCGCCCGGACGATGTCGTCGGTGTGCCGCTCGATCCAGTCCCAGCGGATCTCGGGCATCAGGCGGCCTCCGACCGCGCCACCGGGCCGCGCAGCGACCCCGTGATGGCGTCGACGCCCACCAGCCCGACGCACGCCCCGTCGCCGTCCACCACGACGCCGTACGCGGCACCGGCCTCGAACAGCGCCGCGAGGGCGTCGCGGAGCGTCGTCACGCGGTCCAGCACCGGCTCCACCCGGGCCGTGCCCGCGGGCTCGCCCAGCCGGTCCATCGCCCGCCAGTACCGGGGCCGGCCACGCTCATCGGTCACCAGCACCGCGTCCTCCAGCGGCCGGAGCGCGCCCGCCGCGATGCGCTCGCGCACCGACTCCGCCGGCGTCCCCTCGGCCACCAGCGGCGCCGGGGCGAGCTCGAGATCCTCCAGTCGCACCAGGCTCAGTCCCTTGAGCGTCCGGTCGGCCCCGACGAAGTCGGCGACGAAGCTGTTGGCGGGGGCGGAGAGCAGCTCCGCGGGCGGCGCGCACTGGATGAGGCGGCCGCCGTCCATCACGGCCACGAGGTCCGCCATCTTCACGGCCTCGTCGATGTCGTGGCTCACGAACACCACGGTCTTCGGCACCTGGCGGTGCAGCCGCAGGAAGTCGTTCTGCAGGCGCTCCCGGGTGATGGGGTCCACCGCCGAGAACGGCTCGTCCATGAGCATCACGGGCGGGTCCGCGGCGAGGGCCCGCGCGAGGCCCACGCGCTGCTGCTGGCCGCCGGACAGCTCCGCGGGGTACCGGTGGGCGTACTCCTCCGGTTCCAGGCCGATGAGCCGCATGAGCTCGTCCGCCCGCGTCCGGATCCGGTCCTTCGGCCATCCCAGGAGCTTCGGGACGGTCGCGATGTTCGCGAACACCGTGAGGTGGGGCAGGAGCCCAACCTGCTGGATGACGTACCCGATCTCCCGGCGCAGGTCCGCCGGGCGGCGGTCCCGCACGGAGACCCCGTCGATGAGGATCTCCCCGGATGACGGCTCGATGAGGCGGTTCACCATCTTCAGCGCCGTCGTCTTGCCGCACCCCGACGGGCCGATGAGGACGCACACCGCCCCGGCGGGCACCGTGAGCGAGAGCTCGGCGACGGCGTCCCGCGGCGCACCGCGGTAGCGCTTGCTGATGCCCCGCAGCTCGAGGACACCGGCGCGGGGCGCTCCGGCGGGGGCGGCGGAGGCGGTCATGGGGCGAACCTACCCCAGGAGGGGCGGTCGCACTCCGGGGATCGGGGGGTCCGGTGAGCTTCCTCACCGGACCCCCGCCGGACTACTCGGTCGAGATGTTCGGGTCGGCCTGCTGGGTCACCGGGACCAGCGCGAGGAAGTGGTCCGCCGGCGCGGCCATGAGGGCGTCGATCCTCCCCGCCTCGGCGTCCTGCCCGGAGTCCGACAGCGCGACCCGGTACGGGGCGAGGAGCTCGACCACCTGGGCCTCGTCGGACTCGTCGAGCTCGACGATGCTCACCTTCGCGGCCTTGCTGAGGCGCCGGCGGATCGCCGCCTCGTCGAGGTTCCACTCCGGGTTCTGACGGACGTAGACCACGCCGCCGGTCATGCCGGAGCACATCCACGGGCCCGGGTCGCCCAGCACCACGACACGGCCGCCGGTCATGTACTCGAACGCGAAGCCCTTGCAGTTCGCGCGGGCCGCGAGGGAGCCGCGCCGGTCGTCGAGCGGGCCGTCCGGCTCGCCGCCGATGACCAGGTCCGCGCCGGACAGGCGGATGCCCGCCCGGGCGTCGGCGTCGCCCTGGATGAGGAACCTGCCGCGCTGCGCGCCGTACGCGAAGCTCTTGCCCACGTGGCCGCCCACCAGCTCGCCGCGGCCGTTCGGGGCCTTCAGCACCTGGATCTCGCCGCCCAGGGCGCACTTGCCGACGCCGTCCTGCGCGCCGCCGAACACCCGCACGCGCACCCCGCCGACGTTGAACGCGCCCAGGCCGGAGCCCGTGGCCGCCCCCTTGGTGAACGCGAGGTCCACCATGGGCCCGTTGCCCGTGCCGCGCTCCGCCTCGGTGAGGATGTCGGGGTTGCCGCCGTGCCCGTCGGCGCCGTTGCCGTTGCCGTCGAAGCTCCAGCTGGTGTTCACGTGCGTGTGGGCCCGGGCGATCATGCCCGCGAGGTCGACGCCGAGGTTCCGGTCGGCCGCCGTGGTGGTCTCCTCCTCCACCGCCAGGGCGGAGCCGGCGGCGAGCCGCTGCGCGGCGACCTCCGGGGCGCGGTGCGGCGGCGGCGGGTTGAACTCCCGGAAGTACCGGGCCTGGCCGGCGGGGGCGGTGATGATCTGCTCCCGAACCGGGGTGAGCAGGCCCGACAGGTCGAGCCGGTCGTGATGGGACACCTGCACCAGGCGGTCCGCGTGGCCCACCAGCTCCTGCACGCTGCTCGCGCCCATCCGGCCGGCGAGCTCCCGCATGGCGGAGCCCATCTCGGTGAAGTAGCGCACCAGGGCCTCGGCGGCCGGCTCGAACTGCCGGGGCACGAACCGCTTGAGGCCGCGCTCCTTGGCCTCGTGCTCGTCCTCCATCTGGGTCGCGATGCCCACGTGGCAGGTGTCGAGCTGGCATCCGCGGCAGATCGTGCAGCCGATGGCGACCATCGCGGCGGTGCCGAAGCCCAGGCGGTTCGCGCCCAGGCAGATGAGCTTGATGGCGTCCGCGGCGGACCGCAGGCCCCCGTCCGCCCAGATCTCGACGCGGTCACGGATCCCCGCCTCGGTGAGGGCGTGATGGGCGAGCGCGGTGCCGATCTCGCACGGCAGGCCGGCGCGCCGCAGGGCGTGCTGCCGGGCGGCGCCGGTGCCGCCGTCGAACCCGGAGAGCGTGATGACGTCGGCGCCGGCCTTGGCGATGCCGATGGCGATCGTGCCGATGCCCGGCACCACCGGGACCTTCACGATCACCTTCACGTGAGGGTTCGCGGTCTTCAGCTCGTCGATGAGCTGCGCGAGGTCCTCGATCGAGTACAGGTCGTGGTTGTTGCTGGGGCTGATGAGGTCCGAGCCGACCTGCGCGTTCCGGGCGCGGGCGATCGCGGCGGTGACCTTGGAGCCCGGCAGGTGGCCGCCCTCGCCGGGCTTCGCGCCCTGCCCGATCTTGATCTCCACGATCTCCGAGGAGTTGATGAGCAGCGAGGACACCCCGAAGCGGCCCGAGGCGATCTGCTGGCCGCGGTGCTTGGGGTATTTCCCGTACATGTCCGGGATCTCGCCGCCCTCGCCGTTCATGCAGAGCATGTCGGCGCGGGCCGCGGCCTCCGCGTAGGCGCGGAACGCGACCTCGTTCTGGGAGCCGAAGCTCATGGAGCTGATCACGAACGGCAGGCTGTGCTCGCCCACCGACCCGTCCACGCCGGCGCCCGGGATGCGGTCGGCCTCGGGGGCGAGCTGCGGGGCCATGGCGTGGCGCAGGGCCACGGGCTGGTCGCGCTCCAGCTGGTCGAGGGTCTCGGCGTACTCCTCGTAGCCGCGCTCGCTGTTGGCGACGCGGGCGAGGGCCTTCCAGACCTTCGGGTACATGCGCGGCAGCTTGACCTTGCTGGGGTTGTCGTCGCCGCTGCGGATGCGCTGGCCCTGGACGGCGAGCTCCTCCATCCCGGCGAAGCCCAGGCCGCGGCCCTCGCTGGCGGTGAAGCCCGGCATCGCCAGGATGTCGAGGATCTCGGGCTGCACGCCGATGGCGGACATGAGCCGCGCGTACCCGCGCAGCTCGTGGATGCCGAGGGTGGACAGCACCTTCTCGATGCCCTTCTGCAGGGCCTGCAGGAGGTTCGTGGCGGCGACCGCGGGCTCCGGGTTCGCCTGCACGGCGAACTCGAGCATCGCGTACGGCACCAGCGCCTGGGCGCCCAGGCCCAGGGCCACCATCACGTCGTGGACGTTGCGGATGCCGGCCGAGTGCAGCAGCAGGCTCACGTTGCGGCGGATCGAGCTGCCGTCGGCCTGGTGCTCCTCGCGGAGGGCCTTGTCGACGGCGGCCACGGCGAGCATGGGGTCGCAGACCCGCTCGGAGGCGGTGGCGCCCTGGTCGTGCAGGACGACGACCTCCGCGCCGTCGCGGACCGCCTCGACGGCCCGACGGGCCATCTCGTCGACGTGGGCCCGGGTGGTGGAGGTGTCCGGGTACGCGAGGCTGATCCGGGTGGCGGTGCCGCCCCACGCGGCCATCACGTCCTCGTAGATGGACACGCCCTGGCCCACGGCGACCCGGCGAAGCTCCGGCAGGGACAGGCCCGCGCCGGGCCGCATGCCGCCCAGCAGGACGGGCATGCGCAGCTCGCAGCGCTGCGGCGGCTCCGGCTCGACGCCCTCGATGGGGGGACGCCGGCCCAGCACGACGCGCGTGGAGAAGTGCTCGACCTCGCGCTCCCGGTCGATGGCCGGGTTCGTCACCACGGCCACCGTCTCCTGGAAGTAGTCCGACAGCGGCATGGGGACCGGGGTGAACGGGCCCAGGGGGCCGTCCCAGCCCAGGGAGCCCACCGGCTCGGCGCCCCGCTCCGCGTGGAACTCGGCCTGCTGCTTGTCGCTCTCGATCCAGCCGGCGGAGGCCAGCAGGACGTTCAGCGGGATGTCCGGCTCACCCGCGGTGTGCCGCGGGTCGTCCGCGACGATGGTGGGGTCCAGGCCGCCGGCGAGCAGCGCCCGGGTCTCGGCGCCGGGGAGGGCACCGCGGGACTTGGCCCGCTCGTAGACCTCCTGCTGCAGCTCCGGGTACTCGAGCACGCCGGGCACGCCGTCCTCGCCCAGCACGATCGCCATCTTCTCGCCCGGCGCCATGGGGCGCGGGTCGCGGATGAGCTCCGCCACCGGGATCACGCCCGGCTCGGAGGACACCGCGTACCACACGTCGGTCTCGATCCACCACAGGGGCCGCAGGCCCATGGCGTCCACGCAGAACACCATCTCGTTCTGCGCGCGGGTGGCGAGCGCCACCGGGCCCTGGGCGTACGGGCCCAGCGCCTCGCGGTAGTGGACGTACAGGTCCTGGAGGTGGGTGGGGAGGCGGTGCACCTCGCCGAGGATCGGCGGGAGCACGAACTCCACGGCCTCCAGCAGGGACAGGCCCTTCTCGAACACCAGGCCCTCGAGCAGGCGGTTGAGGTCCTGGGAGTCGGAGCCCTGGTTGGTGGTCGGCAGGCCGAGCTGCTGGCACTGCTCGCGCAGCTGGGCGATGGTGTTGATCTCGCCGTTGTGCCCCAGCAGCGAGAACGGCTGCACGCGGCTGAACGTGGGGTAGGTGTTCGTGGAGTACCGGTTGTGGGCGATGATCCGCGACGCCGCGAAGTCCGGTTCCGCCATCTCCGGGTAGAACCGCGGGATGACCTCCGGCTGCCCCTGGACCTTGTAGACCACGTCGTTCGCGCTGAACGAGGCGACGTGGCAGTCGAGCTCCCGCTCGAAGTCCACCATCGCGAGGTAGCACTCGCGGGACGCGGCGCGGCCCGGTTCGGCGGCGAGCGCGGCGAGCTGCCAGAAGACCGGCGGGGTCTCCGCGGCGCGCGGCCCCAGCGCCGAGCGGTCCACGTCGCCCTCGCCGCACCACAGGATCTCGAAGCCGCGGGCCTGGACCAGGCCCTGCAGGCGGGCGCCCTGGGTCTCCGCCGCCTCCTCGGAGTCGAAGAAGACGTGGGCGACCACGAAGCGCGGGTCCTCGGCGAGCGCCGCGTCCAGGCCGGACTCCGCGAGCCGGCGGGCCCACATGGGACGCGGCATGTCGATGAGCAGGCCCGAGCCGTCGCCCTCACCGTCCACGCTGCCGGAGCGGTGCACCATCATCTGGAGCGCCGTCAGGGCGTGCTCGACCATGCGTCGATCGGGTTTCCCGTCGCGCGTCACGAACGCCGCCAGGGCGCACGCGTCGTGCTCGATGAGGTCGGGAAGCCCGTGCGGCGGCATCGCTGCGAAGGCTGGCGGCTTCAAGGTCATACGCGGCCTCGATGTGCTCGTCTTGGAACGACCGTGATGCGGGCATGCGCCGGACGCCTCGCGTTCGGCGAAACCCCATTCAACGGCCGGGACGTTGGTGCGTCAATCTCACGGGCGATCGTTGCGATCAGCGCGATCGCCTCGCCGGCTGGCTCAAGTTCACCGGCATCCTGCCGATTGGGCGGGCGTCATGGCCCATCCTGAGCTTACAGAGGCGCAGTACCGGCTCGTCGCCGCCGTGGCCGAGCGCGAGGGGTGGCATGCCCTGGAGGATCCGCCCCTGTCGGGCGGGCCCCGCACGCTCGCCGAGCATGCCGCCGTGATGTCGTTCCGGGGCGCGCTCCCGGCGGCCCGCGGGCGGACGCCGCGGCGCGACACGGAGCGCATCGCCCGCATCGTCATGTTCGCGCTGGGCGCGGCGGGCCTCATCGCCTGCTGGCTGGTGAGCCCGGAGCGCACCGCGGCCGCCCTGCTCATCGTCGGGGTGTTCTGCCTGTTCGCGCTGCGCCGCCGCGGCCGCCGGGGCCACGGCCGCATGCCCGCCCGCCGCCGGCTGGGCTGGTAGCGCCACCCGCTCCCGGGGCCGCCGCCCGCCGCCCCGGTACCATTGCGGCCGTGAGCTCCGAGGTGCCCACCGGCCACGAGCCCGACGTCATGCGCTGCTACCGGCATCCCGACCGGGAGACGCTGGTGCGGTGCTCCAACTGCGACCGGCCGATCTGCCCGTCGTGCATGACCCCCGCCGCCGTGGGGATCCGCTGCCCGGAGTGCACCGGCCGCGGGGGCACGACCCGCGTGCGCCACATCGGCCGGCCGCAGACCGACACCGCGGTGGTGACCATCGCGCTCATCGTCGTGAACTGCATCGTGTTCGCCGGGGAGCTGTTCCAGGGCGTGGGCGTGAGCGGCATCACGGGGTCCCGGATCGTCTCCGACGGGGCCGTGTGGGCGGCGCCGGTCGCCGACGGCGAGCTGTGGCGCCTGGTGAGCGCCGGCTTCATCCACGCGAGCCTCTTCCACATCCTGTTCAACATGTGGGCGCTGTGGGTGCTCGGCGGGGCCCTGGAGAGCTGGATCGGCGCGAAGCGGCTGCTCATCACCTTCGGCGGCTCGGTGCTGTGGGGGTCCGCCGGGGCGATCCTCCTGAGCCCGGACTCCCCCACGGTGGGCGCGTCCGGCGGCGTGTTCGGCCTCATGGGGGCGATGGTCGTGATGTCCCGGCAGCGGGGCATGGAGTTCATGTCCTCCGGCATCGGGGTGGTGCTGCTGCTCAACCTCGGCATCACGTTCGCGATCCCCGGGATCTCCGTGGGCGGCCACCTCGGGGGCCTGGCGGGGGGCGTCGGCGCGGCCCTGGTGCTGTCGGGCTTCGGCCGGGGGCACCTGGCGTACGGGCGCTGGACGGCGCCGGTGGTCGCCGGCTCGGCGGTGCTCATCGCGGGCGCCGTCGCCGTGGCGATCGTCGCCGCGAACGCCGCCGTGGGGTGACCCCCGGGGGCCGCCCGGCGTGACACACCGGCGGTTCCGTGCGACGATGCCCGGCGGCCGAACCCCGCCACCAACGCACCGCAGCCCCCGGGCGACGATGGACATCGGCAACACACTCCGCGACGCACGCCGCCGCAAGGACCTCGGTCTTCCCGACTGCGAGGCCGCCACCCGCATCCGCGGGCGCTACCTCACGGCCCTGGAGGACGAGCGCTTCGAGCTGCTCCCGGAGCCGGCCTACGCCCGGGCGTTCCTGCGGACGTACGCGACGTTCCTGGACCTGGACCCCCGGCCCCTGCTGGAGGAGCTCGACGAGCGCCTCGGCGGGCCGGCCGGCGAGGAGGCGCGGCCGGCGCCGTCGCGGCCGCGGCCGGTGCGCGTCCCCCGTGGCCGGCGGCGCGGGCCGGGCCGCGTGGGCCTGCTGCTGGCGGGGGGCGTGGCCGTGGTCGCCGCGGCCGTCTGGCTGGGCGGCAACGACGGCGGCGAACCGGCCCTGTCGATCGCACAGGTGCCGACCACGCCCGGTGACGGGCCCGGCTCCGGCGGGACGACGACCGCCCGGACGGCGCCGGTGGTCACGCCGCCCGCGTCCCGGCCCACGCGGAACACCGCGGCCAGCCTGCGCCTCGCCGGGACCGCACCGGACGGCAGCTGGGTGCAGGTGCGCCGCGCCGGGCCGAACGGGCCGGTCGTGTTCGAGGGGATGATCGGGGCCGGCGATGCCCGGTCCTTCCGCCTCGCCACCAGGCTGTGGATGCGCGTGGGGTGGGGGCCCTCGCTGCGGGCGACCGTGGGCGGCCGCGTGCAGCCGCTCCCCGACGGGACCTCCGAGGTCACCGTCACCAGCGCCGGCATCTCCAGCTGACGTGGACCGGGCGGAACGCGCGGCGGGGCTCGGGGCCCTGGCCGGCGGCGTCGCGGCCCTCGCGGCGGGCACCGGCCTCCTGTCGCTGCGCCACGATCCGCGCTGGGCGCGGGACCTGGGCGATTTGGCGGTGCACGCCCAGCTGATGCTGGTGGTGGGCACCGTCGCCCTCGCCGGCGCCCTGCTGGGCCTGTGCGCCGGCACCCGGCGGCCCGCGGCGTTCGCCGGGGCGCTGATGCTCACCGCGATGCTCGCCACCCCCGCGCTGGTTGCCGGCGCTCGCCTGGGGCCGGTGGCGGCGGGGCTGGTTGCGATCTGCGCGCCGCTGGTGGGCGTGCCGCTGGGCGCGCGACTGGGGCGGGGGACCGTCTAGGAGTCGCGCGGGAGCTCGTGCACGCGCTCCACCAGCGCGGCCACGAGGTCGATGCACGCCCGCACGTCGTCCGGGTGGACCGCCTCCACGGAGGAGTGGCCGTACCGCTGCGGGATCGACACGCACCCCGCGATGCTGCCCTCGCCCGAGAGCTGCAGCGACGCGGTGTCGGTGCCGCCCTTGTCGGACACGTGGAACTGGTGGGGGATGTCCCGCTCCACCGCGAGGGACTCCAGGAGGTCGACCAGGGCGCGGGAGCCGATCGCGCTGGCGTCCATCACCCGGATCGCGGCGCCCGCGCCGAGCTTCGTGCCGCCGCCCTTCTGGCCGGGGCCGTCCCCGGACGGGCACGTGTCGATCGCCAGGCCCACGTGCGGCCGCACCCGCCCCGCGGCGGCGCGGGCGCCGCGCAGGCCCACCTCCTCCTGCACCGTGGCCGCCGCGATCACCTCGGTGGGCGAGGGGCCGGCGGCCCGCATGGCCTCCAGCATCACGAACACGCCCACGCGGTCGTCCAGCGCCTTGCAGGTCACCAGGTCCCCCAGGGTGCGGAGCGTCCGCACGCGGGTGACCACGTCGCCGGGGCGCACGAGCTCCCGCACCCGGTCGGCGGAGCGGCCGGTGTCGACGACGAGGTCCTCCAGCTTGGGGGCCTTCCCGCGCGCGTCGGCGTCCAGGACGTGCACCGGCGGCGTGCCGACCACGCCGTCCAGCGGCTCCCGGCCGTGCACCAGCACGCGCTGGCTCACCAGGGTGCGGGCATCCCAGCCGCCCAGCGGGATGACGCGCACGAACCCCGAGGACTCGTCCACCGCGGTGACCATCAGCCCGATCTCGTCCATGTGCGCGGCGAGCATCAGCCGGCCCGGCGTCCCCCCGCCGTTCGCCGCCGCGCGCGTGCCGAGCAGGGACCCCAGGGGGTCCGTCTCGACCCGGTCGCACACCGCCTCCAGCTCGGGGCGGACGATCGCCGCGACGGCCTCCTCGCGGCCGGACGGTCCGTGGGCCTCGGCGAGCCGGGCGAGCAGGTCCATGCGCATCGCCGGGACCCTACCGCGCGCACCGGGGCCCGGCGGCGGTCCCGCGCATCGCCGTCCCCACGCCATTCCGGGTCGGTCGAGGCCGTGCCGGCGTCAGTCGCCGAGGACCGGAGGGCCGGCGAGGAGGCGGTCCGGGGTGGCCTCGCGGCCCACCAGGGCGCGGAGCCGGTCGTTCACGTCCCAGAGGTTGACGTTCATCGCCGCGGTGATCAGCCCGCCGCGCAGCCAGAAGACGACGAAGGCGCCGGTGCCCCCGTCCGGGTCGCCGGGCTCGCCGCGGATCACCACCTCGTCGTCGGCGGAGCCGTGACCGACGTACTCCATGCCCAGGTCGAACTGGTCGGTGTAGAAGTACGGCTGCCAGTCGTAGCGCTGGTCGCCGCCGAGCAGCACCTGGCCGGCGAGCCGGCCCTGGCGGATCGCGTTGTCCCAGTGCTCGACCCGCAGCCGGTCGCCCGAGCCGGCCCACACGGCGTTCGCCAGGTCTCCCACCGCGCTGACGTGCGGGTCGGCGGTGCGCAGCCGCTCGTCGACCAGCACCCCGTTGTCCACCGCGAGGCCCGCGTCCGCGGCGAGCCCGGCGTTCGGCACGGCACCCACGCCGATCACCACCAGGTCCGCCGGCACGGTCTGCCCGCCCGCCCGGACCCCGGTCACCCGGTCCTCACCGAGGATCGCCTCCACCGTGACGCCGGTGCGCAACTCGACGCCGTGCCGCCGGTGCAGGCGCGCGAAGACGTCGCCCAGCAGCGGACCCATCGCCGCACGCAGCGGCACGTCGGCGTACTCCAGCACGGTCACCTCCGCGCCGGCCAGCCGGGCGGCGGCGGCCACCTCCAGCCCGATCCAACCCGCACCGACCACCACGACCCGGCGCCCGGGCCCGAACGCCGCCCGCAGGGCGAGGCTGTCGCCGATGCGGCGCAGGGTGTGCACGCCCGGCAGGCGCACGCCCTCGATCGGCGGCACCCGGGGCCGGGCGCCGGTGGCCAGCACCAGGTCGGCGTACGCCAGCTCGACGCCGGAGGCGAGCCGCACCCGGCGGCCGGCCAGGTCCAGCGCCACCGCCGCGTCGTTCAGGTGGGTGGCCACGCCGTGCTCCCGGTACCAGCCCGGGGGGTGCACGTAGAGCGAGTCGGCCTGCGCGCTCCCCTGCAGCACGTCCTTGGACAGGCCGGGGCGCTCGTAGGGGGCCTCACCCTCGTCGCCGACCAGGGCGAGCGGCCCGTCGTAGCCGCCGTCGCGAAGCGTCGTGAGCACGGTGGCACCGGCCAGGCCGGCTCCCACGACGAGGATCCCCGCGTTGCTCATCGCCCTCGACCTCCCGTCCGTAGCCGCGTCCCTCGCGGTCCGCCGACGCCGCCCGGCGGTCGGTCACCTCGGCGGTCGATTTCGATTACCCGTTGCCCCGGTTCTCATGCGGGTCGCATCGAGCGGTGCCGCGTGGGTCCAGCAGGGCCAGGCGGGGAGGGACGACGGAGGGAGGGGGGCCGCCGTCCCGGTCCCAGGAGGCGAAGGCCACATGGAGGGCGGCGTGGGCCGCGGGGAGGTCCGTCCAGTCGAGGCCCAGCTCGCCCGGGGCGACGTCGTGGAGGCGGCTCCAGGCGCGAGCCAGCAGCACGCGGGCGCCGTGCGGGTTGCCGCGGCGGTGATGCTCCAGCGAGACGGCGAGCTGGATGAGGCCCTGGAGCAGCACCATGGCGCGGTCGTCCGGCCGGCGGCGCCACACCGCCTCGAGCTCCTCGTGGGCGTCGAAGTACGCCCCGGCCCGGCAGCACGTCAGGTAGCGGGCGAGGGCTCCGCGTCGGGCGGCCGCGTCGCCGCCAGCATCGGGAACGGGTCCATCGACGTGCCGCGGCGGGTCCATGCGATCACCAGGCTCCCCGTCGACCGGCCCAGGGGCTGGCCCATCGCCACGCGGGCCCCGTGGCTCACGCCGGGCGCATAGCTGGCGAGCGGCCCGTACCCGACCCGGTTGCCGTCCTCGCGGACGATCCAGAACGCCACGCCCTGCGCCCGCTCCGTGGCGGTGCCCGCCACCAGCCGGCCCTCCACGGCGGCCACCACATGCGTCATCGCGGCGGTCGCGACGCCGACCCCGCACAGGTCCTGCACGGAGCAGGTGGCGTCCGCGTACCGGGCCTCGCCGCCCTCGCGGACGGCCAGCGGGAACGCGAAGCCGGTGAGCGTGGCCGACTGGGCGCCCACGGGCGCGTTGCCGCCCCACACGGTCACCACGGGCGGACCGTCGCCCACCGACGGGGGCTCGGGCGCCACCGGCGGGACGATGCCGCCGTTCCCCAGGCCGCCGCCGCCCGCGCACGAGGGCGTGGCGTCCTGATCGGCCAGGAGCGGCCGCCGTGACGGGTCGCCGCCGAGCGCCGCGTAGTACGAGGAGACCCCCGCGGTCCAGTTCCCGTTGAGGCCGGTCGGGTCGTTCTTGGCGCCGACGGGAGCCCACTTGGCGCCGATCTCGGCGATGGTGTCCCGGCCCTCCGGCAGGTAGTACCTCGCGAGGGTGGACACCGCGTAGCGCACGGCGTCGCCCTCGGACGGGAAGACCATGCCGGGTCCCAGCCCGAACGGGTTGTTGATCGCCGCCGCCGGCCCGTAGGTGCCGAGCATCGTCTCGTGTGCGGCGATCGCGACGATGAGCCGCGGGTCGATGCCGGACTGCGAGGACACCTCCACCAGGACGGTGCCGAGGCCCGCCATGGGGCTGCCCGCGTTCAGGAGGATCTGGTCGAGCCCGGCGCTGTCGCCGGGGACGACGCAGGCGAGCGCCGAGTTGGCGTCCGGCAGCTGCACGGACGGCTCGCCCGGCTTGGGCTTCTGATCCGTGGCGACGGCCAGGCCGGCCCCGCCCCCGATGAGGGCGACGGCGACCGCGGGCCCGACGAGGGCCGTGAGGGCACGGGGAGGGCGCGACATCAGGACAATCCTATGCCCGTTTCCGGACATTCCAGTAGGGCGGCCGGTTACGGTGTAACGCCGGAATGTCCGATTCGCCGCCACGCCGTACCATCGGCATCGCCCTCGCCGGCCTGACGCTCGCGCTCTTCGCCCTGCAGCTGGTGTCGCTGGCGATGGGCTGGTTCGAGGTCGCGGCGGCCTGCGCCGCCGTCTTCGTGGCGGGCTGGTTCGCGCTGAGGTCCTGGCAGCGGCGGGCCCGGGCGGGCTAGCCGCGGACGACGCTGACCGTGACGCCGTCGCCCACCGCCAGCACGGCGGTGGACAGCCGCGGATGGTCGATCGCCGCGCGGGTGAACGCCCGCAGCGCCTCCGCATGCTCACCCGGGCGTTCCGCGACCACCTCGCCGTCGTAGAGCACGTTGTCGGCGACGATGAACCCGCCGGCACGCACCAGCCGCACCGCGTGCTCCAGGTACGCGGGGTACGCCGGCTTGTCGGCATCGATGTAGCAGAGGTCGTAGGCGCCGTCCGGGAGCCCCGGCAGCGTCGCCCCCGCCGGACCCCGCATCACGTGCACGCGGTCCGCCAGGCCCGCCGCCGCGAACCACCGCTCCGCGCGCGTCGCCCGGTGCGGGTCGGCCTCCAGGGTGTCCAGGCGGCCGCCGTCCCGGAGCGCCTCCGCCATCCACGTCGCCGAGATCCCCAGGTACGTGCCGATCTCCAGCACCCGGCGCCCCCCGGAGGCCGTCACCAGCACCGCGAGCAGCCGGCCCAGCTCGGGGTGGGTCATCATCACCGCGCCCGGGTCGCCACGGTTCTCCCCGGTCACGCGCCGCACCAGCGGCGACGGGGCCGCGAGGGCGTCCAGGTACGCCGCCAGGGCGGGCGTCATCTCCACGCGGCCGTCGGACATCAGTCCCTCCCGAGCCTGCGGAGCCCGGTGAGCGCCCACACGCCGAGCACCGCCAGCAGCAGGGCGATCGCCCCGAGGCCGGGCCACACCTCGCCCCAGCCGGCGCCGCCCAGCTCGGTGGCGCGGGACGCCTCCAGGATGCGGGTCACCGGGTTCCAGTCGGCGACGGTGCGCAGCCAGCCGTGCTGCAGCTCCCGCGGGGCGTAGGCCACGGAGGTGAAGATCGCGATGAACACCACCAGCTGCATGAGCGGCGCCGCCTGCACCGTGCGGGCCCGCAGCGCGACGCCCATGGACCACAGCGACGTGGCCACGCCGAAGCCGGCGGCCATCACGTAGACGATGACCGTGCCGATGAGCCCCGGCGGGGTGACCCCGCCGATGGTCCCGGCGATGAGCACGACGGTGGTGGTGAACAGGCTGCGCATGCCGGCGGCGGTGAACGGCCCGGCCACCAGCGACAGGCGCGGGGCCGGGCTGCTGACGAGCCGGTCCAGGAAGCCGCCCTCGATGTCACGGGCGAGCGTGGTGCCGGCGTTCACGCCCGCGAACCCCGCCCCCATGACCGTGGCGAACGGGATGGTGAACGCCAGGTAGCTGCCGGTGCCGATGGGCAGGGCCCCCACGCCGTGGAACGCGCCGGAGGTCGCCACCAGGATGAACAGCGGCATCACCAGGGAGGGGATGAACACCGACGGCATGCGGCGCACCAGGATGATGGCCCGCCAGGCGAGCATCCCGCTGACCGCCGCGGTGCGTGCCAGGGTCCCGCCGGCCATCACACCGCCCCCAGCCGGCGCCGCAGCGCCAGGGCGCTCCCGCCGACCGTGCACACGGCGAACCCGGCGATGACCGCCAGTGAGATGGCGGCGGCCCCCGGGCGGAACCCCTCGATCACCTGCGCGCGCATGCCCTCCACCAGGTGGGAGATGGGGTTGACGTCCGCGACGGTCCTGAACCAGCCGCTCATCGTCTCCCGCGGGAAGAACGCCGACGAGAAGAACATGAAGGCGAAGAACAGCGGGAACGCGCCCTGCACGGCCTCGGTGGACCCGGTGCGCAGCGCCAGGAGGATCCCGAGTCCCCCGATGGGGATCGCCAGGAGCGCGGCGAGGCCGACGAGCGTGAGGAACCCGGGCACGCCGCCCTCGATGCGCACCCCGAACGCCACGCCGATGAGCACGAACAGGGTGGCCTGGCAGGCGGCCAGCAGCACCCCGGCGGCCAGCCGGTTGGTGAGCAGCACGATCCGCGAGACCGGTGAGGTGACCAGCCGGTCGAAGAAGCCCCGCTCGATGTCTCCCGCGAAGAAGGCGCCGGAGGTGACCCCGCCGATCAGCACGCCCTGCAGCACCGTCCCGGAGATCCCGAAGTCCAGGTAGCCGTGCACCTTCGGGAAGCCCGGGATGAACGCGATGCCGCGGTCGAACGAGGCGGTGAAGATCGCCATGAGCAGCAGGGGGAAGAACAGGGCGGGGAACCAGGACTGCGGCACCTGGAAGGTCCCGGCGATCGCCCGTCGGGCGAGCGCCCAGGTCTGGCGGAGCGCGAGGCTCACCTCCTGCGCCCCCGGCGCCCCCGCCCGGCCGCGGGGGACTCCCCGCCGCCGTGACCCTCCAGGCGCCGCCCGGTCTTCTCCACGAACACGTCGTCCAGGGTGGGCTGGTGCAGGTCCAGGGACGCGGTGGGGATGCCGGCCTCGTCCAGCGCCCGCACGGCCTCCGCGACGCGGGCGGCCCCGCCGGGCAGGCGGGCGGCGGCGGTGCCCGGGGGCCGTGCCTCCACCTCGGGCCCGAACCGCTGCAGGACCTCCTGCGCCGCATCGCGCCGTTCCGGGTCGGCGGGGGTGATGACCAGGGCGGGGTCGCCCACCTCGGCCTTCAGCCGCTGCGGCGTGCCCTCGGCGACGATCCTCCCGCCGTCGATGATCCCCACGCGGCCGGCCAGCTGGTCGGCCTCCTCCAGGTACTGGGTGGTGAGGAACACGGTCGTCCCGGCCTCGGCGTTCAGGCGGCGCACCTCCTCCCACAGCGCCAGCCGCGAGGTGGGGTCCAGGCCCGTGGTGGGCTCGTCCAGGAACAAGACGACGGGTTCGTGCACCAGCGCGAGCGCGAGGTCGAGGCGCCGCCGCATCCCGCCGGAGTACGTGCCCACGCGGCGGTCGGCCGCCTCGGTGAGTCCCACGCGCTCCAGCAGCCGCTCGGCGGTGGCACGGCAGTCGGCGCGCGACAGGCCGTGCAGGACGCCCTGCAGGCGCAGCAGCTCCCGGCCGGTCATGAAGGGGTCGATCGCGGCGTCCTGCAGGGCCACGCCGATCGCGCGGCGCACCGCGTGGGCCTCGTGGGCGACGTCGAAGCCCGCGACCCTCGCGGTGCCGCCGGTGGGGCGCAGGAGCGTGGCAAGCATCCGCACCGTCGTGCTCTTGCCGGCGCCGTTGGGACCGAGGAACCCGTACACCTCGCCGGTGCGGACCTCCAGATCCACGCCGTCCACGGCCCGGATCCCCCCCTTGAACTCGCGGACCAGGCCGTGGGCCACGATGGCCTCGTTCATCGTTCCTCCGTGACGTGCGCGCATCCGCCGGACGTGGGTACCATGGGCGGATGGAATCGACCGATCGTGCTGCGGCGCTGGAGCGTATCGACCGGCTTGAGGCCGACATCCGGCAGGCGCTTCAGGAGAAGGACCTCGCCTCCGACGCCGACGAGCGCTCCGACGGGCACCATCACCCCGCGGAGGCCGCGACCGACGCGGAGGCCCGCGAGAAGCAGCTGCGCGAGGTCTTCCGGCTGCGCGACCAGCTCGAGCGCCTGGAACGGGCGCGGCTGAACGTGGAGGCGGGCACGTACGGCGTGTGCGCCGACTGCGGCCAGCCCATCCCGGAGGGCCGGCTGCGAGCCGTCCCCGACGCGGAGCGGTGCGTGGCGTGCCAGAGCAAGGTGGCGCGCCGCCGCTGAGCGGCGTCCGCGGCCGTCACGCCGCGGCGGACGTGCCCACCGTCTCGCGTGCGCCGGACGCGGCGCCCGGCCCGTCGCCGGTGCGGGAGACCGGGGGACGCGCGATCCGCCACGCGGCGGTGACCCCCCACGACCACACCAGGCCGGCGACCGCCAGGTGGGCGGCGATCACCTCCCACGGCAGGCCGTGGCGGTACTGGATCTCACCGATGGCGATCTGGACCGCCAGCACGGGCAGGAAGACGGCCACGGACCGCCGGGCGAGGCGGTCGCGCGGGGCCTCCTTCCAGATCCACACCGCGAGGACGCACATGAGCACCACCAGGACACCCACCGCGCGGACGTGCAGCCACGCCGCGTTCTCGAGGTTGCCGTAACGCTCGAGGACATCGTCGTCGCCGGAGTGCGGGCCCGCGGCGGTCACCAGCACCCCGGTCACGACCACCACCAGCAGCGCGAGCGCGGTGAGCGCGGCGAACGGGCCCTGCCGGTCGTCGGTCGCGCGGCGCACGCCGTGGATGTGGTCGTGGGCGGTGATCACCAGCAGGACGCCGCTGGTGAGCGCGCCGATGGACAGCAGGAAGTGGCATCCCACCATCAGGGGGTGCAGGCCCGACAGCACCGTGACCCCGCCCAGCGGGATCTGGGCGATGGACTGCAGCATCGCCGCCAGCGCGTGACCGCGGATTCCGGGGGACGGGTTGCGGACGCGGCGGGCGGCGAGCCACGTGAACACCGTGAACACGATGATCGCCGCGGACGCGACGCGGTTGGAGTACTCGATCACCGCGTGCCATCCGCTCTCCGGCACCACCCCGCCGTCGCACAGCGGCCAGTCCGGGCAGCCCAGGCCGGAGTCCGTGAGCCGCACGAGCCCGCCGCTGAGGATGATGACCCACAGCAGCCCGGCGTTGACCATCGCGATGCGGTGGAACCCGACCGGGTCGCCGAACCGGCCCATGAGGCCTCCGGCACGGCCGGCGATGCTGGTGGGGCTCCTGCGCACGGCCGCCATGCTAGCTTCGCCGCCGTTGCACCCGGACGTGTCACAGGTCGCTCAGGTCAGGGATGATCGGCAGCCGATGCCGACGACCGCGCACACGCAACCCGCCGACGCCCCGGATCCCCGCCGCCGCCGGCTGGGCAGGATCCTGGGGCTGCTGCTCACGGCCCTGGCCGTCGCCGCGGCGGTGTGGTTCGGCGTGACCGCCGGGGTCCGGGAGGACCGCATCGTGTCGCGGGTCGCCGAGCTCCAGGGAATGGCCCCCGATCGTCCCCCGGCCGCCGGCCGCGCACCCATCGCCGGCCTGCGGCTGCAGAGCCTCGCGGCGCTCGGGTGGGCACCGGCGGGCACGCGCGTGGACGAGGTCGCGGGACGGGCGGCCAGCACCGTCTTCTTCAGCCGCGCGGGGCGGGACATCGCCCTGACGGTGGTGTCGGGCCAGCCCGTCCCGCCGGAGCGCGGCGCCGTGCGGATCACGCGCGGCGGCGTGGAGATGTTCCGCCAGGATCGCGGCGGGCGGCTGGTCCTCAGCTGGCGGCGGGCGGGGCGCACCACGGTGCTGTCGGCCGCCGGGGTGCCGCAGCCGGAGCTCATGGACCTGGTCGTCGGGCTCACTCCGGGTCGCCGGTGACCGAAAGATCACCCGAACGGGGTAACAAGTCGGCGCCGCGGCGGTCGATAGGGGTGACACCTCCACCCCGGACCTCCAGGAGTCACGATGCTCGCGAGCTTCGTCGCCCGCCATCTCGCCGTCGGCTTCACGCTGACCTCCGCGCTGCTCCTGGTGCTCCATACGACCCTGAACTAGGGCGTCGCCGCCGCATCGCCGCCGTCCTGGCGGCGGTCCTCGTGGCGTTGCTGCTGCTTCCGGCGACGGGGGCCGCGCATGCCCGCATGCGGGGCGTGGAGCGCATCGACACGGGCCTCCGGCTGAGCTTCGGCGCGCCGGTCGAGTCCGCGTTCCTGGAGGTGTTCGTGCGGCGCGGCGGCGTGACCGGCCCCGTCGCCGCGCGGGTGGACCCCGTGGACCCGCAGGCCGTGCTGGTGCCGCTCCCCACGCCGCGCACGGACGAGATGGTGACGTGGCGCGTGCTGTCGCAGGACGGCCACGTCACCTCGGGCCGGTACATCACCGTCCCGATGCGGCCCGGCCCGGACGGCGTCCACACCGGTGAGAACGACGATGCCGCCGGCGCCGGCGACTGGATCGCCGGGATCGGCCGCGGGCTGGCGCTGCTGGGCGGGATCCTCGCCCTCGGCCTGGTGGCGTTCCGCCGGGTGGTGGTGGACGCGGCGGTGGCCTCCGGCGGCCTGGCCCCTCCGGGGGCGCCGCCCGCCGAGGGCTTCCGGGAGCGCGCCGGCGCCGCGCTGGGCGCGGTCGCACGCACCTGGCGCGACCTCTGGCGCCGCGCGCTCGACCTCAGCGTCATCGGGGCCGTCATCGTCGCGGCCGGCACCCTGGTCGCGCTGGACGACGCCGGCCTGGGAACCCTGCTGCGCGACACCCGGCTGGGAACCGGCCTCCTCGTCATCGCCGTGGCGGCGGTGGCCGGCGGCGCGCTGGACGCTGCGTCGCGCCGTCGCGCGGGTGCCGAGCCGCCCTGGTTCATCGTCGCCATGGCCGTTCCTCCCGCGGCGGTCCTGGGGGCGATGTCCTGGATGGGTCATGCGTCCAGCGGCAACGACGCGACGCTGAACATCGGGGCCGACATGGTCCACAACGCCGCGACGGCCGCGTGGATCGGGGGGCTGCTGGGCCTCGCGGCGTACCTGCTGCCCGCCGGGGCGGCCCTGGACGCCGCCGACCGCGTGCGGCTGGTGGCCCAGGGCGTGGTCCGGTTCTCCGCCCTCGCCACCATCGCGGTGACGCTGCTGGTGATCACCGGCGTCTACCGGGCGCTGGCGGAGGTGGCCGAACCCGGCGACCTGGTCGGCACCGCCTACGGGGTCACCCTGGTGGTGAAGCTCGGGATCTTCGTGGTCATGCTCGCCGCCGGCGGCTACAACCGGTTCGTGCTGCACCCCCGCCTGGAGCGGGCCGCCCTGGGGCTGCCCCGCGGTGAGGCCGCCGCCGCCGAGCGGCTCGCCGCCAGCGTGCGCGCGGAGCTCGTGCTGGCGGGCCTGCTGCTGGCCGCGGTGGCCGTGCTCGTGTCGAACGCCCCCACGGTCTGAACGCCCGGCCGGGTCCGGTACCATGCCCGCCGTGATCGACGCGGACGTCGTCCGGCACGTTGCCCGCCTGGCCCGCCTCGCCCTCTCCGAGGACGAGCGCGAGACCATGCGCCGCGAGCTGTCGGGCATTCTCGAGCATGTGGACCAGGTGCGGGGGCTGGACCTCTCGGAGGTGCCGCCCACCACGCACGCCATCCCGCTGCAGAACGTGCTCCGGGACGACGCCCCCAGGCCCAGCCTGCCCACCGAGCTGGCGCTGCGCGAGGCCCCGGAGGTCGCCGGCGGCGGCTTCTCGGTGGGGCGGATGGGCTGAGCATGGCGGGGCTCACCGACCTCACGGCCGAGCAGGCCATCGCCGCGCTGCGCGCCCGGGAGATCTCCTCGGTGGACCTCACCGAGGCGCACCTGGCCCGCGCCGAGGCCGACGACTGGCACGCGTTCCTCGCCGTCGACCGGGACGGGGCGCTCGCCCGCGCCCGGGAGATCGACGCCATGCCGGAGCGCCCGCCGCTGGCCGGCGTCCCCATCGGCATCAAGGACGCGCTGTCCACCCGGGACCTGGTCACCACCTCCGGCTCCAAGATCCTCGAGGGGTTCCGCCCCGTGTACACGGCCACCTGCGTCGACCGCCTGGAGCGGGCCGGGGCGGTGGTGATCGGCAAGACCAACATGGACGAGTTCGCCATGGGGTCGAGCACCGAGAACTCCGCGTACGGCCCCACCCTCAACCCGTGGGACCGCACGCGCGTGCCGGGCGGCAGCTCCGGCGGGTCCGCCGCGTGCGTCGCGGCCCGCCAGGTGCCGTGGTCGCTGGGCAGCGACACCGGCGGGTCCATCCGGCAGCCCGCCGCCCTGTGCGGCATCGTGGGCGTGAAGCCCACGTACGGCGCGATCTCCCGGTACGGGCTCATCGCGTTCGCGTCGTCCCTGGACCAGGTGGGCCCGTTCGCCCGCACCGTCCGCGACGCCTCCCTGCTGCTCGGCCACATGGTGGGCCGGGACCCCATGGACGCGACCTCCCTGGACTGGCCGGACCCCATCGCCGTGCCGGACGCGGAGCGCCTGGACGGCGTGCGGGTGGGCGTGGTGGAGGAGCTGATGGGCGAGGGCGTCGACCCGGGCGTCCGCGACGCCGTCGAGGCCGCCCTGCGCACCGTGGAGGACCTGGGCGGCACCCTGGTGCCGGTCCACCTCCCGCACAGCCGGTACGCCCTGTCGACGTACTACCTCATCGCGCCGGCCGAGGCGTCCGCGAACCTCGCCCGGTTCGACGGGATCCGGTACGGGCACCGCACCGATCACGCCGAGAACCTGCTGGAGACCTACGAGAACACCCGCGCGGAGGGCTTCGGGCCCGAGGTGAAGCGCCGCATCATGCTCGGCACGTTCGCGCTGTCCTCCGGCTACTACGACGCCTACTACGGGCAGGCGCAGCGTGTGCGCACCCTCATCTCCCGGGACTTCGAGGAGGTGTTCTCCCAGGTGGACGTGGTGGCGTCGCCCACCTCGCCCACGGTGGCCTTCCCCCTGGGCGCGCGCACCGCCGACCCGCTCGCCATGTACCTGTCGGACATCTGCACGATCCCGGTCAGCCTCGCCGGGCTGCCGTCGGCGTCGATCCCCTGCGGGGTCTCCGACGGCATGCCGGTGGGCCTGCAGCTCGCCGGCCCGGCGCTGTCGGAGAACCGGCTGCTCGCCACGGCCCACGCGCTGGAGACGGCCCTGGCCTTCGACACCCGGCCCCCGGGGCTCGCATGAGCGACGCCCGCTGGGAGGCCGTCATCGGCATCGAGATCCACGCGCAGCTGCTCACCCGCACGAAGATGTTCTGCGGGTGCGCGCTGAGCTTCGGGGACGACCCCAACGTCCACACGTGCCCGGTGTGCCTCGCGCACCCGGGCGCCCTGCCGGTCACCAACCGGGAGGCCGTGCGCCTGGCGATCGTCGCCGGCCACGCCCTGGGCTGCGAGATCGCCGAGCGCTCGGTGTTCTCGCGCAAGAACTACTTCTATCCGGACCTCCCCAAGGCGTACCAGATCAGCCAGTACGACGAGCCGGTGTGCCTGGGCGGGACCTTCCGGTATCTCACCGAGGACGGCGAGCGGACGGTGGGGATCACCCGCGCCCACCTGGAGGAGGACGCCGCGAAGCTCATCCACACCGGGGGCGACGGCCGCCGCGCGGGCGCCGAGTCGTCGGTGGTGGACTTCAACCGCGGCGGCACCCCGCTGCTGGAGATCGTGACCGAGCCGGACCTGCGCTCCGGCGCGGAGGCCGCGGCGTTCCTGAAGCAGCTGCGGCAGACCCTGGTGCAGCTGGGCGTCACCGACGGGAACATGGAGCAGGGCTCCATGCGCGCCGACGCGAACATCAGCGTCCGGCCCGCCGGCCGCGAGGCGTTCGGCACGAAGACCGAGCTGAAGAACATGAACTCCTTCACGTTCCTGGAGCGCGGCATCACCGCCGAGATCGCCCGGCAGATCGCCGTCCTCGAGGACGGCGGCACGATCACGCAGGAGACGCTGCACTACGAGCCCACCCCGGGTGAGATCACGTCGCTGCGCTCCAAGGAGGAGGCGCACGACTACCGCTACTTCCCCGAGCCGGACCTGGTGCCCGTGGTGCCGGACCGCGCATGGGTGGAGGAGATCCGGGCGTCGCTGCCGGAGCTGCCCATCGACCGGCGCGAGCGGTGGATGCGCGACCTGGGCCTCACCTTCGAGGACGCCGAGGTGCTGTCGGAGACCGCCGAGCTGGCCGGGTACTTCGAGGCCGTCGCCGCCGTCGCGCCGCCGAAGTCCGCGGCGAACTGGGTGCGCGGCGAGCTGCGGGCCCAGCTGCGCGAGCGCGGCGAGGAGCCGTGGGAGAGCGAGGTCACACCGGCGGCGCTCGGCGAGATCATCGCCATGGCCGAGGCCCGGGAGATCTCGATGCCCAACGCCAAGGCCGTGCTGGCCGAGGTCGTGGCCACCGGCGCCGCGCCCCGCGAGGTGGTCGAGGCCAAGGGGCTCGGGGCGATCAGCGACGAGACCGAGCTCATCGCGATCGTCGACCGGCTGCTGGCCGAGAACGCCGCCCAGGCCCAGCAGCTGCGCGACGGCAGGGACAAGGTGGTGGGGTTCTTCGTGGGGCAGGCCATGAGGGCCACCCAGGGGCGCGCCGACCCCGCCCGCGTGGGGGAGCTGGTGCGCGAGCGGGCGCTGGGCGGGTAGCCCGAGTGGCGGTCGTCGGGGTCAACCACGTGAACGTCCACGCGCACGACCTCGAGGCGTCCGCGCGGTTCTACGAGGACCTGTTCGGGCTGGAGCGCATTCCCAACCCCGACCTCGGCACCCCGACGGTGTGGCTGCGCATGGGCGACCAGCAGCTGCACCTGTCCGTGCGCGGGGGCGAGCCGCCCTTCACGCAGCACTTCGCCGTGACGGTCGACGACTTCGCGACGGTGTACCGCCGGGCGATGGCGATGGGCGTGCAGGACCCGGAGCCGTTCGGCCACCACGTGTACCGCCTGCCCGACGGCGCCGTGCAGTTCTACGTGCGGGACCCCGCCGGCAACCTGGTGGAGGTCGACTTCCCCGACGCCGACGCCCTGGAGCCCGGGCTCATCGAGGACCTGCGGCCGTTGCGGCGCCCCCAGACGGGGGTGCACGCCACCGCCACCCTGTTCCTGCCGCCCCGCTGACGGCGCGGCGGGCGCCCCGCCCGTCAGACTCCGGCGATGGGCGCGTACGACATCGGCGCGGTGGCGATGGTCCTCGTGGGCGTGGCCCTCGGGGTCCGCCGAGGCGGCGTGCGGATCGCGCTGCCACTGGGCGTGCTGGTGGCGGGCGTGGCGCTGGTCGACCGCTTCGAGGCGCGGGTGCTGGACGTGCTCGGCAACGCGGTGTGGGCGCCGCTGGTGCTCGTCGGCGGGCTGCTGGTGGCCGTGGCGGTGGCGGCCGCCGCCGCGGACGCCGTCGGGGACGGGCGGCCGCTGGGCCCGGAGGACCGCGTGCTGGGGGCCGTGCTGGGCGCCGGCCTGGGCGTGATGGCGGTGTGGCTCGCCGCCGCGCTCGTGGACGCGTCGGGGCCGCGGGGCCGTGAGGCGGTGGGCCGCTCCGCCGTGGCCGTGCGCCTGCTGGAGGCCGTGCCGCCGGACGCCGTGCTGGAGCGGCTCGCCCGCCTGGACGACATCCCGGTGATCTCGACGTTCGTCCCCACGCGGCAGCCCCCGCAGGATCCGGGGGTCGTGGCCCCGCGGGCCGTGCTGGACCGGGTGCGGGCGTCGGTGGTGCGCATCGACACCGACGCCTGCGGCGGCCGGTGGCTCGGCACGGGATGGGTCGCGGCGCCGGGCGTGGTGGTCACCAACGCCCACGTGGTCGCCGGTGAGGACCGCCCGCGGGTCACGGACGCCGGTGACGGCACCCGCACCGGGACGGTGGTGTACGCGGACCTCCGCAACGATGTCGCCGTCGTGCGCGTGGACGGCCTGGACGTCCCGGCGCTGCCCATCGGGGCGGACCCGGCATACGGCGCGCAGCTCGTGTTCACCGGGCACCCGGACGGCGGGCCGCTGTCCCACCGCCCGGCGACCTCCGGCGGGGTGGAGTCCACGTTCACGCGGGACGCCGTCGGCCGGCCGGCGTGGCGGCCGTTCCTGGTGCTGCGCGGCATCGTGCGGCCGGGCAACAGCGGCGGCCCGGTCACCGACGGCCGCGGGCGGCTGGTGGGGATGATCTCCGCGGGCGACGGCGACCGGCTCGGGTTCGCCGTGCCGGTGGCGCAGCTGCGCGCGGCGCTCGCGGCGCCCCGCGCCGGCGCCGCCGTGCCGTGTTCGGCCACGCCGGGCTGACGGGCGGTCAGCCCCTGGGGCCGTAGTCCGGCAGCGGGGTGCCGGCCTCGTACGCGCCGATGTCCGGGCGGGCGCCGGCGAAGCCGTCGGTGACGCCCGGCAGGACGGTCCCGGCGTCCACCACCGCCGCGCCGGCGGCGGGGCGCAGGTCCTGTGCCGGATGGCGGTCCAGCGGCACCGACGGGAACGCCGCCGCGGAGGCGAACGCCGACATGTCCACCGCCACCGCGTGGCGCTCGGTCGTGCGGGCGCGCAGCTCCGCGAGCCCCGTGTACCGCGTGGTCCCGAAGACGCCGGCGAATGCCTGCGAGGTGCCGAACGCGTCGAAGTCCATGTCCGGCCGCACCAGGGTACGGGCGTCCAGCGGCCGGCCGGTGCCGTTCTGGTAGCCGCCGAACGTGCCGCCCGGACCGCCGATGAACAGGTTGTTCCGGCTCACCAGTCGCGTCACGGGCCGCCCGGAGTACACGCCGAACGCGTCGCCGGTCTTCACGGCCGTGTTGTTCAGCAGGACGTCGCCGGTGCTGCCCCGGTACGGCTTGAAGACGACGTGGGTGACGTTGAACGCGCTGTTGCGGACGAAGTAGGTGGGGCCGCCCAGGCCCGGCTGCGACGACAGGGCGACGAACACGTCGGTGAGGCGGTTGTGGGTGATGCGGCAGTCGTGGGCGCAGAAGTCGGCCTCCACGCCGTCGTCACCGGCCTGGGAGACCTCGTTGAAGGTGATGTCGATGCTGAACTGGCTCCTGGCCTCCGCGTCCTCCATCAGGGAGATGCCGTCCCGGAAGCCCCGCACCCGGTTGTGGGTGATCACGTGCCCGGGCCCGGTCACCAGGATGCCCTCGCCCAGGTTGGCGCCCTCGGCGCCCATCGCGGCGTCCGTCCACGGCGTGACGCCCGTGACCGTGTTGTCGGCGATGTAGGCGTTGCGGGCGGGCAGGTACGTGATGATCCCGTGGCCCTCGAGGTCGCGGGTGGCGGTGACCGTGGACCGGGTGATCGCGAAGTCGTGGGTGCCGTTGAAGCGGACACGGCCGTTCACGGTGAGGCGGTCCAGGTGCACCCACCGACGTTCGAAGATCCCGACCTCGCCGTCGATCACGGCGCCGTCGGTGCCGCGGATGACGATGGGCCTGCCGGGCGCTCCGGAGACGTCGACGGTGAACCCCGGGTACCGGCCGGCGCCCAGCTCGATGATGTCGCCGGGGCGGGCCGCGTCGAGCGCGGATGCCAGGGTGGCGGGGGTGACGGTGCGCGTGGCCGGGCCGCCGGCGGGCGCCGGCACCGGGCGGGTGCGCGCGCGCAGCACCCGGGTGCGGGACCCGCCGTCGGGGTCGCGCAGCCGCAGGCGCACCTCGTACCGCGTGCCGGGCCGCAGGCCCATGATGCTGCCCGCATGGCGTTCGGGCCACGAGAAGCCCTCCAGCGCGCCCGCGGGGGTGCGCCGCAGGGACATCGCCCGGGACCAGCGCGCGGTGCCGGCGACCCGCTGGTCGACCGCGACGCGGGCGTCGCGGTCGCGGTCGCCCCGAACGGGCCACAGCAGCGTGAGCGCCGTGGTGGTGGGGGACGGCGCGGTGGGCGTCGTGGGCAGGCTCGCCCGGGGCGCGGGAGCGGGGAGGGCGGTGGCGGGTATGGCCGCGACGGCGGCGATGGCCGCGACGGCGGGGGCACGGAAACGCCGCATGGATGCGACGCGGAGCGGGGTCGCATGGAGGCGCCGCATGGATGCG
>JADLHW010000064.1 GCA_020848615.1 Thermoleophilia bacterium
GGGACGCCGGCGAGGGACCCCTCGTGGATGACGTCGACCGGTTCCTGGTGGGTCCCACCGAGGACGCCCCGGCCCTGGCCGGGACGCTCTCGCCGGCCCGCGCGGAGCGGCTGCGGCGCCTGCTCGTCGCCGACCCGGACCTGCCCGGCGGCGCCTCGACCCTCGATGCGGCGGCCGGGCAGGTGCGGGTCATGCGCGACCACATCCGGTTCCTGAAGCTCGCCCTGCGGGAGGGGAACCTGGCGAACATCCGGTTCCACGGCGAGCACATGGTGAACCTGGCGTACGGGGACCCGCCGGAGGACGTCGACGGCAACGGGGATCCGTCGAACCCCGGCGACGGGGTGGGGCTGCTGGGCCCCGAGGGCGGCCGCCCCGGGTACCTGCCCCGCATCCTGAACCTGTCGGGGGCCTCCGCGGAGGTGCCGGCCGGTGATCTCACCCTGGTGCTCGCCGAGATCGCCGCCGCGGGCCGGAGCTGCGGCCGGGCGGGCTCGGTGAACGGCGGACGGCGCTGCGTCGCGGTCATCTCCGCACGGGACGCCCGGCTGGCCGCGCTGTGGCGCGAGCTGCGCCGGGAGGCGCGGGCCGGCGCCACCATCCCCCTGGAGGCCCCATGACCGGCGCGAGCGTCGCCTCCTCGTACCAGGACGCCATGCGGGTGGTGTTCAGCAGCGCCATCTCGGGGAAGGCGTGGTTCGCGACCCTCGCCGCCGTGCTGGCGTTCGTGCAGGTGACCACCGCGGCGCGCATGTGGGGCCACATCCGCAACGTGGTGCGGCTGGAGGTGCCGCAGGTGCGGAGGATCCACCGCTGGTCCGGGCGCCTGGCCCTGCTGTTCACCCTGCCCGTGGTGTTCCACTGCACCACGATCCTGGGCTTCCAGAGCACCGACGCCCGCGTGCTGGTGCACTCGGTGGTGGGCTCGTTCCTGTACGGGGTGTTCGCCGCGAAGATGGTGGCCATCAAGAAGCACGACTTCCCCGGGTGGGTGATCCCCGTGCTCGGCGGCAGCGTGTCCGCCGGCCTGGTCATCCTGTGGGCGACGTCGTCGTACTGGTACTTCACCGAGGTGCGCTTCGGCCTCTGACGAGCATCGCCTCCGCCCCATCGTGGGGACCCTGGTCTACGTGCTGGACCGCGCCGCGGACCGAGTCCTGATGATCCATCGCGACGCCCGCCCGGACGACGACCATCGCGGGAAGTGGAACGGCCTGGGCGGCAAGCTCGAACGCGACGAGGACGTCGTCGCCGGCGCCCGGCGCGAGCTGCGCGAGGAGGCCGGCATCGAGGCCACGGGGCTGCACCTGCGCGGCACGATCACCTGGTCCGGGTTCGGCCCCCGCCGGGAGGACTGGCTGGGGTTCGTGTTCCTGTGCCACGCCTGGACCGGGACGCCGCCGGCGTCGAATCCCGAGGGCACCCTGGAGTGGATCCCGGTGTCGCGACTCCTGGAGGCATGTTCGGAGGACCCCGCCGCGCGGGCCGCCGCCGCGCTGCCCATGTGGGACGGTGATCGTCACTTCGTGCCCCTGGTGCTGGACGGCGACCCCCGTCAGTTCCACGGCACCATGCCGTACGACGTCGACCGTCCCCTGGACTGGCGGTTCACGCGGGGCTGAGGCGGGCTGCTCAGGCGGGTTCCCCGGTGACGTGGGAGTCCGTGAGGGACAGGGCGCCGCCGGCCGCGACCAGCCCCACGACGACCGCGAGCAGGGCGTCGGCGATCCGCTCGCCGTGGACGAACGACGCGACCAGCTCATGGCCCCAGGCCCCGCCCGGGAGCCGGGTCGTCACCAGGGCGGCGATGAGGGTGCCGATCACGGCGGTGCCGACGCTGGTGCCGACCTCCTGGGCGGCGTCGTTGAGCGCGGCGCCGATGGAGGTGCGGTTCCGCGGCATCGCGTCGATCAGGGCGACCGCGCAGATGGTCATGACGGTGCGCAGGCCGGCGCTCATCAGCACCATGCAGGCGGCGATCGCGGCGTACCCGTGCCCGACGCCCCAGGTGAGGCCGGCGAGCGCGCCGGCCAGGAGGCCGGCACCCACCAGGCAGGCGATCCGGTGGCCGAAGCGCCGCGCGAGCCACTCCGAGAGCGGGGTCGCGGCGACCATCGCCACGATGAACGGGAGGTTGGCCAGCCCGGCCCGCACCGGGCTCCATCCCCACGCGTACTGGAAGTGCAGGATGAGCCCGAACATGACGGCGGCCATCGCGATGGACGTCCCGGCCTGCGCGACCACGGCCCCGCGGACCGTGCCGTTCGCGAAGAGCCCGAGGTCCAGCATCGGTGCATCGGCGCGGCGTTCGTGCCGCACGAACGCGACGGCGGCGACGACGGCGCCCGCGACGGACACGAGGGTGAGCGGGGACCCCCAGCCGTGCTCGACCCCGCTGGTCAGCGACCAGCAGGCCAGGCCGATCGCGCCGATGCTGAGCACGGCGCCGGGCACGTCGAGGGGATCGTGGGTGAGGTCCTGCGGCCGGTCCGCCGGCACGCCGAGCCGGACGCCGATGCACGCGATGAGCGCGATCGGGGCGTTGACGACCAGCAGCCATTCCCACCGCACATGGGCCAGCGCGGTGCCGCCCAGCAGCGGGCCGAGGATGAAGCCCGACATGCCGACGACGATCATCAGGGTCATCGCCCGCATGCGCAGCGCCGCGTCGTCGAACAGGCGGAAGACGAGCGAGTTCGTGATGGGCGCCATCGCCGCGGCGGCGACGCCGAGCGCCGCCCGCAGCGCGATGAGCTCCCCCGCCGTGGTGACCGCGACGACGCACAGGCTCAGCGATCCGAACAGCGCGAGCCCCAGCAGGAGCACCCGCCGGCGTCCCAGCCGGTCGGCCATCGATCCGGCGGTGAGCAGGAGCCCCCCGAACGTGAGCGAGTAGGCGCCCGTGACCCATTGCAGGGCGGTCGTCCCGCCGCCGAGATCCCGGCCGATCGTGGGCAGGGCGATCGACAGCAGCGTGTTGTCGACCATCTCCACGAAGAAGGCCAGGCAGAGCGCGGCCAGCGGGATCCATGCGGAGCGCAGGGACGGGTGGGCGCGGGGGAGCGCGATCGCGGTCGTGGTCATGGCGGACTCCGTTCGAACAGCGTTCGATCATCGAACAGCGTTCGGTACGCTAGAACAGCGTTCGATTCGGCGCAAGTTCTGGTTGGATGTGGCCATGGCACGCCCGCGCAGCCGCGCCGCAGAGGGACGCCGGCGGGCGTCGCATTCGATGGACGCCGTCCTCACCGCGGCGGTGGCGCTGCTCGACGAGGCCGGCGAACCGGCGCTGACGTTCCGGGCGCTCGCGCGGCGCCTCGGGGGCGGCGTCGCCAGCATCTACTGGTACGTCGCGAGCAAGGACGAACTGCTCGACCGCGCGGCCGACCACGTGATCGGGGCGGTGCTGGCCGAGGTCGACCGCCACCCACCCGGCGACGACCCGGTCGACGCCCTGCGCGCGATGGCCGTGACGCTCTTCGACGCGATCGTGCGGCGTCCGTGGCTGGCCGCCCACTTCATGCGCAACACCGAGGTGCAGGCCAACTCACTGCGCCTGTACGAGAAGCTCGGGCAGCAGACCCTCCGGCTCGCCCTCACCCCGGAGCAGCGGTTCCACGCCGTGTCCGCCATCGTGGGCGTGGCGGTCGGCACCGCGGCGGACATGGGGCGGGAGCCGCCCCCGGAGGTCCGCGACGGCGCCGCGGACCGGGACGCGTTCCTCCACCGCTACGCGCAGGCATGGCGGGCCCTGGACCCGGCCGAATACCCGTTCGTGCACGAGATCGTCGACGTGTTCGACGGGCACGACGACGTCGCGCAGTTCCGCGCCGCGCTGGATCTGACGCTCGCGGGCCTGCGGGAGCAGGCCGGGGCCTGAGATGCGGGCGCCGGCGGACGGCCGCGGGCTATCCTCCGCCGCATGGCAGACCTCGATGAACTGACCGAACTGATCGAAACGGCGCTCCCCGGCGCCACGGTGCAGATCGTGGACCAGGGTGGCGGCGACCACCTGGCCGCGAGCATCGTCGCCCCGCAGTTCGAGGGCAAGAGCCTCATCCAGCAGCACCGGATGGTCTACGCCGCCGTCCAGGAGCGGTTCGACGACGGCAGCATCCACGCGCTCGCACTGAGAACCCGCGCCCCGGAGGCGACATGAGCGACACCCTCACGATGTCCGAGACGGAGATCCTCGACCAGCTGAAGGCGGAGGTCTCCGCCAACAAGGTCTTCGTCTACATGAAGGGCACCCCGGAGATGCCCCGGTGCGGCTTCTCCAACCAGGTGGTGCAGATCCTCAACCACCTCGGTGTCGAGTACGGCGCCCGCGACGTGCTCACGGATCCCCGCATCCGCATGGTGCTGTCCGGCTGGTCCGACTGGCCCACCATCCCCCAGGTGTTCGTGGACGGTGAGCTGGTGGGAGGCTGCGACATCACCACCGAGCTGTTCCAGAGCGGGGAGCTGAAGAAGCTCGTCGGCGCAGCGGGCTGAGGCCCGGGCCGTGCTCGCGTCCGGCGAGCCGGTGTTCGGCGCGGACGAGCCGCTCGCCGAGCTGCACGCCCATCTCGGTGGCGGGGTGGACCCCGCCACCATGTGGGAGCTCGCCCGCGAGCAGGGCAAACGGATGCCCTACGAGGACTACTGGTCGTTCGCCGCGGCGACGAACATCGGGTCCGGCACGCAGGGCCTGGACGGCCTGAACCGCGTGTACGAGTTCACGGAGCTCATCCAGAGCAGCCCGGAGGGCGTGTTCCGGGCGGTGTACGCGATGGTGGGCGGCGCCTACCGGTCGCAGCGCATCACCACGCACGAGGTGCGGTTCAACCCCGCCAAGCGCAACCGCGGCGGCGAGCGCGACCTGGACGCCATTGTGATGGCCGCGGTGCACGGCCTGGACCGGGCGATGCTCGACTACCCCGTGCGGGCGGGGCTCATCCTGATGATGGACCGGACGTTCACGGCGAAGCTGAACGCCGCGGTGGTGGAGCGCGCCATCCGGTTCAGCGACCGCGGCGTCGTGGCCATTGACATCGGCGGCCCCCGCCCGGGCGGCCCGGAGGCCCCGTACGACTACTCCCAGCTGCGGCCCCTGGTGGACCGCGCGCGGGACCACGGCCTGTGCGTGACGTTCCACGTGGGCGAGGAGGGCGTGAACGCCGCCGACCCGCGCCCGCACATCGAGGAGATGCACCAGGTGCTGGACCTGGAGCCCGACCGCATCGGCCACGGCATCATGGCGGCCTACGACCAGGAGCTCCGGGCCCGGGTGCGGGAGCAGGACATCGTGCTGGAGCTGTGCCCCACCTCCAACATGCGCACCGCCGCGGTGCGCGACCAGGATCAGATGGGCGAGATCGTCTACGAGCTCGCGTCCGACGGCGTGCCCTTGGTGGTGGCCACCGACGGGCCGGAGATGATCGGCACGCGCCTGCGGGCGGAGTACGCAATGCTCGTGCGGCTGGGCGCCCTCACCCGCGAGCAGGCACGGGACGCCAACGCCCTGGCGCACGGCCGCAGCTTCGTGGCCCCCGCCGGCCGGTAGTCAGCCCGGCGGCAGGCGCCGCTCCAGGGCGAGCACCAGCACGTCGTCGCGCAGGGACCCACCCTCGTGGCGGCGCGCGGACGCCACCAGGCGCGCCAGGCGCGCCTCCACCGCGGTGGCGCGCTCCCCGATGAGCACCCGGCAGACGCGCTCGATGCCGAACGTCTCGGCGTCGGCGTTGCGGGCCTCCACCAGGCCGTCGGTGTACATCACGAACGTGCCGCCGGGCGGCATCTGGAGGGGCGTGACGGGCCACTCGGCCTCGTCCAGGGCGCCCAGCACGGGGCCCACCCCGGCGGGCTCGAGCTGCGCGCACCGGGGCCCGTCGAGCAGCAGGGGCGGCGGGTGCCCGGCGCACGCGAAGATGCCGGTGCCGTCGTGCTCCACAAGGGCGTAGATGACGGTGGCGAACAGCCCCTCCGCGCGCAGCTCGGGGCGGGCCATCTGCGCGTTCAGGGCGGACAGCACCCGGGCGGGGTCCGGGTCGACGGCCACCATGGTGCGCCACCCGAACCGCAGGCCGGCGGCCTGGGCGGCGGCGGGGGCACCGTGACCGGCCATGTCCCCCACGATCATCGCCAAACGCCCGTCGGCGAGCACCTCGGCGTCGTAGAAGTCGCCGCCGATGAGCAGGGCCCGCTCGGCGGGCCGGTACCGCGACACCAGCCGGTAGTCGCGCAGGCCGGGGAGCCGCTGCGGCAGGAGGCCCTCCTGCACCGTCTCCCACAGGCGCCGCTCGGTGCGCTGGGCGGCCTCCCGGCGGGCGGCGGCGGTGACGGCGTCCCGCTGCTGGAACACCTGCCGCTGCATGAGGTTGAACCCGTCGGTGAGGTCCGCCAGCTCCCGCACGGCCATGGTCGTCGGCGGGACGTCGGCCATGCGGCCGCGGGCGACGCGTCCCACGCCGAGCGCGAGCAGCTTGATGGGCCCGCCGACGCGCTTCCACACCCGCCGGGCCGTGAACACCACCACGAAGAGGGCGAGCAGGGCCGCCACGGCGACCGAGGCCAGCGTGATGCTGCGGCGGCGGTCCGCCTCGCGCAGGGACTCCTGCCGGCGGTCCGCCACCGCGTTCTGCAGCACCGCGAACTCCGCCCGGAACGCGTCGATGCGCTCCTTGGCGATCCCCTGGTTCACCCGCTGGACGGCCTCGTCGACGCGGCCCTGGGCACGAAGGCGGATGAGCTCCCGGGCCTCGGTGAACCACAGGCGGGCGCGCTGGTCGACGGCGTCGACGATGCCCTGCAGCTCCTGGTCGTCGCCCGCGAGGGCCTGCAGGCGGGCGAGGTCCCCGGGGTACCGCCTCAGCGCCTCGGAGAAGGGCTTGCGGTAGTCGCCGCGGGCGGTGAGCACGTAGCCGCGGTTGCCGGTCTCGGCGTTCAGGAGGTCCACGAGCACCTGGTAGGCGGCGCCCTGCCGGGCGACCGCGAGCTCCGCCGCGTCGCGGTAGTCCCGGGCCGTGACGACGGTGCCGCCCACCGCGACCGCGATGAGCACGGCCAGCACCAGCGCGAGTCCCGCGACCAGGCGCGACAGCACCCAGCGCAGGGAGCCCAGTTCCCGGCGTCCCGGATCCCTCACCCGCGGCCCCCTCTCACCTGCGGAGCGGGCACCCTACCCCGTCCCGCCGTGCGCGGGGAGGGCGACGCCGCCGGTGGGTGGGGTGGCCGGCTCCAGCAGGCCGAGGCGGCGGGCGACCGCGCCCGCGGTGGTGGCCTGCAGCAGCAGCGTGGTGAGGATGGCCATCGCGACCAGCGCCACGGCGATGTCGGCGCCCTCCACGCCGCGGGCGAGCAGCAGCGCCGCGACGGCGGCGGGCACCACGCCGGTCTCCCGGCACCAGCACAGGAACAGCTTCTCCTGCCGGGTCCAGGCACCGCGGCGGTCCGGCAGGAGGCACACCCACACCACCAGCGGCCGGGCGGCGAACACGAACACCGCCATCACGACGAAACCGCCCAGGAGGTGGTCCCCGATGGCGTCCAGCGGCAGGTTGATCCCCAGGGTCACGAACACCGCCAGCGTCGCCAGCTCCGCGAGCTGGGCCACGGTGAACCCGAGCTGCCGCTCGTGCGCCTCGCCGTGGCGAATGCCGAACATGCGCATGTTGCCCACCACGAGCCCCATCACGAACGCCGCGAGGTACGCGGAGCCGCCCACCTCGTCCACGGTGAAGTACTCCAGCGCGACGATCGCGAGCACCGCGGCCACGGGGGAGTCCCGCCACGCGCCCAGGCGCGTGGCGGACAGCATCACGGCGAGCAGCAGCCCGCCCGCGATGCCGAGGGCCGCCCCGATGGCGAGGTCCTCCGCGAACGTCTCCAGGGAGCCGATGAGGTCGGCCCCGCCGGACGCCCCCACCATCGCGGCCACCGTGAACGCCAGGACGGTGCCGGTGGGGTCGTTGAACGCCGACTCGGCGATGACGGTCTGCGCGACCTTGGGGCGCAGGCGGAGGCGGTCGAACAGCGGGATGAGGATCGCGGGGTCCGTGGGGGCCAGCACGGCGCCGAGCAGCAGCGCGACCTCGAACGGCACCCCGAACACGGGGCCGGCGACCACCGCCACCACCAGGGCGCTCAGCGCCACGCCGGGCAGCACCAGCATCCCCAGCCCCACCGCGGTCCGGGAGATCACCCGCAGGCTGATCCCCAGGCCGCCGTGGAACAGGATGAGCGCGACCCCGTAGGTGAACACCACCTGGGCGCCGACGCCGTCCAGGGGATCCCGCACCAGGTCCAGGGCCGATGGGCCGACCAGCAGGCCCGCGGCGACCATGGTGATCATCGCGGGGATGCGCAGCAGGGCGGCGATGGGCACCGCGACGAGGCCGGCGCCGAGGATCAGCCCCGCGTCGCGCAGGACCTCCTGGGTGTCCAACGGGCCCTGCGCCCCTAGGTGCTCTGGGCGGGAGGGCCCTCCGCGACGAGGCGGCGGATGTCCTTGAACGTCTCCGGCCGCCCGATGATGACGAGGGTGTCGCCGGCGCGCAGCACCTCATCGGGGTGCGGGGTGGCGAGTGAGCCCTTGTCGCGGAGGATCGCGACGATGGTGGCGCCCGTCGTGGACCGGATGCGGCACGTCGCGACGGTGAGGCCCACGATGGGGCTGTCCGCCGGCAGCTCGATCCACTCCATCACCAGGTCCTTCAGGGCGAGCTCGAGATCCTGCACGAGCTGCGGCCGGTAGACGACCCCGGACAGGATCGCCCCGAGCTGACGGGCCTCGTCGTCGTTGAGCGTGACGACGGTGGGCTCCTCGTCGTCGTCGCCCCCGATGTACACCTCGCGCAGGCCATCGAGGTGCACGACCGCACAGACGCGCTCATCGTCGTGAGTGCGGATCGTGAACTTCGTGCCCACGCCGGGGAGGCGGGTCTCACGGACCTCAACCATGACGCTGCACTCCTGATACTCGGGGACGCCGCGGCGGTTTGCGGCTGGGGAAGAGGGCCCGGCCGATGCGGCGCGACTCCCGCATGATTACCACCCCGACGATAGCCGTCGCCAGCACGAAGATGCCCGCGAACGCCTGGACGTTCGACCGGAAGGCGGGATCGAGGGCGGCGCCGGCGGCGGCCAGCTGGGCCAGGATGATCGTGAACTCGCCGCGGGCGAGCAGGGACGCGCCCACGTTCACGCCCTGGCGGCGGGTGAAGCCGGTGAGCCGGGCGGCGATGAACCCGGCGGCCATTTTCGCGATGATCGCCACCGGCACGGCGACCAGCAGCCACACCCACACCTCGTCGAAGCCGAACAGGTCGACCTCCACGCCGAACGCGAAGAAGAAGATCGCGGCGGCGAAGTCCCGCAGGCCGAGGAGCTGCTCCTCGATCTCGTCCCGGATCTCGGTGCCCGACAGCAGCACCCCGGCGAGCAGGGCGCCGACCGCATCGGACACCTCGAACCGCTCGGCGAGGGCGGCGCCGCCCACGGCCACGGCGATCGCGAACAGGAACAGCTGCTCGCGGGACATGCGCCGCACCACGGGGCCCAGCAGCGGCCCCGTGTAGCGGCTCACGAACAGGGACACGCCCACGAACCCGAGGGCGAGCAGGCCCGTGATGCCCACGTCGACGGCCCCCACCGCGGCGCCGGTGGCGAGGGCGCCGGCGACGGCGAGGAACAGGGCGATCGCGATGTCCTCGAACACCAGCACGCCGAGGGTGAGGTCGGTCTCGTCGTCGGCGAGGCGGCGCAGGTCGAACAGGGCCTGCGTGACGATGCCGCTGCTGGAGACGTAGAACAGCCCGGCGAACAGGAACGCCGCCTTCCCGAGCCCGAACAGGCCCACGCCGATGGCGACGCCGGCGCCGAAGCAGATCCCCAGGTCCACGAGGCCGCCCACCATCACCAGCCGGCGTGCCTGCGTGAGCCGCTCCAGGGAGAACTCCAGGCCCAGGAAGAACAGCAGCAGGATGATCCCGAGCTCGCTCAGGACCGCGATGCCATCGCTGCCGTTCAGCACCGTGAACCCGGGCGACCCCGGGCCCAGTGCGACGCCCGCCAGGATGAAGACGGGGATCGCCGAGAGCTTGAGGCGCCCCGCAGCGATGCTCGCGACCGCGAGGGCGATGACGATCACCGCGAGGTCGTTGAGGTGGATCAGTGGCGACTCCGTCCGGGGGTCCGCGCGCAAGGGTAGCGGCAGCGCCCCCCGTGACCGAACCGCGGGACGCCGCCGGGGCTCAGCCCCGCCGGAAAACGGTCGATGTCTCTTGGGTGAGCGGGGGGAAGACTGCGAGCCGGGTGCGCGGCGGCGCCCTGACATGGGTGGTGACGGCCGTCTGCCTGGCGCTCGCCGGGGTGGTCGCCGCGGGCGCGTGGCCGGGCACCACCACCGTGCCGATCGCCGCGTCGGGGGTGGTCACCGGCGTGTTCCTGGCCGTCCGCGCGGCCCGCAGCCGGGGCGTGGGCCGGTGGGTGTGGGCGTTCCTCGCCGCATCCCAGTGGGCGTTCGTGGCGGGCGACCTGTGGTAGGCGCTGGACGCGGTGCGGGGCATCGCGACGCCCGCCGCCGGGTTGGCCGACGTCGCGTACTTCGCGGGGTACCCCGTCCTCGCGGCGGGCCTGGTGCTGCTGCTGTTCGCCCGCGCGGGCCGGGCGGCGCTCCCCGCCGCGTCCGACGGCCTGGTGGTGGGGGTCATCGGCACGCTCGCGGTGTGGCACTTCATCCTGTCCGAGCTCGCCCCGGGCAGCACGCGCGACCTGCTGGTGGCCGCCGCGTACCCCATCGCCGACGTGGTCCTGCTCGCGTGCCTGGCGTGGCTCGCGGCGGCCACGGGCACGCGCAGCACCGCCGCCACCCTCATCGCCGTGAACGTCGCGCTGAACGCCGGGACGGACCTCGCCTACGCCGTCGACGTGGCGCACGGCGGGTCGGGCGATGGCCCGTACCTGGACGGCGCGTACCTGGTGGCGTACCTGGCCCTCGCGCTGGCCGCCCTGCACCCCTCGGCGGCCCGCCTCACCGCCCGGGCGGCGCGGGACTCGGCGGCGCTGTCGGGCGGGGCCCGGGTCCTGCTGCTGGGTGCCGGCGTGGTGGCCGCGCCGTTCGTGGGTCTCATGTCCGCGGGGCACAGCCACGGCGCGTGGTTCATGACCGCGACCGCCGGCCTGGTGGTGGTGCTCGTCGCGCGCATCGCCGGCGTCGTGAACGAGGCGAACCGCGACCGGGCGGCGCTCGCCGACAAGGAGGCGCTGCTCGCGCACCGGGCGCTGCACGACGACCTGACGAGCCTGCCGAACCGCCGGGGCCTGCTGGAGGAGCTCGCGGTGCGCCTGGGCCGCGCGGGCGGCGACCCGGTCGTGGTGGTGGTGGTGGCGGAGCTCGACGACTTCAACCTCGTGAACGACGGCCTGGGGCATGCGACCGGTGACGAGCTGCTGCGCCGCGTCGCGGACCGCCTGCGAGAGGCCGCGCGGGAGGGTGAGCTCGTCGCCCGCATCGGCGGGGACGAGTTCGTGATGGTCACCTCCACACCGGAGGGCTCCGCCGACGCGCTGGCGAGCGCACGGCGGGTGGCGGCCACGCTGGAGGCGCCGTTCGCCCTGTCGACGGGTGAGGTGTACATGGGCGCCAGCCTGGGCGTGGTGGTGTCCGACGCCGAGGAGCGGCGGCCCGCCCAGGAGCTGCTGCGTGACGCCGGGATCGCCCTGTACCGGGCGCGGGAGGGCGGGCGCGGCCAGTGCCAGGTGTTCGGCGGGGCGATGCGGCAGTGGGTGTCGGAGCGCCGGTCCCTCGAGAACGACCTGCGCCGGGCGATCGACCACGACGAGATCACGCTCGCCTACCAGCCGCAGGTCGACCTGGGCACCCGGCTCATCACCGGGGTGGAGGCCCTGGCGCGATGGCAGCACCCCACCCGCGGGAACGTCTCCCCCGCCCAGTTCGTGCCGTTGGCCGAGACCACGGGGCTCATCGTGCCGTTGGGGGAGCGGCTGCTGGCCCGTGCGTGTGCCGACGCCCGCCGCTGGTGCGACGCCCACGGGCCCGTCCTGACGGTGAGCGTGAACGTGTCGGCGCGCCAGCTCGCCCAGCCGGGCGTGGTCGAGCAGGTACGCGACGTGATCGCGGCCGGGGGCGTGCCCCCCGGGGTGATGGTGCTGGAGCTCACCGAGACGGCCCTCGCCACCGACCCGGTGCGCATCCGGCGGCGCATGGAGGCGTTGCGGGACCTGGGGTTGCGCATCGAGCTCGACGACTTCGGCACGGGCCAGTCGTCGCTCGCCGCGCTGCGGACGTTCCCGCTGGACGCCGTGAAGATCGACCGGGGGTTCATGGAGGGCGTGGGCGAGGACACCCGCGCCACCCACGCCGTGGCCGCGGTGGTCGCCCTCATCCACGCCCTGGGCCTGGGGTCCGTCGCCGAGGGCATCGAGACCGACGACCAGGCCCGGTCGATGGCGGCCCTGGGGTGCGGCCGCGGGCAGGGGTACCTGTTCGGCCGCCCGTCCCCGCCCGGGGTCATCGACGCGCTGCTGGCCGAGGACCGCCGGCTTCCCGCGGCGCCCGCCGTGGCTCCCCGCATCCCCTGACCCGGCGGTCAGGCGGCGGACAGGACGGCCTCCGGCGCCCGGGCCTCCCGCAGCGCGATGTGGCGGGGCCGGGGTTGCGGGCGTCCCCACAGGCCGCGCGGCGGCACCTGGACCACCGGTACCAGCACGGCGATGGCCTCCGCCAGGGCGGGGCGGGTGGCCTGTGGCCGGGTCCCGGCGAGCGCGGCGGCGATCTCGGGGATGCGCCGGGTCAGCGCGTGGCGTTCCAGCAGCAGCCGGCGCGCGAGGGTGGCGCGGTTGAGCGCCCGGTCGGTGAGGACCGGCGGGCGCCCGCGGGTCACCGCGTGGCGCTCCCGATGAGCTCCTCCACGCCGGCGACGCCCTCCCGGCGCATGCGGTCCAGCAGGCCCCGGTTGATGGCCGCCACGGTGCGGGGACCGCCGTACACCAGGGCCGTCCACACCTGCACCAGGCGGGCGCCGGCGGCGAGCCGCTGCCAGGCGTCGTCGGCGGTGCCGATCCCGCCGACGCTGATGACCGGCATGCCGGGGGCCCGCGCGACGACGCGGCGCAGCATGTCGAGGCTGCGGGCCGCGACCGGCGGCCCCGACAGGCCGCCCTGCTCGGTGATGAGCGCGGGGTCGGACACCAGCCCGTGGCGGGACAGCGTGGTGTTGCACACGATCAGCCCGTCGCCGCCCACGGTCCGCAGGAGGTCGACCACCGCGTCCAGCTGGTCGTCGGTGAGCTCCGGCGCGACCTTCACCAGGATCGGCCGGGGCCGGCGCCGGGTGATATCGGCCTTCATGCGGTTCAGGTCGATCAGCGCCTCCAGGATCCCCGCCAGCGCGGAGCTCTCCTGCAGGTCGCGCAGCCCCTGGGAGTTGGGGCTGGAGACGTTCACGACCACGTAGTCCGCGTACGGCCACAGGCGGTCGAGGCTCGCCACGTAGTCGCCGGTGGCGTCCTCCACCGGCGTGACCTTCGACTTGCCGATGTTGATGCCCAGGGGCACGCGGTGCAGCGCGCCGGCGCGGTCGAGGGCGGCGAGGCGCTGGGCCGTGGCTGCCGCGCCGTCGTTGTTGAAGCCCATCCGGTTGATGATCGCCCGGTCCGCCGGCAGCCGGAACAGGCGGGGCCGGGGGTTGCCGTCCTGCGGGTGGGCGGTGACGGTGCCGACCTCCACGAACCCGAATCCCAGAGCGTGCCACCCGGGGATCGCCGCCCCCCACTTGTCGTACCCGGCGCCGAGGCCCACGGGGTTCGGGAACCGGATGCCCCACAGGCGCTGGGCGAGGCGGTCGTCGCGCACGCGCAGGCCCAGGCGGGCGATGGCCGGCGCGGACCGGGCCACACCCTGCACGGCGAGGGTGTGGGCGCGCTCCGGGTCCAGCCTGAACAGCAGCGGCTGGGTGAGGCGGGTGAGGGGGTCGAACGCCGCCATCACGCGAGGGCGTCGCTGCGGGCCGCCAGCTCCAGGTCGCGCCGGGTGACCCCGCCCTCGCTGTGGGTGGACCAGCGCACCACGACCCGGTTCCAGCGGATGTCGAGGTCGGGGTGGTGGTCCGCCTCCTCGGCGGCGCCGGCCAAGCGGTTCACGAACAGGACCGCCCCGGCGAACCCGTCGAAGGTGAAGTCCTTCACGATGGCGTCGCCGTCATGCCGCCATCCCGGCAGGTCACCGAGGGCGCGGGTGACGGCGTCGGGGTCGAGCGGCGGCATGGGGGCAGCCTACTTGCCGGGTTGGCATGGGGCGGCGGCCACCCCGGCGCGCACTGGCATGCGGGCCGGGAGACCCATTAGGTTCCTGGGCGATGGACATCGACGGCGTGCTGAACGAGGCGTTCGGGATCTACACCCGGTTCTTCCGGCGGCTGGTGCTGATCGCCGGCGGCGTGTTCCTGATCCTGAACCTGCTCACCGCGCTGCTGGCGGAGCTGGGCGGTGACGGCGGGTTCGACGCGTTCGTCCTGGGGCTGGCGTCCGCGTTCGTGTCGGTGGTGGGGACGTTCTGGCTGCAGGCGGCGCTGGTGGAGGCCACCGTCGACCTGCGGGACGGGCGGGCGGACGTCGCGATCCCGGAGCTGTTCCGGCAGGCCCATCCGCACCTGGCGCCGGCGATCCTCGCCGGGATCCTCGCCGGGATCGGCGTGGTCATCGGGCTCGTGGTGTTCATCGTGCCGGGCCTGTACCTGCTCACGATCTGGGCGGTGTTGATCCCGGTGATCGTCCTCGAGGACGTGCCGGTGGGCACGGCGTTCAGCCGGTCGCGGGAGCTGGTGCGCGGCAACGGCTGGCAGGTGTTCGGGACGCTGCTCATCCTGCTGCTCGCGAGCGTGGTGGTGTCGACCCTCGTGTCGGGCCTGTTCGGGCTGGTGCTGCCGGACTTCGTGGGCCGCTGGCTGGGCTCCGCCGTCGCGAACGCCGTGGTGGTGCCGTTCATCGCCATGGTCGTCACGGTGATGTACCTGCGGCTCTCCGGCCGCGGGCCACAGCCTCAGGAAGCCTGAGGGGCCGCCGCCGGGAACCGATCCCGTGACCTCGTCGGAGCCCATCCCGTGATGTCGTGGCGGTTCGGACCGGCCGCTCAGGGGGTCTGGGTGGGCTGCCGGGGCGGACGGGGCGCCCATGCGGCGGCGGTGCCGATCCAGTAGACGGCCCACAGGACGATGCCGGTGAACTTCGCGAGGTCCTCCGCGGCGGTGTGCGGCGTCCCGAGGGTGCCGCGGACGATGTCGACGGCCACCGCGTAGCCCAGCAGCACCCCGCTCATCACCAGCAGCTGCCAGGCGCTGCGCCGCAGCCACGCCCGGTGGACGACCAGCAGCGACACGAGGATCGCGGCGTAGGCGAGCTGGGTGACGGCCTCCGGGATGTGCAGCAGCCGCGGGCCGACGTCCTCGTGCAGCTGGAACTGGTCGTCGAGGGTGAGGACGGTGCATAGCACCCCGGCGTGCAGGAGCACCCGGGCGCGGGCGTCCCATCCGCGGATGCAGCCCACCAGCAGGCACGACACGCCGGCGGCCCACCACGACAGGATCCCGATGTTGCTCAGCAGCCCGGTGTTCCACGCGCCGTCCAGCACCGATGCGGCGTCCCCGGTGTACATGCCGAGGTCCTCGCCGCCGAGGCTCCACGCGAGGAGGAACACCATGCACGCGGCCCCGGCGGACGCGAACGCCGCCATCCCGGTGATGCGGTGTGCGGGGGCCTCGGGGAGCCGTTCCCGACGCCGGTCGAAGCGCGTCTCGGACCGCCGCTCGCGGGGCGGGTCCTGCCGCTTGGTGGTCTGCACGCCCTCGTCCCGTCCGTGGGTTGGCGGGGTTCCGTCGCGTCGGATCCCTGGGGGTGCATCGGCATCGCCGGGCGCCCGGTGGAGCCCGCGGTCAGCTGTGGATCGCGACCTCCGCCCCGATGTGGCCGCCGTCGCGTGGCGGTGGCGCGCCGTCGACCAGGAGCGGTCGGGCGGCGGCGATCCACACGCTCGGGTGGTCCATCGCCTGGATGTGGACGTGCGGCTCGGTGGAGTTCCCGGAGTTCCCGCAGTCGGCGACCCACGTGCCGGCGGTCACCTGATCGCCGCGCCGGACCCGAAGCGAGCGGCGCCGCAGGTGCGCGACGAGCACGCAGGTGCCGTCGTCACGGCGGATGACGACATGGTTGCCGAGGATCCCCGGGGGTCCGCCGAGTTCCCGAACGCTCTCCAGCAGGAAGTACGCGAAGCCGAGCAGACCGATGCGGCTCATGTGGTCGCGTGTCCACCCGACGGCGCGCACGACCTCCCCGTCGGTGGGTGCCAGGACGGGCTGCCCGAACCCGGGGTATGCGGATGGCCGCCGCGCGGGTGGCCATCCCTCGGTCGGCCGCTCCCCGCCGACGGGGTCCGCGACGAGGTCGAAGGCGTACGTCTGGGACCACGCGTGCAGCCCGTGGCTCGGGACCTTCGTCGTCGGGCTGTTGAGCACCCGCCACCGGCCCTCCACCGGCGCCCGCACCGGCACCGCCGCACCCCGTGGCGTCCCGAGGCGGAAATACAGGGTGAACGCGGCGGCCAGCAGCACCAGCCCCGCCAGGGTCCACCACCCGTTGGGGCCCACCACCGCCGCGGCAACCGTGAGGACCAGCGCCACCGCCATGAACGGCATCCTGATCCGGGCGGCGAACCGGCCCGCCGAAAGGGAATCAGCCATACATCCCGCCTGCCCCGAATGCGTCCGGCGAAACCTCCGGCGGTTCCCGACATCCGGGGGCGTGATCCCCTCCCCCGGCCTCTAGAGTGCCCGTGGGCCGTTAGCTCAGTTGGTAGAGCAAGGGACTTTTAATCCCAAGGTCACAGGTTCGAGCCCTGTACGGCCCATTGGCAGGAACGCCTTGGGCAAGCGGTTCTCGCGCTACGGATCCGACACGTCTGAACCCTCATGTGGTCACACGGGGGTGAGAAGGACGCCGAAGCGCAACCGAGAGACGCCCACGTGTGTTCGTATCCACGTCGGCGCGGACGCCACGAAGCGCGCGACCTTCAGCCAGCCCTGCCCGAACGCCGGCCCCGGTTCAGCTCCCGGGCTTGCGTGCGACCGCATAGAGCTTGCAGTAGTCGTATTCGAAGCCGTCCGGTCCGGCGGCCTCGTGCAGCGCCCGTTCGATGCGTTGGTCGAGGTCGCTGAAGCCGTCGGGCGGGTTGCCGAGCCAGTGGGCTGCGACGGCGCGGGTGCGGGCCATGAAGGCGTCGGGGTGGGTCTGGCGGCGGCGGCGTTCCATCCAGACATCGAGTGGTTGAAGTCCGGCGGCGTGCAGGTCGGTGGTGATCTCGTCGATGTCGCGTTGGTTCTCGGCGAACCAGCCGGTCCAGGGATTGGGTGCGCCGGCTCGATGCAGCAGCTGTTGCCATGCCTCCTCACCGCCGCGGCCGATCGTGAGGATCCCGATCACCCCTCCCGGGCGCAGTGTGCGGGCCATTTCGGCGATCGCCGCGGTCTTCTCCGGGAACCAGTGGAGCGCCATCGCGCAGACCACCGCGTCGAACGCGCCGTCCGCGACGCCCATGTGCATGACGTCCTCACAGCGCAGCTGCACATGGGTCGCGGGGAACTCCTCACCGAGTTTGGCGGCGAACCTCTCGAGCATCCCGTCGGACGCGTCGACCCCGACGATCGTGCGGATGCCCGGGAAGCGGCGAAGCATCGACGCGGATGTCCATCCGGTGCCGCATCCGACATCGAGGACCGTCGCGTAGTCGCCGGCGGGCAGCGACATGATCAGGCGATCCGAGCCGGCGATGTTGTGGCGCACCGCCTCGTCGTAGGTCTCGGCACCTTTGGTGAAGCCGTCGGGGACGCTGGTGTGCTCGGTGGCCATGCTGGTTCCTGGTCGGGGGGTCGTATCGCGCTGCCTCGGTGGATCATGGCCGGCGGCCGTGTCCGCGGCGCGCGCTCCACCGGATGGATGCGCGCACCGCGGGCCGAAGGCAACCGGCGGGGCCCGGCTAGAGGTCGAGCACGTTCTCGCCACCGGGGTAGGTGAAGGAGGCGGCCGGCGAGTAGAAGCCCCAGGTCACGTTCAGCGGGGACGCGGGCCGCAGGGCGTAGATGGAGTGGTCCGGCGCGAGGAACTCGAAGCTGAGGACCTCCCATGGGGTGACCATCGGGGCGATGAACGGGTAGATGCCGTCGATCAGCTTGCCGTCGAGCTCGGTGACGTAGCTCAGCTGGCCGCGGGCGACCTCGGCGATCTGCTCGCCGACGCGCACGGTGGTGCGGATCAGCTCGATGCCTTCGGCCTTGGTGACCGCGGTCAGGATCCCGTCGCTGATCTCCAGCTTGGTCTCACCCGCGGTGGCCGGCACCCCGCGCTCGGCGGCGTAGGCCCGCATCCCCGCGTTGGAGTTGAGGTAGTGGGTCCACCAGCGGGTCGGGATCTCACCGTCGGGTGCGAAGCGGTCGGTGTCGACGCCGGCGTAGGTGAGGGTGTAGGCGCCGAAGCCACTGGTCAGCTCGGCGTCGAGCACCTGGTACTGGTTGATGAAGCACTGCATGTTCGCGGTGGGGTTGAGCTTGGGGTGCAGGAGCTTGCGCACCGCGTCCGGATCGGCCGGGATCCAGGTGAAGTACGACAGCGGCGTGTTCACCACCATCTGGGGCGAGACCAGGTTGGCCATTTCGCGTTCCTCAAGTCGGTCGAAGGCAGAGCGGCCGGCGGTGTAGAACGTCCTCACTCGTTAGGGCCTCGCCACACGGAGGACGAACCTCGCGTCATCCGGAGAATCGGAACCCGCATACCCCCGGCATCGAAGCGGACGTTCCGAACCAGTGGTCGCCGAGACCGGCCCCCTCCCTCGACGGCAGGAGCCGGCAGCCGTGGACCGCCGCGCGCGATGGCTCCGTTGAAGCGCCTCGGCGGACCGGGAGACGTCGCCGACGTCGTCGCCTGCCTCGCGGGGCCATCACAACAGCCGAACGGCCGGGTTCGCCACCCCGGGACGGCGGGGACATCTGACGTTCACGAGCTTCAGGACGCCGTCCCGATAACGAACGCACGCAGCTCGGCCATCTTTCCGTTCCGGAAGCGCCAGACGTCGCAGTAGGAGTAGCGGCTCGAACGGCCGGCGTCATCCGTGATCGCGATCTCACCGACCGCGACCACGAAGTCGTTCTCGGCGACCATGTCGGCCACATCGAAACTCCGGCGTCCCCGCGTACGTCACGAGGATCCACCGGCGCACGGCCTCCTTCCCGACGAGGGTGGTGTCGCCCACCATGGTCCACTTCGTGTCATCCGTGCACAACAAGAGGAAACCCTCGACGTCGCCTGCCGTCATCGCGGCGTTGGCCCTCTTGAGGGTCGCCTTGTTCTCCTCGGACACGTCGACCCCCTTGTGTGGTTTGCCCCCGGAGGGCCGATGGGTTCTGCCCCCGAACGGCTCACGTCCGGCGCCGCTGTGACCTCGCACAGCGCGTGCCGGGGTGGCACGTCACAGGACCTCACGGGCAATTCATGAATCCGGCTCCGGACGGGCACGGCCCGCCGGCCTCCAGGACACTCGCACGGAGCGCCACCAGCGGCCCAGGTGGGGCGCCGCGATCAGCGTCGCCACGAGGAGCAACGCGCCGGTGATCACGTCCGAGACGTAGCTCGGGGTCTCCAGTACGACGAAGAGCTGGCTGAGCACGCTCAGCGTCAGTGCTCCGGCGGCTATCCCAAGGGGCGCACCGCGGCCACCCGAAAGCGAAATGCCAATTTCAGGCGCGCAGGATGCTGGGAGCGGCGCAGCGGATCAGCAGCTCGGCAACCGACTCCACATCGCGGCCGCGGCGATGAAAGAGGAGATCGAAGCCGTCGAAGCTGCTCGTCAACCACAGGATGTCCGCCGCGTCCTCAACGGTCACGCCGTCGCGCAGATCACCGTTCAAGCCAAAGCGCGCCGCGATCTGCTGGACGCCGAACAGGCGGCCGGCCTCCATCCGGGTGATGGCGCCACCGACCGTGTCCGGGTCGAGCTGAGCCATCGAGTAGAGCGTGCGCAGGACATCCCGGTTCGCCGCGTACATGCCTACCGTGGCTCGCAGGAACTGGCGCAGAGCGTTTCCGGCGTTCGCATCTTCGACGGCGGTGAGCACGTCCGCGAAGCCGCCGCGCTCGAGCAGGTCGGTTCCCACGGCATCGAAGAGGCCGCCGCGGTCGCCGAAGATCAGATAGACGGTGGAGCGGGAGACTCCCGCGTCCCGCGCCACCCGGTCCACGGCGACCCGCTCGGACGGCGTCCGCCGCAGGTGGGCGCAGAGCGACTCGAGGATGCGGCGCCGGGTCTGCGCGGCGGTCTCGGCGCGCAGCCGCTGCTCGTACGACCGGTTCTCCATGGGGTCATCCTACTTCGGCCGGACACCGTGTAGCGTCAAAGACTGAGTGTCGTGTAGGGTCAAGACAGAGTGTCCGATCAAATCAGAGGAGGAGGGGACGGCCCGGTGCAGGTCCTGATCCGGTACGAGATCAAGAAGGGGCACGTCGCGGAGCACGTCCAACTCCTGCAGCAGGTCTTTCGCGAGCTGCAGGACGCGGCGATCCCCGGCTTCGGCTACGCCGCCTACCAGCTTGACGACGGCGTCACCTTTCTCGAACTGCTGGATAGCGAGCAGGGCCCGGGGCCGCTGGCCGCCTCGCCGTCCTTCGGCCGTTACCGGGCCACCCTCGACGCCCGTTGCGCCGTACTGCCGGACATGACGGAGCTGCGCGAGGTCGCCTCGGTCGGGCTGACCTCGTCGGCGACGACGCTGGGCCAGGTTCGTCCGGCCCAGCCGTAGCCGAGCACGAACTTTGTCCGGTCCCGCAGCCGGAGCCACTCCAGTTCCGCAGCAGACGCCACTCCAATTCCGCAGCAGAACGTGCTCCAATTCCGCAGCGTAAGCCGCTCCAATTCCGCAGCGCATGGGGCTAGAATGCCGCCATGAAGCAGAGACTGACGAGCCTGGTCAACCGGCAACTGATGCAGGTGGCGCTCGACCGATTCGTGGATGAGCCGGTCCTCTTGCTCCAGGGGCCTCGCTCGGTCGGGAAGTCCACGCTCCTGCGGCAGCTCGCCGATCGGTTGGGGGCAGCACTGGTCGATCTTGATGACGTGGCGACGCGCGATGCCGTCGCCGCAGACCCGGCGACCTTCGTCGCCGGTCGTGGTGTGGTCTGCATCGACGAGTACCAGCACGTTCCGCTCGTTCTCGACGCGATCAAGGCGGAGCTGAATCGGGACGGTCGGCCTGGCCGCTTCATCCTGACGGGCTCGGCCCGCCACGAGACGCTGCCCGTCGCCGCGCAGGCGCTGACGGGCCGTCTCCACCGTCTGCCGGTGTACCCCTTGTCCCAGGGGGAGATCGGCGGCATCGAGGAGGATTTCCTCGCCCGCGTGCTGCGCGGCAACGTGCCCATCGCCGGCTCCTCACCGATGCAACGCGATGACTACATCGAGCGGATCGTCGCCGGCGGGTTCCCCGTCCCCCTCAGCCGTCCTCCCGGCCCTCGGCGCTCACGCTGGATCGACGACTATCTGCGTCTCACCCTGGAACGAGATGTCAGGGAACTCGCTCGCATCGAGCAGGCGGCCGTCCTGCCACGCCTGCTGGAGCGACTCGCTGGGCAGACCGCACAGGTCCTCAACGTTGCGCAGACGGCGTCCCACCTCGGGACGAGCGAGCGCACCATCGACAGCTACATCCGGCTGCTGGAGGCGGTCTTCTTGGTGCGGCGCCTGCCGTCGTGGGGGAGGACGCTCATGGCTCGGGCCGGCGCCCGGCCGAAGGTCCACGTACTGGACTCAGGAATCGCGGCTCGCCTCTCGCGGCTGACCACGGAGAAACTCGCGGACCGGAACCCCACCGCCCTCACCGAGCTGGGCCACCTGTTGGAGACCTTCGTCGTCGGTGAGCTGCTCAAACAGGCCTCGTGGTTGGACGGCATCGCGGGCATCGGTCACTGGCGCACGAGGGACGGCGACGAGGTCGATCTGGTGGTCGAGCGAGACGACGGCGCGGTGGTGGCGTTCGAGGTGAAGGCCGGCCAGCGGGTCGATCACCGGGAGTTGGCTCCGCTGCGGAAGCTCCGGGACGCGGTCGGGCCCTCGTTCGTGGCCGGCATCGCCCTCCACCTCGGTGCTCGCTCGTACGTCGCCGATGACCGGCTCCATGTCCTCCCCGTCGATGCGCTGTGGTCCCACAGCGATTCATGAGCCGCTCACGCCACCGGAGTGCCGTTCGCCACAGCTCCCCCCGGCCCCGCGCGGGACGCTCAGCACCTCCGGCGGCCGGTGCCGAGCCCCGGGACGGGTGAGTTCCGGCCCGACGACGGGTAGAACACCGGGCAAGCCGCGAGAGGGGGACGCACGATGGCCGGCCAGCCGCAGGAAGACTTCGAGCCCGAGACCGATGTCCACGCCGTCCACGCGGCGTGGCGGTCACGCGGCGACGACGGTCGGCGGTGACCGCGCCGCACCCTGACGGCCGCGCGGCGGAGCCGACGAGCGGCGGGATGCAGTTCGGCATCTTCTCCGTGGGCGACGTCACGGTGGATCCCACCACCGGCAGACCGCCGACGGAGGCCGAGCGCATCCGGGCGATGGTGGCGCTCGCCCTGAAGGCCGAGGAGGTGGGGCTCGACGTGTTCGCCACCGGCGAGCACCACA
>JADLHW010000065.1 GCA_020848615.1 Thermoleophilia bacterium
CCGCAGGAGGTAGGCGGCGCCGGCCGCCAGGAGGTTCGGGCGCCGCTGCACCCATGTGCCCGCCGGCCCGCCGGCGGAGTTCAGCAGCACGCGCTCGGCGGCCACGAGCCCCTCCGCGCGCGCCAGCTGCTCGAAGTCGCTGATGGTGCAGTGGTGGATGTTCGGCGTCTCGTACCAGCTGTGCGGCAGCAGCCGGCTGCTCGGCATGCGGCCCCGCAGCAGCAGCTGCATCCGCAGGCCGAAGGCCCCGAAGTTCGGGAACGATACGATCCCCACGGCGGCCACCCGCATCATCTCCCGCAGCACCAGTGCCGGGCGGTACGTGGTCTGGAGGGTCTGGGACAGCACCACCACGTCGAACGAGCCGTCCGAGAAGTCCGGGAGCCCCTGGTCGATGTCGGCGCTCACCACCGGGATGCCGCGCGACACGCACGCGTGGAACGCCTCCGGTGAGACCTCCACCCCCTGGCCGGAGCAGCCGCGGCGGCGGATGAGCTCCTCCAGCAGCGCGCCGTCCCCGCACCCCAGGTCGAGCACGCGGCTGCCGCGCGGCACCATGTCCGCGACGATGCCGAGGTCGGGCCTCACGCCCGGCCGGGCCCGTCCCCGGGGACGGCCGCGATGGCCTCGCTCTCCATCCGCCGGATGAAGCTCGCGACGGTGCGGTGGTACTCCGGGACCTCCAGCAGGAACGAGTCGTGGCCGTGCGGGCTCGCGATCTCCCGGAACGTGACCGGCACGCGGTGCGCCGCGAGGATCCGCACCATCTCCCGGGAGTGGGCGGTGTCGAACCGCCAGTCCGAGTCGAAGCTCATCACCAGGAAGCGGGTGTCCACGCGCTCCAGCTTGGGGCCGGCGGCCGCCATGTCCGCGAACGGGTCGAAGTAGTCCATGACCCGCGTGAGGTACAGGTAGCTGTTCGCGTCGAAGCGCTTGAGGAACGCCTCGCCCTGGTGCTGGAGGTAGCTCTCCACCTGGAAGTCCACGTCGAAGCCGAACCGCGGGCTCTCGCGGTCCTGCAGGCGCCGCCCGAACTTGCGGCGCATCCCCTCCTCGGAGAGGTAGGTGATGTGGGCCATCATCCGCGCCACGGCGAGGCCGGCGTCGGGGCGCACGCCCTCCCGCTGGTAGTCGCCCCCGTGGAAGTTCGGGTCGCGCATGATCGCCTCGCGCGCCACCGCCGAGAACGCGATGTTCTGGGCCGACAGGCGCGCGGTGGAGCACACCACCACCGCCGAGTGCACCTCGTCGGGGTGCTCGATCGACCACTGCAACGCCTGCATCCCGCCCAGCGACCCGCCCACGGCGGCCAGCAGGCGGGTGATCCCCAGGTGCCGCGCCAGCGCGCGGTGCACGTTCACCAGGTCGCCCACCGTGAACAGCGGGAACCGCAGGCCGTACGGGTGGCCGGTGGCGGGATCCACCGACGACGGCCCGGTGGTGCCCATGCACCCGCCCAGCAGGTTCGCGGAGATCACGAACACCCGGTCCGTGTCGACCGGCTTGCCGGGACCGATGATGTTGTCCCACCAGCCCGGCCGCGTCGCGCCCTCGTGCAGGCCCGCGGCGTGCGCGTCGCCGGTGAGCGCGTGGTGGATGAACACCGCGTTGCTGCGGTCGGCGTTCAGCTCCCCGTAGGTCTCGTACGCGACCTCGACCGGACCCAGGCGCTGACCGCTCTCGAGCACCAGCGGGTCGGCTTGCGTGAACAGCACCGCCCGGCGCGTCACCACGCGGCCCACGGAGCCGCCGGTGATGGTTCCCGCGGTCGTCACGGCCGCGGGGTCATGGGAGAGGGGACGGCGCGCACCCCGGAATCAAAGCACGCGCGCGCCGCCCCTCCCCCCGTGATCTCCGGTCAGCCGGCGGCGGCGATGGCCTGGTCGAGGTCGGCGATGAGGTCATCGATGTGCTCGATGCCGACCGACAGGCGCACCATGTCCTGGCTCACCCCCGCGGACGCCAGCTCCGCGTCGTTCAGCTGGGAGTGCGTGGTGGTGGCCGGGTGGATCGCCAGCGACTTGGCGTCGCCGATGTTCGCCAGGTGACTGAACAGCTTCAGGTTGTTGATGAAGCTGCGGCCGGCCTCACGCCCGCCCTTCAGGCCGAAGGTCAGGATCGCGCCGAACCCGCCGGTGAGGATGCGCTTGGCGACCTCGTGGTCCGGCTGGGACGGCAGGCCCGGGTACGACACCCACGACACGCTGGGGTGCTTGGACAGGTGCTCGGCGACGGCGAGCGCGTTGCCGGAGTGCCGCTCCATCCGCAGCGGCAGGGTCTCGATGCCCTGCAGGATGAGGAACGCGTTGAACGGCGACAGCGCGGCGCCGGTGTTGCGCAGCAGCACCGTGCGGATGCGGCCGATGTACGCCGCCGGGCCCAGCGCGTCGGACCACACCACGCCGTGGTACGACGGGTCCGGCTTGGTGAGGCCGGGGAAGCGGTCGGCGTACGCGGTCCAGTCGAACTTCCCGGAGTCGACGATGACGCCGCCGATGGAGGTGCCGTGGCCGCCCATGAACTTGGTGAGCGAGTGCACCACGATGTCGGCGCCGTGGTCGAACGCCCGCGTGAGCACCGGCGTGGGGATCGTGTTGTCCACGATCAGCGGCAGCCCCCTGGCGTGCGCCGCGGCCGACCAGGCGTCCAGGTCGATGACGTTCAGGCCCGGGTTGCCGATGGTCTCGGCGAACACCGCCTTCGTGTTGTCGTCGACGAGGCGGTCCAGCTCACCCGGGTCGCCGGGGTCCGCGAACCGGACCTCCACGCCGAACTGCGGCAGCGTGTGGGCGAACAGGTTGTAGGTGCCGCCGTACAGCGTGGAGATGGCGACGATGTTCTCGCCGGCACGCGTGATGTTGAGCACCGCATACGTGACGGCCGCCTGTCCCGAGGCGATGGCACACGCCGCGATCCCGCCCTCCAGCTGGGCGACGCGCTGCTCCAGCACGTCCCAGGTGGGGTTCATGATCCGCGTGTAGATGTTGCCGGGGACCTTCAGGGCGAAGAGGTCGGCGGCGTGGTCCGCGTCGTTGAAGACGTACGACGTGGTCTGGTAGATCGGCACGGCCCGGCTGTTGGTGGTGGGGTCGGGGACCTGGCCACCGTGCAGGGCGATCGTCTCGGGACGCTGTGCGCTCATGCGGTCCTCTGGGTCGGCGGTTGGGGCGCCGGGAGCGAAACCCGGCAAAACCCGTGAAGTTTCCGGGTTGGGAGCCTATGGGGGCGCACCGGGAGTGTCAACGCGCGCCGAGGGGACGCCGGGGGCGTTCGTGCCGAATGCCACGCATACATAACACCGAGTTCGTGACATCTGTCGCGCATACGTAACAGAAGTGCGTCACGTTGCGCACAAACCCACCGTGTGACACCCACTTCTATAGGCGAGGGGGTGCCGGTCCGATACATTCGCGTGGTGCCCACCCCCCCTCATTTGGTGCGGCAGCGCAACGGCGTGCTCCTGCTCGCGGTGCAGTTCCTGCACGCGCTGGCCCAGGGCATGTCCGTGATCGTGCTGCCCTGGATCGTCCTCGACGCCGGCGCGTCGGTGGCGGGCGCGGGGCTGGTGCTCACCGCCGGGTTCCTGCCGTTCGCGCTGTTCGGCCTGCCGGCCGGCGTGGTGGGCGACCGGGGCCGGCGCCGTCCGATGCTGGGCGCCGTCCTCGCGGCGCAGTCGCTGGTCGCCGTGGCCGCCTGCGTGGCGGCCGGCGCCGGCGGCCTGCCGACCATGGGCGTGCTCGCCGTGGCGTTCCTGCTGGGCACCGGGCGGGTGTTCGTCGACGCCGCGATGTTCGGGGCGGTCGGCGCGATGGTCCGGCGTGACGGGATGCTCTCCGCGCAGGCGGCCGTCGCCGGGGCGTTCAACCTGGGCTACTACGGGGGCCCCGCCATCGGCGGCCTGGTGATCGGCCTCGCCGGGGCGCGCACCGCGCTGGCCGCGATCGCGGCGTCGCTGGTCGCGGGCTGCGTGCTGTCGCTGGCCCTGCGCGGCGCCGCCGCCGGCCGCGACCGCCGGGAGGCGGCCACCGGCATGGGCGACGGGCTGCGCCTGCTGTTCGTGGAGCCCACCCTGCGCGCCCTGGCGATCATCGCGTTCACCTGGAGCCTCATGGCCTCCGGGGTCATCACCCTCGCGATGCCGCACCTGCGGCGCGGCCTGGGGCTGGAGGGCCCGCAGGTGAGCTTGGTGCTGGCCGTCGGGGTGGTGGCGATGATGGTCGCGCCGTTCCTGCTGCACCGTCTGTCGGGCCGCGTGCCCGACACCCGCATCCTGGTGCTGGGCCTGTGCCTGTACCTGGTGCCGTGCGTGGCCTTCGGCGGGGCGGCGAACGCCACGCTCGCCACGGTCGCCTACGGGCCGCTCATGATGGCCAACGCGATCTGCGCCGCCACGATCATCGGGGCGCGCGCCCGGCGCACCCCCGCCCACCTGCAGGCGATGGCCGGCGTGTCGGGCCGCATGCTGGTGATCGGCGGGTTCACGGCGGGCTCGGCGCTCACCAGCGCCCTCACCCAGTGGGTCTCCATCGGCACGGTCTACCTGCTCATCGGCCTGGGCATGACCGCCCTGGCCGCCGTCGCGGCACCCGGCCTGGCGAAGGCGCGCGAGGCGTCGCGCCTGGCGGGCTCCCCCGCGTTCGCCCGCGGCGGCTGACCCGGCCCACCGGGTAGGCTCGTCGCATGGAGACGGGCATCGGCTTCACCGACCTCGCCGACTCGGCGGAGAACCGCTTCGTGACGCTGCGCCGGCACCTGGGCGTCACGTCGATGGGCATCAACCAGATCGTGCTGGCCCCGGGCGAGCGCGGGCGCATCCACGCCCACGAGCGCCAGGAGGAGGTGTTCCTGGTGCTGGAGGGCACCCTCACCCTGGTGGTGGAGGGCACCGAGCACGACATGCCGCGGGGCAGGCTCGCCCGGGTGGCGCCCGAGGTGCGCCGGCAGCTGGTGAACCGCGGCCCCGGCCGCGTGGTGCTGCTCGCGCTGGGCGCCGCGGGCACCCACGAGGGCCGCGACGCGCTGGCCTACCGGGACTGGGACGACGCCGACCCGGTGCCGCCGCAGGAGGTGCCGCTGCCGGCGGACCTCCCGGCGGCGCAGCTCAGGACGGCCTGACGAGCTCCAGCCGCGGGCTCAGGCCCAGGCGCCGCAGGGCGACACGTTCCGCGCGGGCCCGCGTCCGGGTGACGCCGCGCAGGGTCACCACCACGTACCGCGTGCCGCGGGGCGTGGCGCGGCGCACGACGTCCGCGCGGCGGCCCGTGCCGCGCAGGCGGACGGCGACGCTGCGGGCGCGGCCCGCCAGGCGCAGGTCCGCGGCGATCACCCGGTAGGTCACGGCGGCGACGGCCGCGGTCTTCAGCACCACCGCCGGGTCGCCGGCGACCGCGCGCGCGAGCGTCGCGGCGTACCCGAGCGCGACGAGCCGGTCGCGTTCCATCAGGGCCGCCGCCCGCGAGGCCGTGCGCTGGGTGACCACCAGGAACGCCTTCGTCGCGCCGCGGCGCCGCGTGAGGACGCGCGCGGACGGCCGGGCGCGCCGCACCAGGCGCAGCACGGTCTTCGCGTCGTTCATGGACGGCTGCCGGGATGCGACCACCAGGAAGTCCCCCACCTTCGCGCCGGGCTGCGAGACGGGCGTGGTGGGCGCCGGCGTGGTGGGTGGCGGCGTCTTGGCGCCACCGTCGTAGGCCGGCTCCTGCGGGGCGGGCCGGTCGGACCGGCGCACCCAGAACCACGTGTCGTGGAGGCCCAGGCGGGCCTTCACGCTTGCACCCGACAGGTCGGTGGCCCCGCCGTCCTTCGTGCGGAACCGGACGGTGATGACCCGCGGGGAGACGCCCCGCCTGAGGACCTCCACCTCGGTCACCGCGGCCGGGAGCCGCAGCCTCTGGCCCAGCTGGGTGGCGGTCCAGGACGGCGGGTCCGGCCACCGGTGCAGCGGCGAGACGTCGTCGTACGGGTCGGGCACGCCCACCAGGTACGGCTTGGGGCCGCCGCCCAGGGAGTTCTCTACGTTCTCGGTGTGGCCGCCGGAGGTGGAACTGAAGTACGCGGGGATGATGACCTCGCCGTACATCAGGACCCTGCGACGGGTTGCGGCGACCGCCGCGTCGGTGCGCGGGTCCTCGCCGTTCACCCCGCCGTACACCTGGGACCGCACGTCGGCGTACAGGTCGAACGGCTGGGAGGGGCGCAGCTGGGCGATCGCGTAGCTGCGGGCGGCGACGGCCTGCGCCTGCAGGGCCGCGGGCGTCCGGTCGCCCCAGGACGCGGGGACCTCCCGCGGCAGCACACCGCGCAGGTAGTCCTCCATGTCGACCGTGTTCACCACGTCGACGTACCCGCCGTCCGCGACGAGGTCCACGACGCCCCGGTACCTGGCGCTCCCCACGCGCACGAACCCGCCGGCGGCGGGCGCGATGCGCAGGTTCCCCACCGAGACGTCGACGCTGGTGTTCTCGGGTTGCACGACCTCCAGGCCCTTCGCGCTCACCCGGGCGACGTACCGCACGCCGGGCGCCAGGGGGATGCGCTCGGCGTCGTGCGGGTCGATGAGCGTGCCGCCGCCCTCCACGGCGACGGCCTGGGTGACCTGGTTGTTCGCCACGAGCACCCGCACGCGCTTGGCGGGCCCGTCGGCGATGCGCGTGCCCCGGTAGTACCAGGTGAGGATGCGGGCGGCGTCCCAGCCCCGCAGCGCCATGCCGCGCGCCCCGTACTGGGACATCCCCACGCCGTGGCCGAAGCCGCGGCCCTCGAACGTGAAGGTCACCTCCTGGGCGCCGGCGGTCGCGGCCAGGGGGCCGGCGAGCACGACGCCGCCCACGGCGAGGGCGCGGCGGAGCCGGCGGCGGCCGCGGGACGGCGGGTGTGGGTGTGGGGCGTGTGGGGGCATGCGCGAGGGGCGGCCGGCCGATGCTCACGAGCCGGCGGCCCGCGGTCAAACGGCACGGTTCCGGAGGATCCGGCGAGTTCTTCGGCCGTGGTTCCCCGAGTCCTGTCGGCGCGGGCCCCGCGCGGCATGAGCCGCAACGCGTGGCAGCATCACCGCAATGGACCTCGACGTCGTGTTCCTGGGCACCGGCGCCCGCCATCCCAGCCCCGCCCGCGGGGCGTCGGCCCTGGTGGTGGAACGCGGACCGGACCACCTGCTGGTGGACTGCGGGGAGGGCACCCAGGAGCGGCTCATGCGCAGCCGCCCGGGGCTGCGGCACCTGCGCGGCATCCTGGTGACCCACTGCCACGGCGACCATCTGCTGGGCCTCCCGGGCCTGCTGGCCACGTTCTCGGACGTACGGGACGAGCCGCTGGTGGTCGCCGGGCCGCCGGGCCTGGCGGCGGCGGTCGACACGTTCCGCCCGTGGTTCGGGGAGCTGCGGTTCCCGCTGCGCGTGGTGGAGGCGGCGCCGGGCGACGCGCTGGACCTGGGCGGCTGGCGGGTGGAGGCCGTCGCCGCGGCGCACATCGTGCCGGCGCTGGCGTGGGCGCTGCGGGAGCCGCCCCTGCCCGGCCACCTGGACCCGGCCGCCGCCCGCGGGCGCGGCGTTCCCGAGGGGCCGCTGCTCGCCCGGCTGGCGGCGGGTGAGGACGTGGTGGCGCCCGGCGCCGGGCTCGTGCGCAGCGCGGAGGTGATGGGCCCGCCGCGCCCCGGCCGCGTGCTGGTGGTGTCCGGCGACACCGCCCCGGCACCGGGTGTCGCCGAGGCGGCGCACGGCGCCGACCTGCTGATCCATGAGGCGACGTTCCTGGCGCCGGAGGCGGAGCTGGCGGCGCACTCGGGGCACAGCACCGCCGCGCAGGCGGCGCGCCTGGCCGCGGACGCCGGCGTGCGCGCCCTGGCCCTCACCCACACCTCGCACCGGTACACGGCCGACCGGGTGCTCGCCGAGGCACGCCCGCACTTCCCGGCGGTCATGCTCCCCGCCGACCTGGACGCCGTCCGCATCCCCCTGCCGGAGCGCGGGGCGCCGGTGCTGGTGCCCTGCGGCGGGGCCGGGACCTAGGGTTCCGGCACCGGCCCGGCCGAGCCCCAGATGCCCTCGGGCACCACGGTGGCCGCCAGGACGTCCAGCAGCGCGGCGGGCTCGTCCTCGACCACCAGCAGGTCGCGGTGGGACGGGTCCACGAACCCCGTCGCCACGAAGCCGTCCATCATCGCCACGAACGGTGCCCAGAAGCCGCCGACGTCCAGCAGGCCGCACGGCTTGCGGTGGATGCCGAGCTGGGTCCAGGTCATCGCCTCGGC
>JADLHW010000066.1 GCA_020848615.1 Thermoleophilia bacterium
CGCGCCGGGCCCTTAGCTCAGCCGGTTAGAGCACCGGACTCATAATCCGAGGGACGGAGGTTCAAATCCTCCAGGGCCCACTCCGGGGCGGGGCCGTCGCCCCGCCCCTAGGCATTCCGCCGCTTGATCCGCAGCAGCCGCACCTTCTCCTCACGCTCCCGTTCATCCAGCCGCCGTCGCACCTCCGCCAGCCGCTGCTCGAGCGCCGGTGTCAGGCGCTGCTCCAGCATGTTGACCTGCCGCGTGGTGCGGGAGAGCGCGAGTCCCAGCCGCTGCAGCAGCATCTCGCGCGGCGCCGAACTGACCAGCCGGTCGACCAGTCGCTCGAAGTGATCGGTCGCGGCCACCGCCGCCGGCCCCACGGCGGGGGGCGGGGTCTCGCGGCCGCCGAGGGTGCGCTCCACCGGCGGCGGGTCGAGGATGGTGGAGGCGGGAACGCCCCAGACCGAGAGCGGCCGAATGTCCACCCGCAGGTCGCGGTCGGGCCAGCCCCAGGCCCGGAGGCCCGCCTGGCCCTCGCTGGCGTAGGCCTCGAGCAGCGCCTCGTAGGCGGCGCGCGCTTCGGCCGAGATCACGGCGCGGGCACTGAGCGCGGGCTTGGCCAGGTGGAAGAGCTCGCCCACCAGCGCCTCGCGCTTGCGGCGGAGGAGGCTGGTGCCCTTCTCCATCCGCTCCAGCTGGCGCCGGGCGCGCAGCAGCGCGAGACGGGTGGCGGGGCCGGTCATCCGGAGGGCTCGGCGGTGTGGCGGTTCGGCGGCTCGGCATGCGCCGCCCAGATGGCGTCGCTCAGCCGGGTGAGGTCCTCGCGGGGCATGCCCTCGAGCAGCCGCCAGCCGGTGCCCAGGGTCTCGTCGAGCCGGCGGCCGCCGTCCGGCTGGGCCACGAACTCGCGCTCGAACCGCTCCGCGAAGGCCAGCGCGCGGCGGTCGGCGGCCCCCAGGCCGGCCTCGCCCACGATGGCCGCCATGAGCCGCGCCTCGCGCCCGGCCGCGTAGAGGGCGTAGAGCTGGTCGGCCCACGGCCGGTGCTCCGCCACGGTGCGGCCCCGGCCGATCCCCGCGTTCATCAGGCGGGAGAGTGACGGGAGGACGTCCACCGGCGGGAAGATGCCGCGGCGGTGGAGGTCGCGGCTGAGCACGATCTGGCCCTCGGTGATGTAGCCGGTGAGGTCCGGGATGGGATGGGTGATGTCGTCGTCCGGCATGGTGAGGATCGGCAGCTGGGTGAGCGAGCCGGGGCGGTCCCGCAGCAGGCCGGCGCGCTCGAAGATCGTCGCCAGGTCGGTGTACATGTAGCCGGGATAGCCGCGGCGCCCGGGGATCTCCTGGCGCGCGGTGGCGATCTCGCGCAGCGCCTCGCAGTAGTGGGTGATGTCGGCCATCACCACCAGCACGTGCAGCCCGCACTCGAAGGCCAGGTACTCCGCGGCGGTCAGCGCCATGCGGGGCGCCAGCAGGCGCTCGATGGTGGGGTCGCTGGCCTGGTTGAGGTAGAGCACGCTCCGCTCGAGGGCACCGCTCTTCGCGAACCGCTCCAGGAAGCCGCGGGTCTCGCGCGCGGTGATGCCGATCCCGGCGAAGACCACCGCGAACGGCTCGCCGCGGGGGGCGCGCGCCTGCTCCACGATCGCGGCCGCCAGCTCCAGCGCGGGGAGGCCCGGGCCGGAGAAGACGGGCAGCTTCTGGCCCCGCACCAGGGTGTTCATGCCGTCGATGGCGCTGATGCCGGTCTCGATGAACTCGCTGGGCCGCAGCCGCCGCGCCGGGTTCATCGGGGCGCCGTTGAGCGGGCGGAGGGCCGCGCCGATCGGCGCGGGGAGGCCATCGAGGGGGCGGCCGACCCCCGAGAGGGCACGGCCGATCAGCTCCGGCCCCACCGCCGCGCGCGCCACCTCGCCGGTGAGGGTGACGGCGGCCCGCCCGGGCGCGAGGCCCAGGGTGTCGTCGAGCACCTGGACCACGGTCATCGCCTCGCCGGCGTCGATCACCTGGCCGCGGCGGTCGGGGGCGCCCGGCATCGTCACGGTGACCCACTCGCCCAGCGCCACCTGCGCCGTGCGATGCAGGAAGAGCAGGGGGCCGGCGGCGCCATCGGCGCCACGATAGGTGCGTGCCAGTCCGCTCATGGGCCCCCCTCCCGTCCCGCCACCTCCCGTCCCGCCACCTCCCGCACCGCCACCTCGGCGCCCGCCACCAGCCCCGGCCAGTCGGCCGGGCCGGCGTCGCGCAGCGCCGCCAGCGCCCGGCGCGCCCCCGTCAGGTCGAGCCGCTCGAGCGGGCGGCCCGCGGCCGTGGCAGCGGCGGCGGCGTCGTGCAGCGCCAGGCCGAGCCGCGCCAGTGCCAGGGTCTTGCCCACCGGGGAGGAGGCGTCGGTGGCGCTGTAGGCGCTCTGCGCCAGCACCAGCTCGCGCAGCAGCCGCGCCGACTCGAGGATGAGGCGGTCCTCGTCCTGCAGCGCATCCGGACCCACCAGCGCCGCGATCTCCTTGAGTTCGCGGCCCCGCTGCAGCAGCTCCACCAGCCGCCGCCGCGCCGCGCCCCACCCCGCGCCCCCCTCCCGCTCGAACCAGGGTTGGGTGCGCGCGAGGTACTCGGAGTAGCTCGTCTCCCAGTCGACGGCGGGGAAGTGCCGCTGGTGCGCCAGCGACGGATCGAGGGCCCAGACGGCGCCCGCCACCCGCAGGCAGGCCTGCGTCACCGGCTCGGAGAAGTCGCCGCCCGGCGGGGAGATGGCGGTGATGAGGGTGAGCGCACCGGTCCGCTCCGGCGCGCCCTGGCAGCGGACCCGCCCGGCGCGCTCGTAGAAGGTGCCGAGCCGGCTGGCGAGGTAGGTCGGATAGCCTTCCTCGCCGGGCATCTCCGCCAGGCGGGCGCTGATCTCGCGCAGCGCCTCGGCCCAGCGGGAGAGGCTGTCGGCCATGAGCGCCACCCGGCAGCCCTGGTCGCGGTAGTACTCGGCCAGCGTCATCCCCAGGTACACCGACGCCTCGCGCGCCGCCACCGGCATGTTGGAGGTGTTCACCACCATGATGGTCCGGTCCATCAGCGAGCGCCCGGTGCGCGGATCGGCGAGCTCGGGGAACTCGCTCAGCACCTCCGCCATCTCGTTGCCCCGCTCGCCGCAGCCGATGTAGACGATGATGTCGGCGTCGGCCCACTTGGCCAGCGACTGCTCGATGACGGTCTTCCCGGTGCCGAACCCGCCCGGGACCGCCACGGTGCCGCCCTCGGCCACCGGGAAGAGGAAGTCGAAGATCCGCTGCCCGGTGAGGAACGGGCGATCGTCCCCCAGCCGCTCGGCCACCGGGCGGGGCTGCCGCACCCGCCACCGGTGGGAGAGGTAGAGCGGCGTGCCATCCCCCAGGGTGACCGCCGGCTCCCGGATGGTGAGCGGCCCGCTGGCGACCGTGGCCACGACACCGGCGGTGCCGGGCGGGACGAGGATGCGGTGCTGGAAGCCGGGGCGCTCCTCCACGGTGCCGAGCAGGTCGCCCGCGGACACCGCGGCGCCAGCCGCGACCACCGGGGTGAAGTCCCAGCGGCGCGCCGGGTCGAGGGTGGCGGCCTCGGCGCCGGCGGGGAGGAAGTCGCCGTGGGTGCGGGCCAGGTCGGGCAGCGGCCGTCCCAGGCCGTCGAGGATGGACCCGAGCAGGCCGGGGCCGAGCTCGATCTCGAGCGAGCGCCCCGTGGGCACCACCGGCTCGCCGGTGGCGAGCCCGTTGGTGTCCTCGTACACCTGCAGGGTGGCGAGGTCGCCCTCGAGGCGGATCACCTCGCCGAGCAGCCGCTGGTGGCCCACCACCGCCAGCTCATAGAGGCCCACCTCGGGAAGGGGCGCCGCCTCCACGAGCGTGCCGGTGACCCGGCGGATCCGGGCGGTGCGCGGGTCGGTCACTTGAGCCGTACCCGGTAGCCGATGGCCTGCCGCAGCAGGTCGGAGATGTAGCGGTCCATGCCTTCCTCCGCCGGGCTCCAGCGCGGTCCCGGAAAGGGCACCAGCAGGGGCAGCGGCCGCCGGGCCAGCTCGCGGCGCACCTCGGGCGGGAGCAGCTCGTGCAGGGTGTCTTCCACGAGGAGGACGCCGGTGTCGGGGTCGGCGGCGAGCGCCAGCACCCGGTTGAGCGCCTGGCCCGAGGTCTCCGCCTCGACGGGGCGGAGGCCGGTGAGGGCCAGGCCGGTGGCCACCGCCGGCCGGCAGAGCACGCGCACGGCGTAGCTCATGGCGGCCCCGCCGCGTGGTCGCGCCGGGGGGGCGGCGCGCCGAGCGCCACGCCCCAGACCGCCCGCTGCAGGAAGACCACCTCCGCGCGGAGGGACAGGAGGTAGCTGACCACCGGTGCGGCGCCGAGCGGATCGCGTCGGGCGCGGCGCTGCCAGGCCTGGCGGCGCCGGTCGGCGAGGTCACGCTCCAGGGTGGCCGGGTCGCCGATCTCGGGCGGGAGCAGCGGGGCCAGCGTGGTTGCGGCGAGCACCCGCGGCAGCAGCGCCGCGACCTGGTCGGGCGCGGCGGCGGCGATGCGGGTGCAGCCCTCGAGGGTGAGCGCCTCGCCACCGGGCAGGAAGAGCGAGGCGGGGAGCAGGTCGCCGCCGCGTCCGACAAGGAGCAGGGCGGTGCGCAGGTTGTCGCGGTCGATCGCCTCGCGCACGAACCCGCGCCAGCCGCCCCCGAGGTGGCGCGCGGCCGCGAGGGCCATCGCGCCCGCCGTGCGGGCCAGGGCCACATCAATCGACAGCAGGTCGGGGTGCCCCGCGCGCGCGGGGCGCAGCGCCGGCGCAAAGGGGGAGCGCCACGCCGCGAGCAGTGCGGCGATGGCCGCCACCGAGGGCAGGCGCGCCAGCTCCGCCTGCACCCGCTCGGGAAGGGTCGGGGTGGGGAGGAGCCCCAGCAGGCGGGCCTCCGCCGGGACCCCGGCGGCCGCGCCGCGGAGCAGGCCCCGGAGCGACCGCTGGTCCTCGAGGGCAAAGAGCAGGCGGCCCAGCGCCTCGCCGGGTTCCCAGCGCGCCAGCTGGCGCAGGCGGGCGCCGGCCCCGCGCCGGATGGCGAGTTCGAGGGCGGGGGCGTCGGGGCGCGGGTCGGCCACGGCGTACCCGCGGGCCCCGAGCTCGCGGGCGATCGTGGCGAAGTCGACCGCCCGCAGCAGCGCCGCGCGCCCCGCCGGATCGAGCAGGTGGGCGGACAGTCCGGCCGCGCGGACGACCAGGGCATCCATCGTGGCGGTCACGCGGGGGGCTCCAGGCTGGCCACGATGTGGATGCGCGCCTCCGCCTCCCGCGCCACCAGCCGGCCGGGGAGCGAGGCGTCGATCAGCACGCGGCCATCGGCGGTCACCACCTGGCTGCCCGCGTGGAGGGCCGTATCCACTTCCACCGGCACGCCACGCGCGGCGCATCGGTCCGCCACGGCCTGCCGCAGCGCCGCCGTGGTCCGGACCAGGGCCGGCCGGTCGCCGGCGTGGTCGAGGGCGCGCTCGGCGAGGCTGGCGAGGGCCGCCACCTCGGCGGGACTCAGCGCCTCGCGCGCCAGGCCCTCGCGGACCAGGC
>JADLHW010000067.1 GCA_020848615.1 Thermoleophilia bacterium
GGGCCTGCGCCCGGCGCTCCGCCACCGGCGCGTCGCCCTCGTACATGTAGGTCTGCACGTACTCGAACAGCAGGCTCGAGGCGAACGGGGAGGGGGACTGGGTCTCCACCTCCACGACCCCCACCTCCCGGGAACGGATGCGGGCCAGCAGGTCGCGCAGGGCCGGCAGGTCGAACCAGTCGTTCAGGCACTCCCGGTAGGTCTCCAGGATCACCGGGAAGCTGCCGTACCCGCGGGCCACCTGCAGCAGCGAGGACGCCCGCAGGCGCTGCTGCCACAGCGGGGTGCGCTGCCCGGGCCGGCGGCGGGGGATGAGCAGCGCCCGGGCGGCGTTCTCGCGGAAGCGGGCGCCGAACAGGGCGGTGCCGCCCAGCTCGCCCAGCACCAGCTCGTCCAGGTCGTCCGGGTCGATGAGCGCCACCTCGGCGGCCGGGGCGGACTCGGCCTCCGGGAGGTGGATGGCGATGCCGTCGTCGGTCCAGATGCCGTGGGCCTCCTGGCCCATCGTCTCCCGGATCCGCACGCCCAGCGCCATGGCCCACGGGGCGTGCACGCGGGCCCCGAACGGGCTCAGGACGCACAGGCGCCAGTCGCCGATCTCGTCCCGGAACCGCTCCACCACCACGGCCCGGTCGCTGGGCACGGTGCCGGTGGCGGCGGCCTGGTCGTGCAGGTACTGCACCAGGTTGGACGCGGCCCGCTCGTCGAAGCGGCTGTCGGTGCGGAGGCGGGCGATCGCCGCGTCGCGGTTCGCGGACACCAGCTCCCGGGCGGTGCGGCCCACGGCGGCGCCGAGCTCCGCGGGGCGGCCCACGCCCTCACCGCGCCAGAACGGCACGGCGCCCGGGACCCCCGGGGCGGGGGACACCAGCACCCGGTCGCGGGTGATCTCCTCGATGCGCCAGCTGGAGGCGCCCAGCAGGAACGTCTGCCCGGCGCGGGCCTCGTAGACCATCTCCTCGTCCAGCTCGCCCACGCGGCTGCTGCCGTCCGCCAGGTACACGCCGTACAGGCCGCGGTCGGGGATGGTGCCGGCGTTCTGCACCGCCAGCTGCCGGGCGCCGGGCCGTGCCCGCACGGTGCCGGCCACGCGATCCCACACCAGCCGTGGCCGCAGCTCCGCGAACGCGTCGCTGGGGTACCGGCCGGCGAGCATGTCCAGCACGTTCTCGGTCTGCTCCCGGCTGAGCTCCGCGAACGGGTACGCGCCGCGGGCGACCTCCAGCAGCTCCTCGACGCTCCAGACGCCGTCGGTGCAGATGGCCACCAGCTGCTGGGCCAGGACGTCCAGCGGCAGGCGGGGCACGGCGGTGTGCTCGATCTCCCCGTCGCGCATGCGCTGCACCACGGCGGCGCACTCCAGGAGATCCCCCCGGAACTTCGGGAAGATCCGGCCGCGGCTGGCGGCGCCGACGCTGTGGCCGGCCCGGCCGACCCGCTGGATGCCGCGGGCCACGCTGCGGGGGCTCTCCACCTGGATCACCAGGTCCACGGCGCCCATGTCGATGCCCAGCTCCAGGCTGGAGGTGGCCACCAGCGCGGGGATGCGACCGGCCTTGAGGTCCTCCTCGATGAGCAGGCGCTGCTCGCGGGCGACGCTGCCGTGGTGCGCGCGGGCGATCTCCTCGCCGGCCAGCTCGTTGAGCCGCAGGGCGAGCCGTTCGGCGAGGCGCCGGTTGTTCACGAAGATGAGCGTGCTGGCGTGCGCCCGCACCAGCTCCACCAGGCGGGGGTACATCGCCGGCCAGATCGAGCGCCGCTGGTTCTCCATGCCGGCGACGGCGTCGATGGCCTCGGCCAGGGGAACCGGTCCCTCCGATCCCAGCTCCGCCATGTCCTCCACCGGGACGATCACCTCGAGGTCCAGGTCCTTGCCGCCCGAGGCGTCCACCACCGTCACGTCCCGCGGGCGGCCCTCCGCGTCCTGCCCGCCCAGGAACCGGGCGATCTCGCTGAGCGGCCGCTGTGTCGCCGACAGGCCGATGCGCTGCACGGCGCCGCCGTCGGCGGCCACCAGTCGCTCGAGCCGCTCCAGCGACAGCGCCAGATGCGCCCCGCGTTTGGTGGCGGCCACCGCGTGGATCTCATCGATGATCACCGTGCGGACGCCGGCGAGGATCTCCTGTGCCCGGCTGGTGAGCATCAGGTACAGGCTCTCGGGCGTGGTGATGAGCACGTCCGGGGGGCGGCGGATCATCCGCTGCCGGTCCACCTGGGGCGTGTCGCCGGTGCGCACCGCCACCGTGATGTCCGGCAGCGTCTGGCCGGCGCGGTTGGCCGCGTCCGCAAGACCCGCGAGCGGTCCGGACAGGTTCCGCTCGACGTCGTAGTTCAGGGCCTTCAGCGGCGACACGTACAGAATGCGGTCGGGTTCCCGGCCGTCGAGCTTTGCGGCCATGAGGCGGTCCAGCGCCCACAGGAACGCCGTGAGGGTCTTGCCGGACCCGGTGGGGGCGAGGATGAGCGTGTGGTCGCCCGCGGCGATCGCCGGCCACCCGCCGCGCTGGGCGGCGGTGGGCTCCGCGAAGGCCCGCCCGAACCACTCCGCCGTGAGCGGGTGGAACCGTGCGAGTGCGGGGTGGGGGGCCACCCGGCGATGGTAGTCCGGCCCGCGGCGCCCGGCAGGGGGTGCGGGCCTCAAGAGACGGGGTCGCCGTGCCGAATGGGCGGGTGAGGCCTCACGTGCAGCCAATCGAAGAAATCGGGCTCCAGGCGACGCTCGCGCGCATCCGCGAGATCACCGCGCCCACCGCCACGCCGGTCACCGCCGCCACCTCCCTGGAGACGGGCGTGTCGTCGTCCGCCTTCGCCTCGCAGCTGGCATCCGCGCAGACCTCCTCCCTCACGGACCTCCTCTCCGGCGGCGCGACCGCCGCGGACGGCTCGCTGGGCACCTCGACGGCCACCGCCCTGGCGGCGCTGCAGGGCACCGGGAACACCGGCACGCCGTCCGCGCAGAACGTCAGCCCGTTCCTGGGTGGCGTCGGGCAGGTCTCCACCGCCCTCACCGGGCCGCAGCCGGTGGCGAACGCCCCGGCGGGCACCACCACCGGCACCGCGGGCGAGCGGGGCCGGCTCATCGCGCAGATCGCGACCCGAGAGCTCGGCGTGGCCGAGGAGCCGGCCGGCTCCAACAACGGTGCGCGCATCGCCGAGTACCGCACCGCCACCGCCAACTCCGGCGTGGGCCCCTGGTGCAGCTACTTCTGCTCGTGGGTCGCGGCGCAGGCCGGCGTCCCCATCGGCTCCACGGGCCAGGGCGAGGGCTGGGTCCCGAACGTCCAGTCGTGGGCGAAGCAGACCGGCCGCTGGATGCCCTCGGGCTCCGAGGTCCCGCCGCAGGCCGGCGACCTGGTGGTGTTCGACCGCAACGGAGACGGCCTCACCGACCACATCGGCGTGGTCACCGGCGTGCGCGCCGACGGCGGCATCAGCACCGTGGAGGGCAACTCCAGCGACCGCGTCTCGGCGCGGAACTACGGCAGGGGCGAGTGGACGGGCATCGTCCGCCTCGTGCCGCCCGGCGCCTAGCGCGGGGTATCCTTCCCCACCATGGGGACCCTGGAGACCGGCACGCCCCCGGCCGTCCGGCCGCGCGAGCGTGACACCGCGGGAGGTGGCGGCTACGGGGAGTCGACGCACGTGATCGTGCTGAACGACGACCACAACACCTTCGAGCACGTCGCGGCCACGCTGGCACGGCACATCCCGGGCGTGGACTATGCGCGCGGCATGCAGCTGGCCAACACGATCCACAGCGCCGGGAAGGCCCGGGTGTGGAGCGGGCACCGGGAGATCGCGGAGCTGTACTGGGACCAGCTGAGCGGTGCGGGCCTCACGATGGCCCCGCTCGCCTAGCGGGACCCCGTGGACACCGCCGAGTGGCTGCTGCGCGCCCTCGCCGCCGAGGGCGTGACGCACCTGTTCGGCAACCCCGGCTCCACCGAGCTGCCGCTGCTGGACGCCCTGCCCCGCCAGCACCAGCTGCGGTACGTGCTGGGACTGCACGAGGCCGCGGTGATGGGCATGGCCGACGGGTACGCCCAGGCCTCGGGCCGCATCGCCGCCGTGAACGTCCACGTGCAGCCGGGCATCGCGAACGCCGTCTCCGGCGTGCTCAACGCCGCGCGCGCCCGCACCCCGCTGCTGGTGACCGTGGGCCAGCAGGTCACGGCCCTGCGCGACGCCGCGCCGTTCCTGGGAGGCGACGTCCTGGGCCCCGTCGCCGGCCTGGTGAAGTGGTCCGGTGAGGTGTCCCGGGCGTCCGAGCTGCCCGACGCGATGCGCGCCGCGGTGCGCGCCGCCCGCACCCCGCCCCGCGGGCCCGTGCTGCTGAGCCTGCCGATGGACGTCCTGGTGGACCACGCGCCCCCGGTCCACGACGCCGTCGGCGGCGACCCGCCCCAGCCCCCGGAATCCGGGCCGCTCACGGCGATGGCGGTGCTGCTGGACGAGGCGGAACGGCCGGCGGTGCTTGCGGGCGACGGCGTGGTGCACGAGGACGCGACGGAGCTGGTGGCCGCCCTGGCGGAGCGGCTGGGCGCGCCGGTGTGGGGCGAGCCGCAGGCAAACCGCGTCCCCCTGCCGTGGGACCACCCGCTGTGGCGCGGGCAGTTGCCGCCCTTCGCCGCCCAGATCCGGCCCGCCCTGCGGGGACACGACGTGGTGATCGCACTGGGGATGCCCGTGTTCCGGGTGTTCGGCGACAGCCCCGGGCCCGCGCTCACCGACGCCACCCGCCTGCTGCACGTGGACGTGGACCCCCGGGAGATCGGGCGCACCGCGGCACCCGCCGTGGGCGTGTGCGCGTCGGTCGCCGAGACGCTGCGACGCCTGCTGGACGCGCTGGGCCCGGCGCCGGAGCGCATCGGCCCGCGGCGCGACCGCGCGGCGCACGAGGTGGCCGCGGCACGCGCCGCCGCCATCGCCGGCCTGCCCGGCCCGCGCGCCGGCCACACGATCGGCCCCCCGGACCTGTCGCGCGCCATCGCGGCGGCCGTGCGCGACGACGACCTGCTGGTGGACGAGAGCCTCACCTCCGGCCGGGCGCTCCGGACCGTGCTGACGCGCCGTCCGGGGACCTGGCTCGCGCATCGCGGCAGCGCCCTGGGATGGGGCCTGCCCGCCGCGGTGGGGGCGAAGCTCGCGGACCCCTCCCGGCACGTGATGGCCCTGCAGGGCGACGGCAGCCTGCTGTTCGGGGTGCACGCCCTGTGGACCGCGGCCCGCGAGGGCCTGGGCGTGGCGCTGGTGGTGGCCGACAACGGCGGCTACGAGATCCTGCGGGCCGGCATGGAGGGCCTCACCGGGCGGCCGGACGGTGACTGGCCGGGCCTGGCGCTCGATGCGCCGCGCCTTGATCTGACGGCGATCTGCACGGGCCTCGGTGCCACCACGGCGCGGGTCGCCGACGCCCGCGAGCTGCCCGGTGCCCTGACGGACCTCCGGGCCCGCGCCGCCCACGGCCCGGCGGTGCTGGTGGCCGACGTGCACGGGCACACGCCCGCGGTGGGGTATCCCGTCACCCCGGGAGCCTGAGCGTGGAGGGCGTCGTCATCCTGGTGCTCGTCATCGGCGCGGTGCTCGGCGTGCTGGGCAAGGTGGCGTGGGACACCCGGCAGATCGTGCGGGAGGAGCGCCGCGAGCACGGGCACCTCACCGGCTACGGGATCCTCCGCGTCGCGATCATCGTGGCCCTGGTGTTCATCGTGCTGTTCTGGATCCTGCTGGGCTTCGTGGCGGGCGACGACACGCCGGTGTACTGATGATCCCGCTGGGCGACGGCTGCTGCGCCCACGGCCTCGACCGCGCGCCCGCCCTCACCGAGGTGCCGGCCCCGGCACCCGGGCCCGGGCTCGCCGCCGCGCTGGCGCGGGTGCGGGCGGAGCTGCCGGCACGCGGCATGTTCGACGGGCCCATCGGGGTCCCCGTCGCCGCGGGGCCGGACGGCATCGCCTGGTACCGGGCGACGTACGCGTGGAACGTCGTCCAGCGGGAGGGCGTCGCGGACCTCCCGGAGGGGCGCGGCATCGTCGCCGTCGCGGTGCTCCTGCACGACGGCGCCGGCCGGTCGCTGTGGCAGCTGCGGTCCGGGGGCGTGGCGTTCGGCGGGCGGTGGGACATCACCGCCGCGGGGGCGTGGCACCCGGGCGAGGACCCGGAGGCCGCCGCCCTCCGGGAGGCGCACGAGGAGCTCGGCTGCCCGCCGGGTTCGCTCTCAGCGCCGGACGGCCGGTGGCTCACCGTGGGCCCCGCGCCGAGCGGCGCGACCCTGGTGCTGCGCATCCCGGTGGACCCGTCCACGCGGTTCCGGCCGGACCCGGCCGAGGTCGCGGAGCTCCGGTGGGCCGCGGACCCCGCGGACCTCCCCGCGCCGGGCCTGGGGCCCGTGCGCCTCGCCGCCCTCCGTGCGGCGGGACTCGCCCGGTGACAGGGGGTTCCGCGACCGGATCGCGAACACGGCCCTTTCGCGGTTCTCACAATTCGGGCGTCATGGCGGTTGTGCGCACACACTCCGCGACAAGAAGCTGACAGCCACCACAGGAGGCGCTTCACGAACGGTCGAGATGGTGCACGCCATCGCAGTCACCCCAGGGCACAAGGAGACCGACCATGGCCAGCACCATCACCACCCGATCCGCAACCCGCCGCTTCCGCCGCCTCGCTTGTCTGCTGGGCGCCGGCGTCGTCGCGTTCACCTGCGCACAGGCCGCCGCCGTCACCCCGCTGGGCGACCAATCGCGCATCTCGTTCACGGGCGCCGACACCGACGCGACCCGTGACGGCGCCGGCGCGCACGTCGCGCACAACCCGCGCGCCGGGCAGCACCTGGCGGTGTGGCTGCGCGACACCCCCGCCGGCAGGACGATCGCCGGGCGCCTGCTCGACGCGAACGGCACCGCCGTGGGGTCGGAGTTCGCCATCTCGAGCGGCACCGCCGCGATCGGCGTGGGCGGGGTGGTCTACAACCCCCGCTCGAACGAGTACATGGTGCTGTTCGCCAAGGGCGGCGGCGCCGTGGAGTCCGAGGCGTTCGTGCGCCGCGTGAGCGCCGCCGGCGCCGTCATCGGCACCGACGACATCCGCATCTCGACGATGGGTCCGGACGGCAACGCGAACTTCCAGGTCGAGAACGGCCAGATCGCCTACAACGTCACGCGCAACGAGTACCTCGCCGCCTGGGTCGCGGACGACGCGCGCGGGCCGCTGGTGGACGAGGAGCAGGAGGTGTTCGTGCAGCGGCTCGCCGCCGACGGCACCGAGGTTGGCACCGACGACCAGCGGATCTCGACGATGGGGCCGAACGGCAACACCATCTCGAAGGCCCGGTGGGTGACCGTCGCCTACGGTGAGCGCCACGACGAGTACCTCGTCGCCTGGTCCGGCGACGACACCGGGAACATCCTGGCGGAGGACGAGATCTACGCGCAGCGCCTCTCCGGGGACGGCGCGGAGGTGGGCACCGACGACAAGCGCATCTCCCAGATGGGCGGAACCGGGAACCCGGCGTTCGACGCCGCCCGCCCGTCGGTGGCCTACAACGCGGCGACCGACGAGTACCTGGTGGCCTGGTCGTCCGACGACAACCGCGGGGGGATGGTCGACGACGAGACCGAGATCTTCGTGCAGCGGCTCTCGTACGACGGCAACGAGGTCGGCACCGACGACCAGCGCATCTCCGACATGGGCGGCAGCGGCAGCGCGACCTTCCTCGCCGACTTCCCCAACGTCGTCGTCAACTCGCGGGCGAACGAGTACCTGGTGACGTGGGCGGCGAACGAGGACGCCGCGCCGCGGCCGCCGGCGAAGGTCGAGATCCACGGGCAGCGGCTCAGCGCGACCGGGGCCGAGCTCGACGGCAACGACATGCGCATCTCCAACATGCCGGATGAGGGCGCCGCGGTCGCCGCGGGCGCCTTCCCGTACGCCGCCTACGACGCGAACGGCAACCAGTACCTGGTGGCGTGGAGCGGGACCTCCAACGTCGCGCCGCTGGTGCCGGGCAAGACCGAGGGGTACGTCCGCCGGTTCGGGGCCGCCACGCCGGCGACGGTGGCGGCGCAGCAGTGCAAGGTGCTGCCACCGTTGGCCGACCCGCCGAAGGGCGATCCCAGCAAGATCACCCTGAGCGTCGATCAGCTCATCATCAACCAGCGCATCGACCAGGCGGCGATCCGCCGGGCGAACGGCGTGCAGAGCTGGCTGGACGCCGGCGTCGAATCGCGCGACCTGTGCCAGGCCGCCCTCGGCGCCGAGGAGCTGTACGCCGGCTCCGCCGGCGGGTACACCGGGGTGCCCGGGACCTACGGGCCGCCCGACCCCCGTCCCGTCCAGATCCCCGCCGCCCAGCCGGGCGACCCGTCGAAGGTGACCCTCACGGTCGATCAGCTGCTCATCAACCAGCGGATCAGCCAGGCGGCGATCCGGCGCCTCAACGCGCTGAAGGCCCGGCTCGACGGCGGGCTCACGGGCGGGGACATCGACGACGGCGCGGTGGGCCGCGCCCAGCTGAAGGCCGGCACCACGGTGCTGTACGTCCCGCTGCTCACCTCGGCCCCGGCGGCGAGCGTCACGACCATCGCGCCGCCGAGCCCCGGGGACCCCGGCAAGGTCACGCTCAGCATCAACCAGCTGCTCATCAACCAGCGCATCAGCCAGGCCGCGGTGAAGCGCGCGAACGAGCTGATCCACCGCCTGGGTGAGGGCATCGGCCCGGAGGAGGTCAGGAACGGCGGGCTCACCGCCGCCGACCTGGCCCCGGGCCTGGCGCTCAGCACCACCCCCTGACCTGCCCCAGGTGCCCCGCCCTCCATCGGGCGGGGCACCGCACCGGAAGGGACTCCAGATGATCCGATCCCCTCGTTCACTCACCCTCCGCTCCGCGCGCGTCGCGTGCCTGCTGGGTGCCGGAGCGGTCGCGCTGAGCGCGTTCCCGGCGTCCGCGGCCGGACCCGTCGGCGCGCAGCAGCGGGTCTCCTTCTCCGGGGATGACGCGAACCGCGCGATCAACGCGTACGAGCCCGCCGTCGCCGAGAACCCGCGCACCGGGCAGCACCTGATGGTGTGGACCCGTGCATCCGCGGCCCGTGCGGGCGTCTTCGGGCGCCTTGTGGACCGGGCGGGCACGCCGCTGGGCACCGAGCTCCAGATCTCCGACCCCGGGCGCGTGGCCTCCGACCCGACCGTGGCGTACAACGCGCGCCGCAACGAGTTCATGGTCGCCTTCGCGGTGGCCCTGTCCGCCGATGAGACCGAGATCCACGTCCACCGCGTGAGCGCCGCCGGGACGCCGCTGGGGAGCGATGTCCGCATCTCGACGATGGGCGCGGATGGCGCCGGGCTCGCCGATCTCCCCGACATCGCGTGGAATCCGACCCGCGACGAGTACCTCGTGGCGTGGGCCGGCCGGGAGACGACGACCGGGGAAGAGGAGGTGTACGTCCAGCGCGTCACGCCGGACGGTGCCGGGACGGGACCCGACGACCTCCGCATCTCGTCGGCCGGGCCTGACGGGGACGCGGCGTTCAGTGCGTCGGACCCCGCGGTGGCATACGACGAGCGGCACGACGCCTACATGGTCGCCTGGAGCGCCGACGACGACACCGGTGGGCATGTTGCGCGCGACTACGAGATCCACGTCCAGCGCCTCACCGGTGACGGCGCCGAGACGGGCACCGACGACCGGCGGGTGAGTGAGGCCGGGACACCTGGGGACAACGAGTTCGCGTCGACGGAACCGGACATCGCCTACGACCCGGTCGGCGACCGATTCCTGGTGGCCTGGCTGGCGCACAACGACGGGCCGCCGACCGGGAGCGCGCGGGAGGTCTTCACGCAGGCGCTCACCTCCGATGGGGCCGAGACCGGCCCGGACGACCAGCGGGTGTCCGAGACCGGCCCGTACGTCGACATCACCCTCACGCGGGACCCGGCCGTCGCGGCCGACGTCCGCGCCGGGGAGCTCCTCGTCACGTGGTCGGGCACGAACCCCACCCTCCCGGCGGACAAGGTCGAGGTGTTCGCGCAGCGAATGGCGTCTGCGGGAACGGAGATCGACGGCGATACGCGGGTGTCGGTGACCCCGGCGACCGACGCCGCGGGGACGCTGGCCGAGCACTCCGCACTGGCCTTCGACAGCGGCGCCGGCCAGTTCGTCGTGGCGTGGGAAGCCGCCGGGACCCTCGCGCCCCCGGCGCCGGGCAAGTCCGAGATCTCCACCGTGCGGTACCAGGGCGGCACGCCGGTCGCGCTGGCCGCGACGCTGTGCAGAGCGATCCCGCCACTGGCGGATCCGCCGGAGGGCGACCCGTCGAAGATCACGCTCAGCGTGAATCAGCTGCTCATCAACCAGCGCATCGACCAGGCCGCGATCCGCCGGGCCAACGGCGTGCAGTCGTGGATCGACGACGGGGTGGAGTCACGTGACCTGTGCCAGGCCGCCCTTGGCGTGGAGGAGCTGGTCCCCGGGTCGGTGGGCGGGTTCACCGGGCTGCCGACGACCCACGCGCAGCCGGATCCCCGCCCGGTGGTGATTCCGCCCGCGGTTGCGGGTGACCCCTCCAAGGTGACGCTCACCGTGAACCAGCTGCTCATCAACCAGCGCATCAGCCAGGCGGCGATCCGGCGCCTCAACGCGCTGAAGGCGCGCCTCGACGCAGGGCTCACGGGTGGGGACGTGAAGGACGGCCAGGTCGGCCGGTCGCAGCTGAAGGCCGGCACGACGGTGCTGTTCACGCCGGTCACGACACCGGTGACGGCGAGCGTCACCAGCATCGCGCCGCCGAGCCCCGGGGACCCCGGCAAGGTCACGCTCAGCATCAACCAGCTGCTCATCAACCAGCGCATCAGCCAGGCCGCGGTGAAGCGCGCGAACGAGCTGATCCACCGGCTGGGCGAGGGCATCGGCCCGGAGGAGGTCAGGAACGGCGGGCTCACCGCCGCCGACCTGGCCCCCGGCCTGGCGCTCAGCACCACCCCTTAGCCGCGGGCGCCCCCGCGCCCCGCACCGGGGGCGCGGGGGCGGGCCGCGGTTGGCGATCTCCGGGCCGCGCGCAAACATGCGGCACCCGGGCGTACGCTCGGGCGCCGAACCCCCACACGGAAGGCCCGCCCCCACGTGATCCGACGTGCGCTCATCTGCTCGTGCCTCGCGGCCACCGCCACGGCCGCCCCCGCCGCGGCCATCGCCCCCGCGTCGGGCGCGAACCTCCTGGCGGAGCTGGGAGACGACTCCGGCATCTCCATCACCCGCCCCGCGGCGGCATGGGACGCCCGGGGCGGCAGGTTCATGGTCGCCTGGTCCGAGAACACCCTGGGAGGGGCGTTCACCGGCAGCCCGCAGCGGCTGTTCGGGCGATTCGTCGACACGTCGGGGAACGCCATCGGGCCGGCGTTCCGCCTGGGTGACGGCAGGATGGGGCCGCTGGTGTCGAACCCGGTGACCGGCGAGTTCGCGTTCCTCACCCTCGACGGCCTCGTGCGCGTCTCGCGCGACGGCGTCACCGCCGCCCCGGTCGCGTTCGGCGAGCACCCGGCGCCGACGGGGAGCGTCGGGCTGCCCGGCCTCGCCGTGAACGGCCGCACCGGGGAGTACCTGGTCACATGGGCCGCCGTGTCGGAGTCCGGCGGGCGGGAGGTCTTCGCGCAGCGCATCGGCCCGGACGGCGCCGAGCACGGCCCCGACGTGCGGGTGTCGGATGACGGTGCCGCCACCGAGGAGCTCGAGGGCCCGGCCGACACCACGGCCACCTGGAACGAGGTGGACGACGAGTACCTGGTGGCCTGGCGGGCCCGGTCCCGCGTCCACGTCCGGCGGCTCGCCGCGGACGGGACGCCCCTGGGCGACGGCCGGGCGGTCTCCGCCCCCGGATCGGCACCGCGGGCGAGTGTGTACGGCGGTCCCGCGGTCACGCACGTGGCACGGGACGACGAGTACGTGGTGGCGTGGCCGGGTGGCACCGGGGTCGCCGCGGAGGCCATCGTGCAGCGACTGGACGGGCGGGCCGCCGAGATCGGCGCCGACGACCGGCCCGTGACGGGTGTCGCCGCCTCCGGCGACGGGTCCCGCGAGGTGGAGACCGTCGCGCTGGCCACCGGCACGCGCGGCGGAGAGGTGCTGCTCACCGCCGACGGGGGCACCCCGTCCGAGGACGTCCAGGTCGCGGCGCTGGCGGTGGCCGGCGACGTCGTGGGACCCGCGTTCGGGGTGTCCGAGGGCGCGCCCGCCGACGAGCGGACCCGGGAGAGCACCATCGCGTACGACCCCGCGTCCAACCGGTTCCTGGTCGCATGGCTCGCCTGGCCGGGCGGCCACGCGAGCTGGACGGCATGGGGCAGGCTGTATGTCCGGGTGCTCTCCGGCGGGGCCGCCTCGGACCCCTCGGCCGCCCGGTGCCGCACCCTGCCGCCGGCCCCGGTGCCCGCATCGCCGGCCGGCCGCGTGCGCCTCACCGAGGCCCAGCTGCGCACCAACCGCCGCATCGCCCTCGCCGCGCTGCGGCGCGCCCAGGGCGTGCAGGCGTGGCTGGCGGCCGGCGTGCGGTCGCAGGACCTGTGCCAGGCCGCGATCGGGCCGCGGGAATTCCGGACCGGCACGGTCACCGGGTACACCGGCGTGGCCACGGCGGTCACGGATCCCGGCCCGCGGCGCGTGGCGATCCCGCCCGCGGTCGCGGAGGCCCCGGCGCGGATGCACCTCACCGCCGCCAGGATGCTCGCCGATCAGCGCATCGCCCAGGCCGCCCTGCGCAGGGTGGCCGCGGTGGAGGCGCGCCTGAACGCGGGCCTCACCGGGGCGGACATCGCCGACGGGGCCGTCGGCAGGGCGCAGCTGGTGTCCGGCTTCCGGCCGCTGTACGTGCCGGCGGGGCCGTCGGAGACCGGATCCACGGCGACGGTGATCACGCCGGCCGAACCGCGCCGCGTGCGGGTGTCGGTCGCGCAGATGCGCACCAACCAGCGCATCTCGCGTGCCGCCCTCCGGCGCGCCGAGGCCCTCATCCGGCGGCTCGAGGACGGCATCGGCGCCGACGAGATCCGCGACGGGTCCCTCGGCGCCGAGGACCTCGCCCCCGGCGTGGCGGTGAGCACCATCCCGTGAGGAATCTCACATCGCCCGCCGGGAGACGCCCGGCGGGGTGATCCGGCGCCCCCGGTGCGTGCGAAGCCATCGGTATGCACCGGACCAGCACCCCGCCGCCGGCCGCCGCACCCGGCGTGGGACATCTCACGGCGCGGCGCCCGCCGGATCCCGACGGTGGTGCGATGGCGACGACGGACGTCATCGCGCGGCGGCTCACCGAGGTCCGCGCCGCGACCGACCGCATCGTCGCGCCCCTCGACGACGAGGCCCTCACCCGCACCGCGACGCCCATCATGAGCCCGCCCGTGTGGGACCTGGGGCACATCGCCGCCTACGAGGAGCTGTGGGTGTGCTGCCGGCTGGCCGGCGGCGCGTCCCTGCACCCCGAGCTGCAGGCCGCCTACGACGCCTTCGAGACGCCCCGGGCCGTGCGCACCAGCATCCGCATCCTCACGCCGCCGCAGGCCCGCGCCTACCTGGCCGCGACCCGCGAGCGCACCCTCGACGCACTGGGGCGAAGTCGCCTCGGGGACGCCCGCGACCCCCTCGCGCACCACGGGTTCGTGTTCGGGCTGGTCGCCGGGCACGAGGCCCAGCATGCCGAGACGATCCTGCAGGGCATGGCGCTCGCCGGGTCCGGCGCGTACGTGCCGGTGCGTCCCGCCGGCGGCCCCCCGGCCCCGGCGCCGCCCGCCGGGCCGGCGCGCATCGCCATCCCTCACGGGCCGGCCGTCGTGGGCACGGCGGGCGACGGCTTCGCGTACGACTGCGAGCGCCCCGCCCACGAGGTGACGCTGCCGGCGTTCACCATCGCCCGGGACCCCGTGACGTGCGGGGACTGGATCGCCTTCATCGCCGACGGGGGATACGACCGGCCCGAGCTGTGGACCCCCGCGGGGTGGGACTGGCGCGCCACCGAGGACGCCACCGCCCCGCCGTTCTGGTTCCGCGACGCCGACGACGACTGGGCGATGCGGGACCTGGAGCGCGAGCGGGCCGTCGACCCCTCCGAGCCCGTGTGCCACGTGTCGTGGTTCGAGGCCGACGCGTACGCCCGGTGGGCAGGCGCGCGCCGGCCCACGGAGGCCGAGTGGGAGCGCGCCGCCGCCGGCGCGGTCGCCGGGTCCGCGTCGTGGAACCTCGGCGCCACGAGCTTCCGCCCGCTGCCCGCCGGCACGCTGCCGGGGGTGAGCGACGCCGGGTGCCGGGCGGTCCTCGGCGACGTGTGGGAGTGGACCGCCACGGAGTTCGACGGTCACCCCGGCTTCCGGGCCTTCCCGTACCGGGAGTACGCGGAGGTGTTCTTCCGCGGCGGGTACCGGGTCCTGAAGGGCGGCTCCTGGGCCACCCAGGAGCACGTGGCGTCCCGCGGCTTCAGGAACTGGGACCTGCCGCAGCGGCGCCAGATCTTCGCGGGCCTGCGGCTGGCCTGGGACGGCGGGGCATGAGCACGACCCTCCGGCCGCGCCGCACGCGGATGCCCAGGCCGTACCGCCTCGACGTGCACCTGGGGGCCGCCGGCGCCATGGACTCGCTCGCCGCCGACGTGCGGGACGGGCTGTCCGCCAGCCCCAGGTTCCTGCCGCCCAAGTACCTGTACGACACGGTGGGCAGCGACCTGTACGAGCGGATCACCGAGCTGCCCGAGTACTACCAGGCACGCACGGAGCTGGGGATCCTGCGGCGCGAGATGCCCGGGGTGGTCGACCGGCTGCGGCCCACCGAGCTGGTGGAGCTGGGGTCCGGCTCGTCCCGCAAGACCCGGGTCATCCTCGACGCGATGGCCGCCGCCGGCCTGCTGCGCCGGTACCTGCCGGTGGACGTGTGCCCGCCGGTGCTGCTCGACGCGGCGGGAATGCTCGCAGCGGCGTACCGGGGACTTCGAGCGCCATCTCGACCGGGTGCCGGCGCGGCCCCCCGGCGGGCGGCGCCTGGTGGCGTTCCTCGGCGGCACGATCGGCAACCTCCCGCCCGGGCACCGCGACGCGTGCATGCGCCACCTCGCGGGCCTGCTGGAACCGGGTGACGCGCTGCTGATGGGCATGGACATCGTGGGCGGCGACCCCGAGCGCATCCGCCGGGCGTACGACGACGCGGCGGGGGTCACCGCCGAGTTCAACCGCAACATCCTCAGGGTGGTCAACCGGGAGCTCGCCGCGGACTTCGTGCCGGAGGCCTGGGACCACCGGGCCGTGTGGCGGCCGCGGCTGGAGCGCGTCGAGATGCGCCTGCGCGCAGCGGAGCCCGTGCGCGTCCGCCTCGGGGGCCTGGGCATGGAGGTGGCCTTTGCGGCGGGCGAGGAGATCGTCACGGAGCTGTGCTGCAAGTTCCGCCGGGAGACCGCCGAGGGGATGTACCGCCGGGCGGGCCTCGACCCGCTGGAGTGGCACACCGATGACCGCGGCCACTTCGCGGTGTCGGTCGCGGTGCGCGCCGGCTGACCTCAGACGGGGGCGCCGGGCGCCAGCCGCACGCCCTCCCTGCGCTCCAGCGACGCCTCCACCGCCTCCACGAGGTCCTCGCGGGTCACCGCGGGCAGCCACGACCGCAGGCCCGTGGCCGCGCCGTCCAGGGCCCGGGTGAGGGCATCGCGCTCCGCCGCGTCCGGTTCCAGGAGCTCCGCCAGCAGGGCGGCGTCGAACGACAACGGCACCCCGCACTGGAACAGGGCGCCGGTGCGGCGCCGCACCTGGCTGAGCCCCACGACCTTCCGGTCGTCCGGGCCCACCACCTCGAACGGCGACAACCCCCCGAAGCACGCCCGCGCCGCGCGCACCGCGGCGGCGTCCCCGCGGCGCTGGGCCGCGTGGGCCTCCTCGACGCCCACCACCCGCACCGGCACGCCCAGCGTCGCGATGCCCTCGGCCACCGCCTCGCCGATCCACCGGTACGCCATCGCCAGGTCCCGGCCGGCCAGGGGGTGGCCCGGCGGCAGCACCACGTCGAGGGACACCAGCTCGGCGTCCCACAGCACCGGCCCGCCGCCGGAGCGGCGCCGCACCACGTCCACGCCCAGACGCCCCGCGGCCGGGAGGTTGAGCACGGGGTCCCGCGCGGCGCGGCCCAGCACCAGCGCCGTGCGGGCGACGGACGACCACGACGCCACGGGCGTCCCGGACGGCGACATGCCGTCCAGGAGCGCCTGCGGGAGGGCGACGGCGTCCGGGCCCGCCAGCACGGCCGGGCCCAGGCGCCGCCACGTCACGGTCACTCCCGGTCCGGGTCCAGCGCGGCGGCGAGCAGGCGCTCCTGCTCGGCCTGGTGCGCCTGCGGGTACCCCTCGCTCGGGCTCGCCCGCCGGTCGCGGCCCTCGTAGCCCAGGGCGATGCCCAGCCGGTCCGTGGCCAGCGGGTGGATGTAGTCCCAGGCGCCCATGTTCTGCGGCTCCTCCTGCACCCACACCACGCGCTCGGCGTTCGGGTACTTGGCGAGCAGGTCGCCGAGCTCCTTCTCCGGGAACGGGTAGAGCATCTCAACCCGGCCCACGGCCACGTCCGCGCGGTCCTCGCGCGCCGGGTGGGCCTGCAGCTCGTGGTACACCTTGCCGGAGCACAGCAGCAGGGTCCGCACCGCGGCGTGGTCGGTGGTCCGGGGGTCGTCGAGCACCGGGTGGAACCAGCCGCTCGTGAGCTCCGACAGGGCCGAGCTCGCGCTCTTGAGCCGCAGGAGGCTCTTCGGCGTGAAGATGATGAGCGGCCGCTGCCGGTCGGTGAGCGCCTGCTTGCGCAGCAGGTGGAAGTACTGGGCGGCGGTGGAGCAGTTCGCCACGCGGATGTTGTCCTCCGCGGCGAGCTGCAGGAACCGCTCGAGGCGGGCGGAGCTGTGCTCCGGGCCGTTGCCCTCGTACCCGTGGGGCAGCAGCAGGGTGAGGCGGGACCGCTCACCCCACTTCGCCCGGCCGCTCACGATGAACTGGTCGATCATGATCTGGGCGCCGTTGACGAAGTCGCCGTACTGGGCCTCCCACAGCACGAGGGCCTCGGAGGCGCGGGTGCTGTAGCCGTACTCGAAGCCCATCGCGGCGGCCTCCGACAGCGGGCTGTTGTGGAGCTCGAACGAGCCGCCGGCCCCGCGGAGGTTCTGCATGGGGATGTGGGTGCGGCCGGTGCGCGGCGTCCAGGTCTCGCCCTCGCCGACGTCGTGCAGCTCCAGGTGGCGCTGGCTGAACGTGCCGCGGGCGACGTCCTGGCCGGTGAGGCGGATCGGCACGCCGTTCTGGGTGAGCAGCGCGGCGTATGCCAGGGCCTCGGCGTGCGCCCAGGTGATGCCGCCCTCGGCGCCCATCGCCTGGCGGCGGCGCTCCAGCTGCGGCTTGAGCTTCGGGTGGACCGTGAAGCCCTCGGGCACCGTGATGAGCTGCTCGTTGAGGTCGAGCAGGATCTCCTCGCCCACGGCGGTCTCCACCGGCGGCTGGGTGATGATGCGCGGGGGCTCGTCGTGGGCGGGCGGCTCGGCCGCGACGGCGCGGTGGGCCTCGCTCATGCGCCGTTCGGCGGAGGAGAGCATCTCGTTGAAGCGGTCCTCGGTGATGAGGCCGTCCTCGATGAGCCGGCGGCCGTAGATCTTGCTCACCGGCGGATGCGCCTTGATGGTGCTGCTCATCACCGGCTGGGTGTAGGCGGGCTCGTCCACCTCGTTGTGGCCGAGACGCCGGTACCCGATGAGGTCGATCAGTACGTCGCGGTTGTACGTCGCCCGGAACGCGACGGCCAGGCGGCCGGCCAGCAGGCACGCCTCCACGTCGTCGGCGTTCACGTGGATGATCGGCACGTCGAAGCCGCGGGCCAGGTCGCTCGCGTTGTGGGTGCTGCGCGAGTCCTCGGGGTCGGTGGTGAAGCCGATCTGGTTGTTCGCGATGACGTGGATGGTGCCGCCGGTGGTGTAGCCGCGCAGGCCCTGCAGGTTCAGGGTCTCCGCCACCACGCCCTGGCCGCTGAACGCCGCGTCGCCGTGGATGACGACCGGCACCGCGACGCTCGGGTCGATGCGGGCAACCGCGTCGTGGCGGTCGGTCTGGCGGGCGCGGGTGGAGCCCTCCACCACCGCGTTCACCTGCTCCAGGTGGCTCGGGTTCGCCCCGAGGGTCACCGTCACCGGCCGGCCGGCGCGGGTCACGAACGTGCCCTCGGCGCCCAGGTGGTACTTCACGTCGCCGGCGGTGGTGTGGAACTCCTGGTCCTCGTCCTCCTCGTGGAACTCGATGTGCCCCTCGAACTCGGCGAGGATCGACTCCACGGGACGGCCCACCACGTGCGTGATGAACGACAGCCGGCCGCGGTGGGCCATGCCGAGCACGACCTCCTCCGCGCCGGTCTCCGCGACCAGCTCGATGATCTCGTCGGTGAGGGGCACCATGGTGTCCACGCCCTCGATCGAGAAGGTCTTCTGGCCCAGGAACTGGCGCCGCAGGAACCGCTCGAAGGCGTCCACCTGCACGAGCCGCTCCAGCACGGCCACGCGGCGCTCCGGCGACATGGGGTTCGCCATCGCACCGCTCTCGATCTGCTTGCGCCACCACAGGCGCTGCTCGTGCGAGGAGATGTGCTCGACCTCGTACGCGATGTTCCCGCAGTAGGCGGCCTGCAGGTTCGGCAGGGCGGCGAGGAAGCTGTCCCCCGGCACGTTCACCCGCAGCACCGAGGCGGGGATCCGCGCCATCATCTCCGGCGTGAGGCCCACCGTGGCGGGTTCGAGGGCCGGGTCGCCCGGCGGGACGGAGCCCAGCGGGTCGAGGGTGGCCTTCAGGTGTCCGTGGCTGCGCGTGGCCTTCACCACCGACATCGCGGCGGCGGTCCACGCCACCAGGTCCATGTCCGGCACGGTCTGCGCGCCGGAGGCGGCGGGGGCGGCGGCCGGGACCGAGGCCGCGGCGGGCTCCGGGCGGGCGGGGGCGAGGGCGAGGCTCTGGCGGACCTCGTCGTAGAAGCCCTCGTCGCCCTCCAGGAAGGCGTCGATGGTGGCGAGGAACCCGCCGGACTCCGCGCCCTGGATCACGCGGTGGTCGTAGGTGGAGGTCATGGTCATGACCTTCTCGACCCCCAGCTCCTTCAGCCGCTCGGAGGCGACCCGGCCGAAGCCGGGCGGGAAGGCGATGGACCCGGTGGCGACGATCGTGCCCTGGCCGGCCATGAGCCGCGGCACCGACGCGATGGTCCCGATGCCGCCGGGGTTGGTGAGGCTCACGGTCGCGCCGCGCAGCTCGTCGGGGGTGATCCCGCCGGTGCGGGTGCGCTTCACCAGGTCGTCGAACGCGTCGCGGAAGCCGCGGAAGCCCAGGGCGCCGGCGTTCTTCACCACCGGGACCATGAGGGCCCGGCTGCCGTCCTTGCGCTCCACGTCCACCGCGAGGCCGATGTTCACGCCGTCGCGCCGCAGGGCGTGGGGCTTGCCGTCGGTGCGCTCGAAGCCGGTGTTCATCACGGGCCAGCGCTGGGCGGCCTTCACGATCGCCCAGGCCACCAGGTGCGTGAAGCTGAGCTTCTCGTTGCGGCCCTCGGCGGCGAGATCCGCGTTGATCTGGCGGCGCTGCCCGTCGAGGGTGCCCACCTGGACGGTGCGGAAGCTGGTGGCGGTGGGGACGGTGAGCGACTCGTCCATGTACTTGGCGAGCACCGCGGACGGGCCCTTCAGCAGGACGGCCTCCTCGCCGGCCGCGGCGGGGGCCTGGGCGGCTGCGGCCGGGCCGGCGCCGTTGCCGCCCGTCGCGATGGCGCGCTCCACGTCGCCCTTCCGGATCATCCCGGCAGGGCCGCTGCCGGCGACGCCCGGCAGTTCGACGCCGCGCGTCGCGGCGAGGCGGCGCGCGACCGGCGTGGCCGGCGGGCCGTCCGCGTCCGCCGGCGGGACGCCGGGCGCCTGGGCGGCTGCGGCCGGGGCCCCGGGGGCCGGTGCGGCGGCGGCGGCGCCGTCGCCCACCGCGATGAGGCAGATGGGATCGGTGATCTCGAAGCTGTCGCCGGGCTGCACGAGGATGCTGTGCAGGACGCCGCTCACCGGTGAGGGCACGGGCGCGTCGACCTTGTCGGTCGAGATCTCGGCGAGGTCCTCGTCCTGGCGGACGGCGTCGCCGGGCTGCTTGTACCACTCGACCATCGTGCCCTCGACGATGGACTCCATCTCCGGCAGGCGCACCGGGTAGAGCTCCCCGTCGCCCGCGGCGGGCGGGGCGGCGGCGGGCGCCGGCGGCGGCGGCGCCTCGGCCACCGCGGCGGCGGACTCCCGGGCGGCGCCTGCGGCGGCCGGCTCCGGGGCGGGGGCGGGGGCGGGCGGGGGGGCCGACCCGTCCGGCGAGATCTCGGCGAGGACGGCCCCGACCTCCACCGTGTCGCCCGCGGCGGCGACGATGCGAACCACGACACCGCCCACCGGTGCGGGCACCTCCACGTCCACCTTGTCGGTCGTCAGGTCGAGCAGGGTGTCGCCGGCGGCGACGGTGTCGCCCTCGGCGACCCGCCACTCGACGATGCTGCCCTCCGTGACCGATTCCCCGAGCTCGGGGAGCAGGACGTGGACGGTGGATTCAGTCGTGGACACGCGTCACTCCAGATCGAAATTCGCCTGCCGGACGTGCGGAGCACCCCGCCGCGAGGGCGTCCGGACGCCGGTTTGTCGCATATTGGGCTCTCTTCGGCACCGGGGATCCCGCCGATGACGCTTCGGGCAGCGTCA
>JADLHW010000068.1 GCA_020848615.1 Thermoleophilia bacterium
CCGCGGCGGGGCCGGTCGCGATGAGCATCACGAGGGCCGCGACCGCGAGCGCGAGGCGGGGGATGGAGGTTCGCATTGCGCGAGCGTGTCAGCGCGCGGCCCGCGGAGCAAGCATCCGGCGTTCCGATCGTGCCCCACGCCGGTTAGGCTCGCGCGGTCACCCCCGCGGAAACGGAGCCCCATGGGACTGTTCGACCGCATGACCTCGGTGTTCCGGCACCGGGCGAAGCCCGAGGACGGCAGGGACGCAGATGAGCTCATGAGCGCGTCCCTGGAACGCAGCGAGGCGCTGCTCGCGACCCTGGAGCGGTCGATCGCCGACGTCACCGCCGGCCGCATGCGCCTGGACATCCAGGTGGAGCAGCTCACTGGCACCGCCGCCGCCCTTGAGCACCACGCCAAGGAGGCGCTGCAGGCGGGCCGCGAGGACCTCGCCCGCCAGGCCCTCACCCGCCGGGCGGGGGTGCAGGGGCAGATCGACCAGGTGGCCGCCCAGCGCGCCGCACTGGTCGCCGAGCAGGACAAGATGACGCTCACCCAGGCCAAGCTCGAGGCGCGCATCGCGGCGTTCCGGACCCAGAAGGACACCATCCAGGCGCAGTACTCCGCCGCGGAGGCGCAGGTGAAGGTGGGGGAGGCCGTGACCGGCCTGTCGGAGGACATGGCGGAGATGGGCGCCGCGGCCGCGAAGGCCGAGGACGACCTGCAGAACATGCAGGCCCGTGCGGAGGCGATCGACGAGCTCATCGCCTCCGGGAGCCTGGAGGACGTGACCGCCGGAGACGCGGCGCCCGCGTCCGCCCCGGCCGGCGGCAACGTGGACGCGGAGCTGGAGCGCCTGAAGGCCGAGATCGGCGGCGGCACCGGCACCGCGCGGACCGGAGGTGCGTCGTGATCATCCGCGTGCTCGGCGTGGGGCAGTTCCGCCTCGCGGACGGCGACATGGGCGTGGTTGAGGCCGCGGACGACGCGGTGGAGGCGGCCCTGGCCGCCGGCGACGAGGCGGCCCTCCAATCGGCGCTCACCGGGCTGGCGCAGGCGATCGCCCGGGCGGGCACGCCGCTCGCGGTGGACGAGTTCACCGGGTCGGACCTGGTGGTCCCCGGGCCGGACACCACGCTGGAGGAGGCCTCGGCGCTGCTGGGCGAGGACGGCGCGATCCCGGGATGACCCCGGCATCGGGCGGTGTGCCCGGCTACGCTCGGGGCATGCCGCTGCCGATCTCCGTCCTCGACCTGGCGCCCGTCCCCGCCGGCGCCTCCAGCCGGGACGTGGTGCGCAACTCCACCCGGCTGGCCCGCCGCGCCGAGGCGCTGGGGTACCACCGGTACTGGGTCGCCGAGCACCACAACTCCCCCACGATGGCCTGCCCGGCACCGGAGGTGATGATCGCCCACCTCGCGGCGAGCACGTCCCGCATCCGCGTGGGGGCCGGCGGGGTGATGCTCCCCAACCACAGCCCGCTGCGCGTGGCCGAGGCCTTCCGGGTGCTGGAGGCCCTGCACCCCGGCCGCATCGACCTGGGCCTGGGGCGCGCGCCCGGCACCGACGGCCTCACCGCGTACGCCATCCGCCGCGGCGCCGAGACCCCGGACTTCCCCACCCAGCTCGCCGAGCTCCTGGCGTTCGGCGGCGGGGGCTTCCCCGACGGGCATCCCTTCGCGCCGGTCGCCGCGGAGCCCGCGGACGTGCCGCTGCCGCCCATCTGGATCCTGGGGTCGTCCGAGTACGGCGCCCAGGTGGCGGCCGCCATGGGCACCGGCTTCGCGTTCGCCCGGCACCTGAACCCCAAGGGCGCCACGGAGATCATGCGGATGTACCGGGAGCGGTTCCGGCCCGGGCACCTGGAGGAGCCGTACGCGATCCTCGGCCTGTCGGCGATCTGCGCCGACACCTCCGAGCGGGCCGGCGAGCTGGCCTGGTCGATGGCGCTGGGCGTGCTGCGCCTGCGCCAGGGACGGCCCGGTCCCCTGGAGCCGCCGGAGGTCGCCGCGAGCCTCGGCTACGACCCGGCCGAGCTCGACCAGATCCGCCGGTACCGGCGCGCCCAGGTGCTGGGCGACCCCGCCGCGGTGGGCGGGGAGCTCACCCGCCTGGCCGAGGAGACCGCGGCCGACGAGGTGATGGTGATGACGATGGTTCCCGACCACGCCGAGCGGATGCGGTCGTACGAGCTCATCGCGTCCGCGATGGGCGCGACGGCCCGGGAGCCCGCGGCCGCCGCGGCGGAGTAGCGCCGTGCCGCTGGTCGCCGGCGTCGACTCCTCCACCCAATCGGTGAAGGTGGTGGTGTGCGACGCCGCCACCGGCGAGGTTGTGCGTGAGGGGCGGGCACCGCACCCGGACGGCACCGAGTGCCCCCCGGACCGCTGGTGGGAGGCCCTCGCCACCGCGATGGACGGCGTGACGGACGGCGTCGCGGCGATGAGCGTGGCCGGCCAGCAGCACGGCATGGTCGTGCTGGACGACGCGGGGGCCGTGATCCGCCCGGCGCTGCTGTGGAACGACACCCGGTCCGCCCCCGACGCCGCGGACCTGGTGGCCGAGCTCGGCGGCGGGCAGCCGTGGGCCGACGCGGTGGGCAGCGTCCCCGTGGCGTCGTTCACCGTCACCAAGCTCCGCTGGCTCGCCCGCGCCGAGCCGGACCACGCCGCCCGGGTGGCGAGCGTGATGCTGCCGCACGACTGGCTCACCCGCCGCCTGTCCGGCGGCGTCGTGGCGGTCACGGACCGCGGCGACGCCAGCGGCACCGGCTACTGGTCTCCCGCCACGGGCGCCTACCGCACCGACCTGCTCACCCGGGCGCTGGGCCACGCCGCCGCCCTGCCGCGCGTCGCCGCCCCCGGCGAGGCGGTCGCCGAAACCCCCTCCGGCATCGTCCTGGGGCCGGGCACCGGCGACAACATGGGCGCCGCCCTGGGCCTGGGCCTCGGGCCCGGCGACATCGTCGTGTCGCTCGGCACGTCCGGAACCGCCATGGCCGTCGCCGGCGGGCCCAGCGCCGACGGGTCCGGCATCGTCGCCGGGTTCGCCGACGCCACGGGCCGGTTCCTCCCCCTGGTGTGCACGCTCAACGCCGCCCGCGTGCTCACCGCGACCGCCACGCTGCTCGGCGTCGGCCTCGACCGCCTGAGCGACCTCGCCCTCGCCGCCCCGCCCGGCGCCGGCGGCCTCGTGCTCGTCCCGTACCTCGACGGCGAACGCACCCCGGACCTCCCCGGGGC
>JADLHW010000069.1 GCA_020848615.1 Thermoleophilia bacterium
CTGACGTGAGGGTTGCGGGCGTCGGCATCGTGGCTCGGACGACTTATCCGTTCGAGGACCGATGCCGGTGCCGCGCCCCCGTTCCGCCATGCGCAAGATCCGTGAGATCCTCCGCCTCGTCATCGGCGAGGGCCTGAGCCGCCGCCAGGCGACGGCGGCGACGGGCCTCCCCTACACCACGGTCGCCGACCATCTCGCCCGTGCCGAGCGGGCGGGTCTGGGCTGGCCGCTGCCCGCGGACCTGGACGACGCGCGCCTCGAGGCCCGGCTGTTCGCCAAGCCCGAACCGCCACCCTCGGCGGGCCGGCCGCTGCCCGACTGGCGGACCGTCCATCGCGAGCTGCGCCGCAAGGGCGTGACCCTGCAGCTGCTGCACATGGAGTACAAGGCCGATCACCCCGACGGCTACCAGTACACCCAGTTCTGCCGCCTCTACCGCTCCTGGCAGGGCCGGCTCGACCTGGTGATGCGCCAGGAGCACCGCGCGGGCGAGAAGCTGTTCGTGGACTGGGCGGGCGCCACCATCCCCATCACCGACCCGGCGACCGGTGAGGTATGGCAGGCATCCCTGTTCGTGGCCGTCCTGGGCGCCAGCAGCTACACCTACGTCGAGGCGTTCGCCTCCCAGGCGCTGCCCGACTGGATCAGCGGCCACGTCCACGCGTTCACCTGGTTCGAGGGCAGCCCGGCGATCGTCGTCCCGGACAACCCGCGCACCGCGGTGGTCCGGGCCCACCGCTACGAACCCGACCTGCAGCGGACCTACGAGGAGATGGCGGCCCACTACCGGTGCGCGATCATCCCGGCCCGTCCGTCGAGGCCCAGGGACAAGGCGAAGGCGGAGGCCGGTGTCCTGGTGGCCACCCGATGGGTGGTCGCCGCGCTCCGCCACCGCACGTTCCTCTCGCTCGCCGAGGCGAACGTGGCCATCCGCGAGCGTCTGGACTGGCTGAACCGGCGTCCCTTCCGCAAGCTCCCGGGGAGCCGCCGGGAGCTGTGGGAGACACTCGACCGGCCGGCCCTGCGGCCGCTCCCCAGCGTCCCCTACGAGTACGCGACCTGGAAGACCGCCACCGTGAACATCGACTACCACGTGGAGGTCGACCGCCACTGGTACTCGGTGCCCTACCAGCTGGTGGGCCAGGTGTGCGACGTCCGGGTCACGACCGGCGTGGTCGAGGTGCTCCATCGGGGTCACCGCGTGGCCAGCCATCCCCGCTCGGCCCGCCAGCGCTCGTTCACCACGGACCACGCGCACATGCCCGAGTCCCACCGCCGCCACGCGGAGTGGACGCCCGGCCGGATCGTGGCCTGGGCGGAGCGGACGGGGCCGTCGACCGCCGCCTTGGTGACCGAGGTCATGGCGTCCCGGCCCCACCCCGAGCAGGGCTTCCGCTCATGCCTCGGGATCATGCGCCTGGGCCAGCGCTACGGGGACGCGCGTCTCGAAGCCGCCTGCGCCCGGGCGCTCGCGGTCCGGGCGCTGTCCTACCGCAGCGTGGAGTCGATCCTGAAGGCGGGGCTCGACGCCCTGCCGCTGCCCGGCAGCGAGCCGGTCATGTCCATCGGGGACCACGCCAACGTGCGCGGTCCCGGCTACTACGAGTGAGGAGGAGGTCCATGCTCATCGCGCCGACGATCGACAAGCTCCACGCCCTCGCCCTGTCGGGCATGGCCCGGGCGCTGGCGGAGCAGCTGGAGCGACCCGACTACGCGCAGCTCTCGTTCGAGGAGCGCCTGGGTCTGCTCGTGGACCGGGAGGTCCAGGACCGCGACAACCGGCGGCTCGCGCGTCACCTCAAGGCGGCCCATCTGCGCAGCGACGCGGTCATCGAGGACCTCGATCTGCGGACGCCGCGAGGGCTCGATCGCGCCACGGTGCTGTCGCTCGCCGAGGCGCACTGGGTGACCGCGCACCGCACCGTGCTGATCACCGGGCCCACCGGCGTGGGCAAGACGTACCTCGCCTGCGCATTGGCCCACTCAGCCATCCGCCGCGGCCACACCGCGCTGTACCTGCGGGTGCCGCGCCTGCTCGACGAGCTGGTGCTGGCGCGCGCGGACGGCCGCCTGCCGCGGCTGATGGCCTCCTGGGCCAGGATCGACGTGCTGCTGCTCGACGATCTCGGGCTCCAGCCGGTGCCGGCCCAGAGGGCGGCGGACCTGCTGGAGGTGATCGAGGACCGCTCGGGCACGAGATCCACCATCGTCACCAGCCAGCTGCCGGTGGGCCACTGGCACGAGGCCCTGGGCGACCCCACCATCGCGGACGCCATCCTGGACCGCCTGGTCCACGGCGCCCACCGCCTGGAGCTGCGGGGCGACTCCCGCAGGCGTGTCCAGACGCCTCCCGATGCCCGCGACGGACCGGCCGGCCGGGCAACGACCGCGTCAGACGGCCCAGGACGCCCGCGACGGGACCGGGGAGACACGGATGACCCTGCCCGCGGCGCGCCGTCCGACGACACCGGCGGCGTGTCAGACTACCCGCCCAGCACCGAGAGGAGGTGAGATCGAGGGGGTGACCAGCGCCCCTCCGTCGGCCGCTCCGCGGCCTCCGATCCGAGGTGATCGGAAACCTCGGAATGGGTGATCGGATTCAGCGGAATACGCA